>DAOUMF010000198.1:0-19035 GCA_034411955.1 Dehalococcoidia bacterium
GGCTACGGGGTCTTCCTGCACCACGGCTCCAAGATCGTGTACGAGCTGGGCCAGCCTGCGCTCCAGTCCCTCGCCTTCCGGGTGGACGATCCCTATCTGGACTACTTCTTCATCTACGGGCCGGGCCCGAAGGAGATCATCGCCCGCTACACGGAGCTGACTGGGCGGCCGGTGGCGCCGCCTGCGTGGTCGTTCGGGGCGTGGTTCTCCCGCTGCTGGTACCGCGACCGGGAACAGATTGAGGGGATCGTGGAGCGGCTCCGAGAGATCGGCATTCCGGGAGACGCGATACATGTTGACCCGCTGTGGCTGAAGGAGCGGCGGTCGCGGGAGAGGGACGGCTGCGACTTCGTGTGGGACGAGGAGGCGTTCCCCGACCCCCAGGGTTTCGTGCGGTGGCTGGCGGAGCGGGGGTTCAAGCTGAGCCTGTGGGAGAACCCTTACGTGTGGGTGGACACGGAGATGCACCGCGAAGGTGTGGAGAAGGGGTATTTCGTCCGGTCCCAGGGCGGTGGCCTGGCACGGCCGCTGGACAACCCCAACGAGGCGGTGCTGCTGGACTTCACCAACCCGGAGGCCTACCGCTGGTGGCAGGAGAAGCACTGCCCCTACCTGCGCATGGGGGCGGCCGCCTTCAAGCCGGACTACGGAGAGGCGGTGCCCGCCGACGCCCTGTTCGCCGACGGCCGCACCGGGGAGCAGGTTCACAACATCTATCCCCTGCTGTTCAACCGGTGCGTGTACGAGGTGATGCGCGAGGAGCGCGGCGAGGCGATGCTGTTCAGCCGCTCCGGCTACGCGGGGTCGCAGCGGTACCCGATCAACTGGACGGGAGACCAGCCGAGCACCTGGGGCGGCATGGCGGCTGCCCTGCGGGCGGGGCTGAGCCTCAGCCTGTCCGGCATCAGCATGTGGAGCCACGACATCGGCGGCTTCTGGAACCCCGATAGCTTCGCCCTGCCGGACCCGACGCTGTACGTGCGCTGGGCGCAGTTCGGGCTCCTCTCCTGCCACGCTCGCTTCCACGGCGTCCGGGAGCGCGAGCCCTGGCACTTCGGCGACAAGGCGGTAGAGGTGGTGCGGGAGTTCGCGCGGCTGCGCTACCGCCTCCTGCCCTACATCTACTCGCTGGCCAGGGAGGCGGAGGCCCCGGGCCTGCCCGTCGTGCGGCCGCTGGTGTTGGAGTATCCCGACGATCCGGTGGCGGCCGCCGTCGACTACGAGTACCTGCTGGGGCCGCACTTGCTGGTGGCTCCTGTCATGAACGACGAGGGGCGCTGCCTGGTCTACCTGCCGCCGGGGACCTGGCATGACTGGTGGAGCGGTGAACGGCTCCAGGGGCCCCGGCACCTGCGGCTGGAGGTGCCGCTGGAGCGGCTGCCGCTGTATGTGCGAGAGGACTCGATACTGGTTACGGGGCCGGAGATGGAGCACGTGGGGCAGCGGGAGTGGCGGCCGCTGACGGTGGACGCGCGGCTATCGGTGGGTGCTGAGACGGCGGTCTGGACCCCGGAGCAGCAGGTACGCATCGCCGGCGAGCGGTCGGGTGACGAGGTACGCCTGCGGGTGGCCGGGCCGCCCTGGGACTACCGCGTTCGCTTCGTGCAGCCGGCAGTGGCGCCGGAGGTGCATGCCGGGGGCGATGCCTCGGGGCTCGTGGTCCGGCAGGAGGACGGTCTTACGGTGGCGGAAGTGAGGGGCGGAGAGTTCGATGTCCGGGCGCGCGTGTCCTAGGGCGGTCTAGGCGAAGCCGCCGTCCGCCTCTAAGCCGGGGACGAACTTGCGCCAACCCTCCTGCTCCTCCAAATAGACGTAGAAGGTGCGGTAGAAGCTGTAGGGCGGCTGGAACGGCTCGCGGGTAAGGCGCATGTGCGCCTCCTGGGGGGTGCGGCCGGCCTTGCGGTGATTGCAGGGCTTGCAGGCGGCGACGACGTTGCTCCATTCGTGGCCGCCGCCTCGACGGCGGGGGACTACGTGGTCCAGTGTGAGGTCCTTGGTGTGCCTGCCACAGTACTGGCAGGTGAAACGGTCACGCAGGAAGACGTCGCGGCGGGTAAGACGCCCCTGAGGTCTGGGCCGGCGGATGAGATAGATGAGGCGGATGATGGAGGGGATGGCGTAGAGGACTGTGGCGGTGTGCAGGAAGCCGCGGCCGTTCTCCAGGATCTCCGCCTTGCCCCGGTCGACCAGCACGAAAGCCCGCCGAACGGTGCAGACGTTCAGCGGCTCGTAGTTCTGGTTGAGGACCAGTACCGGGGCGGTGGTAACTCCCATCTTGCCGTCACCGAAGGCAATAGTAGCAGATGGCCGTCAAGCTGTGCAATACTGTGCTCTGGCCCTAGGCCGGGAATGCGTCGACGGCCCGCTCGAACTCGTCGGGAAGGATGAGTAGGAGCACGTCGCTGGCCTTCAGGAACGTGGAGCCAAGGGCCGAGTCGTCGATGGTGTCGCGCAGGCCCACGTCGAAGGTGACGAAGGCGATGAGAAGGACCTCCACCACCACCAGGCCCTTGAGGATGCCGAACAACGCCCCTCCCAGGCGGTCTGCCCAGCCCAGGAGAAGGATAGCGGCCACCTGCTTGAGCATGATGGCGATGAGCTGTCCGGCCAGGTAGACGGCGCCCAGCAGTACCAGGAAGCCGACGGCCTTCGCCGCCTGGTCATCATCGATGAACACGAGGACGTCGCGGGCCAGGTCGTCGTGGAACAGCCCGGCGACGACGACGCCCACCACGACGCTCACCAGGGTCACGAGCTCTCGGATGAGGCCTGCCGAGAAGGCGGTGGCGGCGAAGAAAGCAACTATGAGGACGATTGCGATGTCGAGCCAGTTCATGGAAGCGCGCTACTAATAACGTGGCACGTCGCCAACGGTTACTCCCCCTTGCGGAGCGCCTGCCCGAAGCGGTGAGCGGCGATGAGGGCTAGCAGCATCAGCCCCCCCAAATAATAACCGCCTAGGACATCACTGGGCCAGTGGGCGCCCGCGTGGACCCGCTCCATTCCCGTGAACAGGATCACCCACAGGCAGGCAGCCTGACCCACCCGGCGCAATACGGTCTGCGGCACGAACAGCGTTATGAAGTAGAACAGGAGGCCGTAGAGCAAGATGGCCCCGTCGGCGTGGCCGCTGGGAAAGGCGAAACCGGACGGGTGCTCCCTCACCACCACAAGTTCTTCCGCTGGGCGTGGCCGCTCGACCAGCTCCTTGACCCCGACGTTGACCAGCCGGCCGAGGACGCTTGCGAGGAGCAGGAGCACCTCCCAGCGGCGGGCCGCCACCAGCAGGGCGGCCGCCCCGCCCAGCCAGACGACGATTGCCCACGGGGTGTCCGCCAGGTCCTCCGCCCAGTCCACCGCCCGCACGAAGGCGACAGCGTCTATCTCCTGGAGGCGGTGGGCCAGCCAGATGTCCGCCGGGAAGCGGTCGTAGGCGGCGGCGAAGCCGCTGAGAACGGCGAAGCCTGCCAGGAGGAGGAGCCACAACGCCATTAGGGCCCGGCCGCTCGTCATGGTGCGGCTATTATCGAGGCCACCCGTTCGTTTACGCAAGCGAGAGGCCGATGCTACAATACGCCGTGCTCTACGAAGGAGGTCGTCACGGACGAGGCAAGGCTGCGGGAGCTTCTGGAGTCGCTCCGGCAGGGCGCCCTGCCCCTGGATGAGGCGCTGGAGCGGCTGCGCCGCCTCCCCTACGAGGACATCGGGTTCGCGGAGGTGGACCACCACCGGGCCCTTCGCCGCGGCTTCCCGGAGGTGATCCTGGGCCAGGGGAAGAGCAGGGAGCAGGTGGTCGCAATCGCCGAGCGTCTGGCCGCCCAGTCGGATCGGCTGCTCATCACCCGCGTGGACGTGGACGCTTATCGCGCGGTGAAGGAGCGTCTGCCGGACGCGCGCTTTCACGCCGACGCCCGCGCGATCACGCTGGATCGCAGCCGTGAGCCGCGCTGGCCGGGCGTGGTGGTCCTCTGCGCCGGCACTTCGGACCTACCGGTGGCGGAGGAGGCGGCGGTGACGGCGGAGCTCATGGGTAGCGAGGTGAGCCGCTCCTACGATGTGGGCGTGGCCGGGATTCACCGCCTGCTGGACAAGTGGGAGGCCTTGCGGTCGGCGCGGGCGCTGGTGGTGGTGGCGGGCATGGAGGGGGCGCTGCCCAGCGTTGTCGCCGGGCTGGTGGCGGCGCCCGTGATAGCGGTGCCGACCTCGGTGGGCTACGGGGCGAGCTTCGGCGGTCTGGCCCCTCTCCTGGCGATGCTGAACAGCTGCGCCGCCGGGGTCGCCGTCGTGAACATCGACAACGGCTTCGGCGCCGGCTATCTGGCGGCCGTCATCAACAGACAGTCGCGAGAGGGGCTGCGTGAGTGAGGCGCTATCTTCTGCTCGGCGCCGGTCTGCTGGCCGTGGCCGCCCTCGCGAGCTGCGGCGGCGACAGCAACGGCGGTGCGGGCGAGAGCTCGCTTGAGCAGGCGCTGCGCAGGATGGTGCTCCAGGTGGAGGACCTGCCTCAGGGGTTCCTCCAGACGGACGAATTGTTCACGACTAACGAGTATCATGCCTCTTTGAGCGCGGACCCGAAGGCGAGGAAGGGTCAACTCGAGAGCTGGGGACGGCTGCTGGGATATGAAGTGACGTACCAGCCCACCCCCGCCGCGTCGGAGGAGTGGCAGGTGCAGGGGATCAACGTCTCCTCTTCCCTCTACCGGACTGAGAAGGGGGCTGGCGAGGCCTTCCTGGTCGACGTTGTGAAGGGGGCGGAGGAGAGGGACTGGGCAGCCGACTACGCCGGGTTGAGGGACTTCCAGCAGGAGAAAGTCGATGCCAGCGGCCTGGCTGATGAGATCGTGTGGCTTCGCGTCAGTGGCTTTCAGCCCGTCGACGGCGGGCCCAACCCGCTGATCACCGATGACTTCATCTTCTTCAGGGTGGGCCGAGAAAGAGGGTTCCTGAGGGTCCAGGCCAGCTCTGCCGAGGACGAGGACCGCCAGCGCATCCTGCCCACTGTGGAGCAGTGGCTGCGGGCGCTGATCGAGAACGTGAAGGAGGTGCTGGCGGAACCCGGTTTCGAGGTCGGGGGGGAGTAGCCGTGGGGCGTATCGCCTACTTGGACTGCTTCTCCGGCGTCAGCGGGGACATGTTCCTGGGGGCGCTGGTAGATGCGGGCGTTCCCCCTGACGAGATGCGGGCGGAGCTGGCCAAGCTGTCTCTCGGCGGATACTCTCTGGAGGCGAGGCGGGTGACCAGGGGTGGCCTGGCTGCCGTGCAGGCGGAGGTGCGGGTGCAGGAGAGACCAACTCCCCGCGCCCTTGCCGACGTGACGGGCGTCATCGATGAGTCGTCCCTGCCGCTGGCGGACCGCGAAAGGGGGATCGCCGTCTTGCGGCGGCTGGCGGAGGCGGAGGCCGCCGTGCACGGAGAGACCGTGGAGACGGTACACCTGCACGATGTCGGCGCCGTGGACGCCATCGTGGACGTGATGGGCACCGTCGTGGGGCTGCGGCTGCTGGGCGTGGAGGAGCTGTACTGCTCTCCCCTCCCGTCGGGCGAAGGGCAGGTGGAAAGTCAGCACGGGACGCTGCCGCTGCCGGCCCCGGCCGCGCTGGAGCTGCTGGCCCGCGCCCAGGCGCCGCTACGACCGTCCGGTGCTGGCCAGGGCGAACTGGTGACGCCCACCGGGGCCGCCATTGTCACCACGCTGGCCAGGTTCGAGAGGCCGGAGATGACCCTGGAGCGGGTCGGCTACGGCGCCGGCAGCCGAGAGATCCTGGAATGGCCCAACGTCCTGCGGCTGTGGCTGGGCCAGGGAGCGGCCCAGGAGACGCGGCCTAGGGTCCTCCTGGAGACCAACGTCGACGACATGACGGGCGAGATGCTGGGCTATGCGCTGGAGAAGCTCCTGGCCGGCGGCGCGGCCGACGCCTGGCTGACGCCTGTGCAGATGAAGAAGGGCCGGCCAGGGATCGTGTTGTCGGTCATCTGTGACGAGGCCCATGAGGAGGCGCTGGCCCGCCTGCTCCTGCGGGAGACGTCCACGCTGGGCGTGCGGGTGCGTCCCGTGCGCCGCTGGGAGGCGGAGCGGGAGGTGGTGGAGTTCGAGTCGTCCCTGGGGCCGGCCGCCGTCAAGGTGAAGCGCCTGCCGGACGAGCCGCCCCGCGTGGCGCCGGAGTACGAGGTGTGCAAGCGGCTGGCGGAGTCCAGCGGCCTCCCTCTCGCGGATGTGTACCGGATAGTGCAGGCGGAAGGGGATGCTAGGTTGGCCGGGCGAGAGAGCCAGGAACCTACAACGTAGAACCTAAGACTTACAGCGCGAAGCGCTCGATCGCCCAGGCGACACCGTCGGCGTCGTTGGAGGGGGCGATATGGACGGCGGCGCGCCTCACCTCATCGGGCGAGTTGGCCATGGCGATGCCCAGGCCAACCAGGCGCAGCATGGCGAGGTCGGACTCGGAGTCGCCCATCGCCATCACGTCCGACAGAGCTACGTCCATCTGACGGCAGACCATCTCCAGGGCGCTCGCCTTGTCGGCCTCCGGGTGAGTGAGGACGACGTAGTGGGGCAGGTTGACGGGTCGGTTGAGGGAGAACTTTGCTCGGCTGTCGTAGGTCGGCAGGAGTCGCTGCGAGATCTCTTCCACCGCCTGCTGGCCGAAGACGAGGATAGCGGTGGGCTGCCCCCGCGCCACCTCATCGGCCTGCCGATCGGAGATGCGGAGGCCGCCGGGCAGGTTTTCGGGGATGACGCCGGGCCGCGTGCGCATGAAAGTGGCGTCCTCGATGGTGGAGAACATCTCCCAGCCGCGCTCGTCGCCCAGGGCGGTGACCTCGCGGGCGACCTCCTGATCGAGCCGCAGATGGAGGATCTCCTCGCCGTCGGTAGGGCGTCTGACGAGGGCGCCATTGCTGCACACGAGAGGGGCGTCGATGCCCAGGCGGTCGGCGGTGCGCCTGGCGAGGCCGAACCAGCGGGAGGTGGCCAGGATCACCTTTACACCCTTGTCCAGAGCGCGTCTCACCGCCTCCCCGTTGCGCTCGCTTAGCTTGAGGGCGCTATTGAGGAGGGTGCCGTCCAGGTCCAGGGCGATGAGGCGGATCATGTCCAAGCGCTACTGGGTTGCGTCCGCGACGCCAAGGATACGGACGGCGTTGTCGTGCAGGATGGCCCGCTTCTCGGCGGCCTTGAGGGGCAGCCGACGGATGCGGGCGGCGTCCAGGACGGGGTCGAACCAGGGGTAGTCGGAGCCGAACATCACGCGCTCGATGCCCACCCGTCGCAGGGCGGCCACCGCCTCCTCGTCGTTCAGCGCTGGCTGCTTCTCCGTCCCGTTGATGACGCCGCAGCAGTCGAAGAAGACGTTGGGATAGGCGCGGGCGAGGTCGGCGCAGGCGGCGAAGTGGCCGAAGGCGAGGTGGGCCATGACGGCGGTGAGTCTCGGGAACGCCGAGAGGACGTCCGGGAAGTGCTTGGGGTGAGCGTGGTCGGTGGTCTGCTGGCCCAGAGGGAAGGCGCCGGAGTGGAAGATGATAGGGAGGCCCAGATCCTGGGCGCGGTCGTAGGCGGGCCACAGGCGGCGGTCGTTGGGGTAGAAGCGCTGGTTGGCCGGATGCAGCTTGATCCCGCGCGCGCCCTGCTGTCGCCGAAGGTCGATCTCGGCGACGAGCTCCTCCTCGCTCATGGAGGGGTCGAGGCTGATGAAGGCGACGAGCTTGGGATGCTGGCGGGCGACCTCGCAGGTCCAGTCGTTGCGGCGCTGGAGGCGGCCGATCATCTGGCGACGGATGTCGTCCTCGGCTTCGGCGCGCTGGGAGGGAGAGAGGTCGGCGGGCAGTTTGGCGAGAGCGGCGTCGAACATGTCGACCACGGGGGTCATATTCACCATCACCGCCTTCTGGATGCCGGCGCGAGCCATCAGCTCCAGCAGCTCGTCGACGGTACCGCCGTAGTCGGTCTGGCCGCTGCCCATCATCGCCTGGCGGCCTATCTCGCGGCTGTGGTAGGTGTGGACATGAGCGTCGATGATGGGGAAGTCGGACATGTCAGTCCGCCGGGAACCCCAGGTGGCGCTCGCGCAGGCTGACGAAGCCGTTGCGGGCCAGGACGATGTGGTCGAGGACATCGATGTTGAGGAGGGAGCCGGCTTCCCTGATCTGGCGCGTTATCGCCACGTCGTCAGCGCTGGGCGTGGGATCGCCCGAGGGGTGGTTGTGGACGATGATGACGGCCGGGCAGCCCTCCCGCACGGCCTCACGGAACAGGTCGGCGACCCGCACGTGGGTGGCGTTGACCGTCCCTTTGTACACCTCCGGCGCGGCCAGCACCTGGTTCCTGGTGTTGAGAAGGACGACGCGCAGGTGCTCCTGCTCCAGCAGGACCATGTCGGCCAGGAGGAGGTTGGCGATGTCCTGCGGGGAGCGGACGATGGGACGCTCGTCGGGGTGGGTGGCCAGCAGGCGGCGGCCGAGCTCCAGGGCGGCCAGCATCTGGGTGGCCTTGGCCTCGCCCACGGCGTGCTCCGCGCACAGCTCGCTGACGGAGGCGCGAGCTAGGCCGGGCAGTCCGTTAAAACGCGAGAGGAGGCGCGTGGCCTGGGCGACGACGTTCTCGCCGGCGCCGCCGGTGCGCAGGATGATCGCCAGCAGCTCGGCGTTGGAGAGCGCTGCTGCTCCCCACTGGCGCAGACGCTCCCGCGGTCGCTCTTCGGAGGGCATATCGCGGATGAGGGGACGGTACTCAACGGCTGGGGCGGTCATCGGAGCGTCATTTCCCTCAGTACTGCGGGATGACGAGCACGTCGCCTGGCTGGATGAACGGGGCGTCCTCCTGGGTGAGGCCATTCACGGCGAGGAGGTCCTCGACGGTGACGCCGAAGGAGGCCGCGATGCCGGAGGCGGTGTCGCCTTCTTGGACGATGTACTCGATGGGGGCCGGCGGCTCGGTCGTGGGCTCCGGTGTCGGCTTAGGTGTGGGCTTGGGTGTGGGTGTGGCAGTGGCAGTGGCAGTGGCAGTGGGGGTAAGGGGTGGCGGCGGGGTAACGGGTTCTGGGGAGGAGGGTGGCGATGGCTCCGGCGCGATGATCTCCGAAGACTCGCCGGGGAGGCCAGGGGGACGGATCAGGAGCCAGAGCGCCAGCACGCTGCCCACGAGGAGAACGAGCAAGGAGGCGCGGAAGAACGTGCCGGAGGGCGCGGCGTTGACGGGATTGAGGCAGTCGGCGCAGAGATCATCGCCGTGGTCGCGGCAGTAGGGGTTGCCGCAGCGAGGACAGCGCTGAGGGGCCTTCTTCCGACAGACGTAGCAGTCCATGACCTGTACGCGTACGCGCGGCCGGGAAAGCCGCGCTTCCTCCCCGGCCGCATTTTACAGGCTATTGCAGCTCCACGGTAGCGCCTGCATCCTGGAGTTTCTTGGTCGCCTCTTCGGCGTCGGCCTTGGAGACCGCCTCCTTGACATTGGTGGGGGTGGACTCCACCAGGTCCTTGGCTTCCTTGAGCCCCAGGGTGGTCACCTCGCGGACGGCCTTAATCACGTTGATCTTGTTGGGGCCGATGTCCTTGAGATGGACAGTCCATTCCGTCTTCTCCTCTTCGGCGGCCTCAGCAGGGGCGCCGGGAGCGGCGGCGGCTGCCGGGGCGGCGGCCACGGCTACGGGAGCGGCGGCAGTGATGCCGAACTCGTCCTGCATGCGCTGGTTGAGATCCCGCAACTCCAGGATGGTCATCTCCTTGATGATGTCCAGCACCTTGTCTACGCGGGTCCCGTCTCCAGAAGACTTGGCTTTGGCCATGACGTTCCTCCTTTAGGCCTGTCCTTCGGTCGTTTCCAACTGGCGGGCGCGGGCCTCGATGAGGCCGGGCAGCTCGCTCAGGGCGGATTGCATAAGTGACGCCAGCTCCCGCAGGGGCGAATCCAGCAGGCCGCTGAGGATGGCCAGAGGCGACTGGAGTTGGCCGGCTAGCTGGGCCAGCATGGTTGTCCTGGGGGGCAGGCGAACGAGATCCCGCAGGTCGTCCTGCGATATCACCTGACCCTCCATGAAGGCGCCGCGGATGGCGAAGGTAGGGGGTGCCGACTGCGCGTATTCGGTGATGGCCCTGGCGGCTTCGATGGGGTCTTCGTAGCCGAGGACGAGGGCGGTGGGGCCCTCCACGATCTGCATCAGCTCCGGCATTCCCGTCTGTGCCGTGGCCAGGCGCAGCAAGTTGTTCTTGACTACCTTGACCTCCATGCTGGCCTGGCGCAGGCGCCGTCGCATCTGCTCCATCTCCGGCACCCGCAGTCCGCGGTAGTCGGTGCCGATGGTGATGGTGGCGCGGCTGATGCGCTGCTTCAGCTCCTCTACCGTATCGATCTTCTTCTGGGTCGGCATGTGGCCGCTCCTGATCTGCAGGTCACGGCCCTGCCGTGACCTGATGACTCGAAAGCAGAAATCCCTTGCCCGGAGGCAAGGGACGAAGGTTTGACCCGATCTTCGGTTCGTCCTGGCTGCCTCGGCGGGCCGGTGGTTTAACTCGTCTGCGGCGAGACCCGCTGTCTCGGGCGTTACCGAACGTTGATTATACGCCAGCTCCCGCGCTAAGGGAAAGGGGGGGCTGGGGGTCCAGCTTGATACCAGGCCCCATGGTGGAGGTGAGGGTGAGTGTGCGGATGAACTGGCCCTTGGCCCCGGCCGGTCTCTCGCGGACGATGGCGCCGATAAGCGTGTTTAGGTTCTCCAGGAGGGCTTCCTCGGAGAAGCTAACCTTGCCGATGGGCACGTGGATGAGGGAGGTACGATCCGTGCGGAACTCGACTCGGCCCTGCTTGGCGTCGCGGATCGCCTTGGGGAGGTCCTCGGCCTCGACCACGGTGTTGGTGCGGGGGTTGGGCATGAGCCCTCGCGGGCCCAGGATGCGGCCGAGACGGCCGACCTTGCCCATCATCTCTTTGGTGGCCAGGGTCACCTCGAACTCCAGCCAGCCGCCCTCGATCTGTTTGACCAGGTCGTCAGAGCCGACATGGTCGGCGTCAGCCTCGTTGGCGATGCGGGCGGCCTCGCCCTCGGCGAAGACCAGGACGCGCTTGCTCTTGCCCAGTCCATGCGGGAGGACGATGGTGCCCCGTAGCTGCTGGTCGGCGTGGCGGGTGTCCAGTCCAGTGCGGACGTGCAGCTCCACCGTCTCGTCGAACTTGGCGAAGGCGTTCTCTTTGAGGAGCTTCACCGCCTCCTGGGGCTCATAGGCGCGCTCGCGGTCGATCTTCTCCAGGACGGCGCGATACTGCTTTCCCCGCTTGGCCATGGCTAGCTGGTGACCTCCACGCCCATGCTGCGGGCGGTGCCTTCCACCATTCGCATGGCGGCCTCGATGTCGTTGGCGTTGAGGTCCTTCATCTTGCTCTCGGCTATCTGGCGCACCTGGTCGCGGCTGAGGGTGCCCACCTTCTCCCGGATCTGGGAGGAGCTCCCCTTCTCCAGGCCCAGGGCCTTCTTGATGAGATCAGAGGCGGGGGGCGTCTTGAGGGAGAAAATGAAGGAGCGGTCCTCGTAGACGATGATCTCCACGGGGATGATGCTGCCGGCCTGGGAGGCTGTGCGCTCGTTGTACTCTTTGCAGAAGGCCATGATGTTGGCGCCGTGCTGGCCCAAGGCCGGACCCACGGGCGGCGCAGGTGTGGCCTTGCCGGCCTCCAGTTGGAGCTTGATGACGGCGCGGAGCTTCTTCGCCATGCGCCTACAGCCTCTCCACCTGGAGGAAGTCCAGCTCCACTGGCGTCTCCCGCCCGAAGAAGGATACCAGCACCCGCACCTTGCCCTTCTCCGCGTTGATATCGTCCACGGTGCCGATGAAGTCGGCGAAGGGGCCGTCTACGATGCGGACGCTCTGTCCGACCTGGAAGCCGACTTTGATGCGGGGCTCCTCCGCGCGCATCTGGCGGAGGATGGAGCGCACCTCCGGCTCATCAAGCGGTGTGGGCATGGTGCCGGAACCTACGAAGCCGGTCACCCCTGGGGTGTTGCGAACCACGGTCCATGCCATGCTGGAGCGGCCCTTGTCCTGGTCGGACGCGGTTGGGTCGTCCTGGCGCATTTCGATCATCTGAATCAGTACGTACCCGGGGAAGATCTTGCGGGGGACGGTGCGGCGAAGCCCGTCGCGGATTTCGATCTCGTCCACGGAGGGGACAACGACGTGGAAGATGAGGTCCTGGGCGTCCATGGACTTGATGCGCTGCTCCAGGTTCGTGCGGGCCTTGTCCTCATAGCCCGAGTAGGTGTGGACGACGTACCAGGCTCGTCCCGGCAGGAACATCTCTTCGTCGGAGATGACAGGGCCCTTCGGGGACGCCTCCGCCGCTTCCTCCTGGAGCTCGGCGCTCTCATCGCTGGCACCCTCTTGCAGGGCGGCCTCCGTGCTCTTCTTCCTCCTGGCCAACTCCTATCACTCCTAGCGCAGAAGCAGGTGATCGATGAGCCAGCCAAAGCCGATGTCGATGCCGCCGAGGAGGGCCCCCACGAAGAGGGCGACGATGACGACGACAACGGTGAGGTGCACGGTGTCCTGACGGCTGGGCCAGACTACCTTGCGTAGCTCGCTGATGATGTCCATGAGGAAGCGAGGGCGCCACGAGGCGACAGCGGCCAGGCCGGAACGGCCCTCCCCACGGGGAGCGGCACGGGCGCCGGTGCGCGGCAGGGGACGGGCGGACGCCTTGCCGCGAGCACCCTTGGGCTGCTTGGTGGGCGGGTGGCGCCGCAGGGCGCGGCTCATCTCGCCTCCCGGTGCAGGCGGTGGCCCCGGCAGCGCGGGCAGAACTTGCGCAGCTCCAGGCGGTCGGGGTCGCTGCGGCGGTTCTTGGTGGTGACGTAGTTGCGGCTCCTGCACTCCGTGCAGGCCATCTCAGCCACCACCCGGTCCTCTTTACGGGCCACTTGTCAGACCTGCCTCACTCCGCGACCGTGGTGATGACGCCGGCGCCCACGGTGCGGCCGCCCTCGCGGATGGTGAAGCGGACGCCCTCCTCTATGGCGACCGGCTGGATGAGCTCCACGGACATCTTGATGTTGTCACCGGGCATCACCATCTCCATCCCCTCCGGCAGGTGGACGTCACCGGTGACGTCGGTGGTGCGGATGTAGAACTGGGGGCGGTAGCCGTTGAAGAAGGGGGTATGTCGGCCGCCTTCCTCCTTGCTCAGGACGTAGACCTCGCCCTCGAACTTGGTGTGAGGCTTGATGGAGCCGGGGTGGGCCAGCACCTGGCCCCGCTCCACCTCCTCCCGCTCGATGCCCCGCAGGAGGCAGCCCACGTTGTCGCCGGGCTCCCCCGAGTCTAGGGTCTTGCGAAACATCTCCACGCCGGTGCAGACGGTCTTGCGGGTGTCGGTGAAGCCTATGATCTCCACCTCCTCGCCCGGCTTGATGACGCCGCGCTCGATGCGGCCGGTGACAACGGTGCCGCGGCCCTTGATGCCAAACACGTCTTCGATGGGCATGAGGAAGGGCCTGTCGCGGGGACGGGTGGGCTCCGGGATGTACTCGTCGATGGCCTTCAGAAGCTCATGGATGGGCTGGAACTCCGGCGCGTTGGGATCGGTGCTCTCGCTCTGCATCGCCTTGAGGCAATCGCCGCGGATGATGGGGATGTCATCACCTGGGAACTGGTACTTGGTGAGCAGCTCCCGCACCTCCAGCTCGATGAGGTCTAGGAGTTCCGGGTCCTCCATCATGTCTACCTTGCTGAGGAATACGACCATGGCGGGGACCTCTACCTGGCGGGCGAGGAGGACGTGCTCCCTGGTCTGGGGCATGGGCCCGTCGTTGGCGGCGACGACGAGGATGGCGCCGTCCATCTGGGCTGCGCCGGTGATCATGTTCTTGATGTAGTCTGCGTGACCGGGGCAGTCGATGTGGGCATAGTGGCGCTTGTCGGTCTCGTACTCCACGTGGGCGATGGCGATGGTGATGCCGCGCTGGCGCTCCTCCGGAGCCTTGTCGATGCTCCAGAAGTCGCGGTACTCGGCCATCTGCTTCAGGGCCAGGACCTTGGTCATGGCGGAGGTTAAGGTGGTCTTGCCGTGGTCGATGTGGCCGATGGTGCCCACGTTGAGGTGCGGCTTGGTGCGCACAAACTTCTCTTTGGCCATGCGGGAGTTCCTCCTATGCTGCGGCTCGTGGGATAGGGATCAAGACATCCCTGGCCCGCGCCCTATAATAGCCTGTCTTGCCTTAGAATATCCATTGGTGGAGCCCACGACCGGACTCGAACCGGTGACCCCGTTCTTACCAAGAACGTGCTCTACCAACTGAGCTACGTGGGCTGGTCTTCAGCGGTGGCTCCGAGCCTATCCATGCCCCCCGCCTATTACCTCCTTAAAGCTTGCCGTTCAGCTCTGGTGGCGGGGGCAGGATTCGAACCTGCGTAGCCCGTCTCAGGGCGCCGAGTTTACAGCCCGGTGCTTTTAACCGCTCAGCCACCCCGCCGCCGTCTCAGTTACTCCCCGTTTGCTTCTGGAGCCGAAGGGGGGATTCGAACCCCCAACCTAGCGATTACAAATCGCTCGCGCTACCATTGCGCCACTTCGGCCCCCGCCGCTTCCGGTGCCTAAAATTCAAGGCTCGTCGCACAGGGCGACGACCCACCCCGTAGTATAGGGGCCGCTTTCCGAAAAAGTCAAGGAAGAAGTCTCCAATCTGAGGCCACTCACTCCTTGAGCCGCCAACGCGTCCCCTCCGGCGAGTCCTCCAATATCACCCCCATCTCTGCCAGGCGGGCCCGTAGCTTGTCCGACAGCTCGTACTGCTCGGCGGCGCGGAGCTCGTCACGCAGCTCCACCAGCAGGGCGATGAAGGGGCCAGCGGCGGCCCTGCCGGCCTCGGGCTCGGCCAGGGTGAGGCCCATGACGCCGGCCAGTTCACGCATGGTGTCCTGGGCTTCTTCCGTCCGGCGGCCCTCGTCGCGGGCCCGGTTGATCTCGCGGGCGAGGTCGAAGAGTCCGCCTAGGGCGGAGGCAGTGTTGAGGTCGTCGTCCATGGCTTCCAGGAAGCGCTCTCGGAAGGGAGCCGGGTGGGCGGGGGGATCGCCCTGGCCTCCGGGGGTGTTGACCGCTATACGCAGGCGCTCTGCCCCCCGCCTGGCGGCCTCCAGGCTCTCCTCAGAGAAGGTTATGGGGCTGCGGTAGTGGGAGCTGAGGACGAAGACGCGAAGGCCGTCGCCTCCGTACCGCTGCACCACCTCGTGGATGGGCACCAGGTTTCCCAGGTGGCGGGTCATCTTCTCTTCGCTCTCGGCCAGGCGCATCAAGCCGTTGTGGACCCAGAAGCGGACGAAGGGCTTGTGGTCATCGCTGTAGCCTTCGCTCTGGGCGATCTCGTTTTCGTGGTGGGGGAATATGAGGTCCTGGCCACCGCCGTGGATATCGATGGGGTGGCCCAGGTACTTGAGGGACATGGCGGAGCATTCGATGTGCCAGCCGGGGCGTCCTTTCCCCCAGGGGCTGTCCCAACTGGGCTCGCCGGGCTTCGACGCCTTCCAGAGGGCGAAGTCGCCCGGGTGCTCCTTGTTCTCGCCCGGCTCGATGCGGGCGCCGGCCAGCATGGAGTCCAGGTCGCGGGCTGAGAGCTTGCCGTAGTCTGGTTTGCTCTGCACCCGGAAGTAAACGTCGCCGTCGGCCTGGTAGGCGTAGCCCTTCTCGACGAGGCGTTGGACCATCTCGATGATGGCGGGTATCTCGTGGGTGGCGCGGGGGTAGACGTGGGCCGGCAGGATGTTGAGGGGCTCCATGTCCCGGAAGAACTGATCGACGTGCTGTTCGGCCAGCTCATCGATGGAGACGTTCTGGGCCTGGGCGCGGTTGATGATGTTGTCCTCGATATCGGTGAAGTTCTGGACGTGGCGCACCTCGTAGCCGCGGTGCTCAAGGTAGCGGCGGAGGACATCGAAGACGATGTAGCTCATAGCGTGGCCGACGTGGCAGGGGGCGTAGAGGTTGGGCCCGCAGACGTACATCTTCACCACGTCCCCTGTTGAGGCGAACTCCTCCACCCGACGACTGAGGGTATTGTGCAGCTTCACTGTCTATTCGTCCTCCACCGGCGATGGCACGGCCTTGTCGCGGGCCTCCAGCTTGGCGATGCGCTGCTCCAGTTCGGCGATGCGGTTCTCCAGCCGCTGGATGATGTCCCACTCCGGGTCCGGCAGTCTGAGGATGGTCTCGTCGCCGGGGTCGGCGTAGGCGACGATGTGGGCGGGGACGCCGACGACGGTGGCGTGGGCGGGAACGTTGGTGATGACGACCGAGCCGGCGCCGATCTTGGCGCCATCGGCGATGTTGACGGCGCCGATGATCTTGGCCCCGGCGCCGACGATCACGCCGCTGCCCAGGGTGGGATGGCGTTTAACCCGCTTGGTGCTGCTGCCGCCCAGGGTCACCCCCTGGTAGAGGTGGCAGTCGTCTCCGATCATACTGGTCTCGCCGATGACCACGCCCATGCCATGGTCGATGAAGAGGCCGTCGCCGATCTCGGCGCCCGGGTGGATCTCGATGCCGGTGACGCCGCGGCTGAGGTGGGAGATGACGCGGGCCGGCAGCCGCAGCCCTCGCCTGTGGAGGGCGTGGGCGACGCGGTGGAGCTGCCTGGCGTGGAAGCCGGGGTAGGCAAAGATGATCTCCAGGGTGGAGGTGGCGGCGGGGTCGCGTTCTTTGGCCGCCTGGATGTCTCGCCTAATGCTTCGCAGGAGCCCCATTGGCCGTCCTTCTCCTTCCGCGGTGGGCGGGGGTGTCCGCTGCTGCTGGCCCCGATCCGCCGAAGGCGGACGTCGGGGCCCCATTATCCGCCAGAGGCGGACAGCGCGGGGCGGTGCTGGGCCGGACGCCTGGCGACTCCCCAGGGGGCGATGGTTGCCGGTATAGCCTTTCGTTCATCGTTCCAATTCGCCGAGGAGGGCTACGGCGATGGCGGCGATGCCTTCGCCTCGGCCGATGGCACCGATCCCCTCGTTGGTGGTGGCCTTGACGTTGACTCGGGTCGGGTCCAGCCCCAGCGCTTCCCCTATGGCCCGCCTCATCTGCGGCAGGTGCGGCCCCAGCTTCGGCCGCTCCGCGATGACCGTGGCGTCCAAGCTCATCGGACGGTGGCCGGCCTCCTCCACCGCCGCTCTCACCTCAGCCAGGAGCCGACGGCTGTCGGCACCTGCGTAGGCCGGGTCGTCCGGGGGGTAACGCTGGCCGATGTCCCCCATGCCGGCGGCGCCCAGAAGGGCGTCGATAACGGCGTGGAGAAGGACATCGGCGTCGCTGTGGCCGCCGAGGCCGGTCTCGCCGGGCAACGTCACGCCTCCCAGGACGAGGGGTCTCCCCTCCTGGAAGCGGTGTATATCATAGCCGATGCCGATGCGCATGTCGAACTCCGCGGTCAGGGACGGTGGACCCCCGACCGGGCCCCTTCCCGCAGCAGAGCCTCCGCCGTGCGCAGGTCTTGCGGGGTGGTGACCTTAATGTTGAGGGGGGAGCCCGGGTAGAGCTTCACTGGCAGGCCCAGGGCCTCCAGCATGGACGCGTCGTCGGTCACGTCTGCGGTGACCTCGCGGTGGGCGCGCAGGAGGAGGTCGTAGCGGAAGACCTGCGGGGTCTGGGCGGCCCACAGGCGGCTGCGGTCTACGGTGTTCGCAATGGTGCCGTCCGCACCGGCCATCTTCACCGTATCGGCGATGGGGACGGCGGGGACGGCGGCGCCGGTCTCCCGGGCGGCGGCCAGCCCCGCTGAGATGACCGGCTCGATGAGGAGGCGGGCGCCGTCATGCACCAGGACCCAGTCGCATGGGCCCAGTCCGCCTAAGGCGGACAGGCCGAGGCGGACGGAGTCCTGGCGGCGGGGACCGCCCCGGCACACGGTGGACACCTTGTCCAGGCCGTGCTGGGCTACCAGGTCGCGGCCGCGCTGGAGGTTGGCGGATGAGACGACGAGCACTATGCGGTGGACGAGGGGGCATTCCTGGAGCGGGGCGAGGACGTGGGCCAGGAGGGGCCTCCCGGCTAGCGGGGCGAACAGCTTGTCCGCCCCGGCCATGCGTGTGCTGCTGCCGGCGGCGGGGACCACGGCCCCAATCACCCCGCGACCCCCCGGGGAAGCAGGAAGAGGGTCGGAGGAAGGCACCGCCGCCCTCCTTTCTTCTTCCTTCGTCCTTCTTTCGTCCACTAGACGCCCTTGGGCTGGGCGAAGATCATCCGCCCGGCCACCGTCTGGAGGACGCGGGTGACGATGACGTCTAACTCCTCGTTGAGGTAGCGGCGGCCCCCTTCCACGACCACCATGGTGCCGTCGTCCAGGAAGCCGACGCCCTGACCCATCTCCTTCCCTTCCTGGATAATGCGCACCGCCATCTCCTCGCCGGGGAGGATGACGACCTTGACGGCGTTGGCCAGGCTGTTCACGTTGAGTACCGCCACGTTCTCCAGTTCAGCTATGCGGGACAGGTTGAAGTCGTTGGTTAGGATGGTGGCTCTGCGCTTACTTGCCAGGCGGATGAGCTTGGCGTCCGCGTCGCGGGCGTCCGGGAAGTCCTCCTCGGCTACCTGTACGGGGATGAAGGCTTCCTTCTGGAGACGGCTGAGCATGTCGAGGCCGCGGCGCCCGCGGTTGCGGCGCAGCGTCTCCGGCGAGTCGGCGATGTAGCGGAGTTCGTCCAGGATGAATCGGGGGACGACGAGGGTGCCCTGGAGGAAGCCGGTCATCGCCACGTCGGCGATGCGGCCGTCGATGATGGCACTGGTGTCAACGACGATCTCACGTGTGACGCTGTCGCTGGCGCCCGCCAGGCCGGGCAGGTAGCGCGAGAGGAAGTCGGCGAACTGCTCTTCGCGGCCCACCATGACGACGACGCCGATGAGCCCGAAGACGAAGCTGACCACGAAGGGCGCCACCCAGCCGCCGACGCCCGGCAGCGTGAGGAGGAAGGGGGTGGCCAGGGCGCCCAGGAGGAACCCTGCCAGCAGGCCGAAGGTGCCCAGGATAAGTTGCAGAGGGGGAATGGTCTTGGACCACTCCTGGAGCCGCTGGAGGGGGG
>DAOUMF010000199.1:0-4299 GCA_034411955.1 Dehalococcoidia bacterium
AACTGGAACCGCCGCGAGTGGAGCGACCCCTCCATGAAGCGGGACTTCGACGAGTACCTCGAGGAGGCGCTACGAAAGGGGTGGTGGAGCGGGGTGGCGCGGCCCCTGGACGACAAGCCGCCCCGAATCTACATCGAATGCGGCGGCGATACCCTGCGCCGCACCCGCGGCGGCCAGAACATGCTGCTCAAGCACCTCTGGCCCAAGCTCAAGAAGGTGGTCACCATCGACTGGCGGATGAACACCACTGCCATGTTCTCGGACATCGTCCTGCCGGCCGCCACCCACACCGAGAAGGTCAACTTCCATTACGCCACCGTGCACACCCTCCAGATGATCTTCAACGACCGCGGCGCCGCCCCCCAGGGGGAGGCGCTGCCGGAGTGGCACATCTTCCGCCGCCTCTGCAAGAAGATCGAGGAGAAGGCCAAGGCCCGCGGCTTCACTGAATGCGTGGACAGCCGCGGCGTCAGCCACCGCCTGGATGACCTCTACGATGCCTTCACCATGGGCGGCGAGTTCGAGGACGATGAGCAAGTGGTGGCGGAGTGGGTGCAGGACACGGCGCTGGCCGGCGCCCTCCCGCCCGGGACGACCCTCCACACCATGAGGGAGAAGGGGGTCATACGCTTTACCGGCATCGGCCGCTCCCCATCGATGCTCAACCAGGCCTCCGACCTCAATGAGGATGAGACGTTCTGTCCCCTGCGCTGGCACATCGAGCAGAAGCTCCCCTACCCCACTCTCACCCAGCGCGCCCAGTTCTACATCGACCACGAGTGGTTCCTGGAGGCCGGCGAAGAGCTGCCGGTGCACAAGGACAACCCCAAGATGGGCGGCGATTACCCCTTCGTGCTCACCAGCGGCCACAACCGCTGGAGCATCCACGCCGCCAACATCATCAACCGCATCATGCAGGACACCAACCAGGGCCGTCCCTTCATGTTCATGAACGTGGACGACGCCGCGGCCCGTGACATCTGCGAAGGGGACGAGGTGCGCACCTACAACGACATGGGCGACTTCCGAATCCACGTCAAGCTATCACCGGCGGTGCGGCCCGGGCAGCTCGTCGTCTACAACGGGTTCGAGCCCTTCCAGTTCAAGGGCTGGAAGGACCCCGCCAACGTGGAGCCGGGCATGGTCAAGTGGCTCCACCTGGCCGGCGGCTACGGCCACTTCCGCTTCCGCCCTCTCTGCTGGCAGCCGGTGCCCATCGACAGGGCGGTGCGCCTAGAGGTGGAGGCGGCGGGATGAGCAGCCTCATGGGATGGCGGTAACGCCATGCGACCCATCTCTCGTCGCACGCTGCTGAAGGGGGCTGGCGGGACCGCTGTAGCCCTCACCCTCACCCGTCTCGGGTTCCGTCTTGCCTCCACGCAAGAGGACGTTGTCTACACCTATTACGAGTACAGCAGCTGGGAAGACGTCTACCGCAAGAAGTGGACGTGGGACAAGGTGACCTGGGGCACCCACCTAGTGGACTGCTACCCTGGAGGCTGCTCCTTCCGCGTCTACACGAAGGACGGCATCGTCTGGCGCGAGGAGCAATCGGGCGTCTATCCCTGCATCGAGAGCGGCGTACCGGACATGAATCCCCGCGGCTGTCAGAAGGGCTCCTCCTTCAGCCGCGTGATGTACGGCGCCGAGCGGCTCAAATACCCCCTGAAACGAGTGGGCAAGCGGGGCGAAGGCAAGTGGAAGCGCATCACCTGGGACGAGGCCCTCACCGAGATAGCGGACGCCATGCTGGATGCCATAGAGAAGTCCGGGCCGGAGACGATCATCTATGAGTTCGGCTCCGGCGAAGGTGGCATGGTCAACGGCCCCCAGCCAGCCTGGCGCTTGATGCGCCTCATCGGCGGCACCACGCTCGATTCCAACGGACTTACCTCTGACTTCAACGTCGGCATCTACCAGACGTTCGGCAAGTTCCAGTTCGTCTCCTCCGTGGACGACTGGCACCACGCCGATCTCATCCTCATCTGGCACATGAACCCCGTGTACACCCGCATCCCGTCCGCCCACTTCATCCATGAAGCCCGCTACCACGGCACGGAGATCGTCACCATCGCGCCGGACTACAGCGCCTCCTCCATCCATGCCGACCTGCACGTGCCCATCCAAGCGGGCACTGACGCCGCCCTGGCCCTGGCCATGTGCAAGCTGATCATCGACGACGGCAAGGTAGACGAGCCCTTCGTAAAGGAACAGACCGACCTTCCCCTCCTGGTGCGCCGCGACGACGGGCACTACCTGCGTGCCAGCGACCTGGAGGAGGGCGGCCGCGATGACCAGCTCTACTTCCTCGACGTTTCCGGAGATATCGTGCCTGCGCCGCGGGGCACCCTGGACCTGGGCGACACCGATCCATCTCTGTCCGGGGAGACAACCGCGACCCTCAAAGACGGCTCCGCGGTAAAGGTGACGCCGGCCTTCGAGATCCTGCGCGAGCGGCTGCGTGATTACACGCCGGAGGAAGCGTCCAAGGACTGCAAGGTCAGCCCCAGCCTGATCCGCAAGCTGGCCCGCAAGGTAGCCGACGCCAGGGCCGTCCACATGCTCCAGGGGTTCAGCGCCAACAAGTACTACCACGGCGACCTGATCGAGCGCTCCATGGCCCTGCTCATGGCCCTCACCGGCAACTTCGGTCGCAAGGGCACCGGCATGCGCGGCTGGAACAGCGCCCAACTCCTCACCAGCCACCTGCTCAAGACCCGCCCTGGCCTCGAAGGCTTCCTCGAGTTCGCCCGCGAGGCCCGCAAGGTGGAGAAGCGCCTCCTCGACGAGGACGACACGCTGAGCGAGGAGATGGTCGCCATCGAAACCGACCGGGAGGAGGTGCACGGTAGCACCGTGACGAACATGCCGGCCACTCCGATGATGGTCCCGCCGGCCTTCTACTGGTACCACCATGCCGGCTACAGGGAAGTCTGGAACCGGCCGGAGTGGAACGACCCGACACTGAAGCGCACCTTCGATGAATACATGGAGGAGGCCGTGAGCAAGGGCTGGTGGGACGGCCTCGTCCGGCCAGCTCCGGACAAGCCACCACGGGTGTATCTGGGAGTGGCCGGCTCAACCCTGAGGCGGACTCGCGGCGGCTTCAAGCAGCTCCTCAACAACCTCTGGCCCAAGCTGGACCTCATCGTCTCCGTGGAGCTGCGCATGAGCACGACCGCCTACTTCTCCGATATCGTCCTGCCTGCCTCAGGGTTCTATGAGAAGACCGACTTCCGCTTCCCCACCATGCATGTCAACTTCCTGACCTTCACGGACAAGGCTGTCCAGCCTCCGGGCGAAGCCAAGCCGGAATGGGAGACCTTCGCCCTGCTGGCCAAGAAGCTCCAGGAGCGGGCCAGGCAGCGCGAGCTGGGGGAGTACGAGGACGACGGGGGCCGCCACTACCGCCTGGACGACGTCTACGATGTCTACACTATGCATGGGGCCTTCAAGGAGCGCGACGACGAGAAACTGGCCGAGGAGATGGTCAAGGATACCGTGCGCGTGGGCGCCCTCCCGGAGAAGACGGACCTCAAGGAGGTGCGCAAGCGCGGCGTCATCCGCTTCACCGGCCTGGGGGCCGACGCCGTGGGCCTGAACGTCGCCACCGACATCAAGCCCGACGAGACGATCTCTCCCCTGCGCTGGCACACGGAGCGAAAGATCCCTTACCCCACCTTCGCCCGCCGCATCCAGTTCTACATCGCCCACGAATGGTTCCTGGAGGCCGGGGAAGAGCTGCCCGTGCACAAGACACCCCCGCGCATGGGCGGCGACTACCCCCTGGTCATGAACAGCGGCCACCTGCGCTGGAGCATCCACTCCATTTGGGTTGTCAACCAGACGATGCTGCGCACCCACCGCGGGCACCCCCTCGTCATCATGAACCCAAAGGACGCTGAAGCCCGCGGCATCGCCGATGATGACGAAGTGCGCGTCTTCAACGACTTTGACTCGTTCTTCATCCGCACCAAGCTCTCATCGGCGACCCGGCCCGGTCAGGTCATCGTCTACCACGCCTGGGAGCCGTACCAGTACCGCGGCTGGAGGCCTTACGACAGCACGGTGCCGGGGATGATCAAGTGGCTGCACCTGGCCGGGGGCTACGGCCACCTCAACTACTGGCGCTGGAACTGGGTGCAGGCGCAGGTGGACCGGGTCATCTCGGTGGAGGTGGAGAAGGTGGTATGAGCGCCGAAACGCCTGCCGAACAGCGCACCTTCAGCTTCCTGGACCACGTGGCCCTCTGGGGGAGCCTGGGCGTCACCCTGTACATCATGCCGTTCGGCTCCCTGC
>DAOUMF010000200.1:0-16205 GCA_034411955.1 Dehalococcoidia bacterium
ACAGTGGAGACCAGGCTGGCCGCCTCGGCGTCATCGGCCCGCACCTGCAGGGCCAGAGCGCCCTGGCCCACGGCGGGCAGGATCACCTCCGTGGGAAGCACCTCCGCAGCGCGGTCAAGCCAGCCCAGGCGGGCCAGGCCCGCCGCCGCCAGCACGGCAGCGTCGTACCGCCCGTCCTCCACCTTGCGGATGCGGGTGTCGACGTTGCCCCGGATGTCCGCGATGCGCAGGTCGGGGCGGGCGGCCAGGAGCTGGCTGGCCCGGCGGGGGCTGCCGGTGCCCACCGTGGCGCCGCTGGGCAGATCGGCCAGGCTCAGGCCGCCGTGAGAGACGAGCGCATCACGCACGTCCTCCCGCTCCATGACGGCAGCGACTGTCAGCCCGTCTGCGGTGTTGGACGGCATGTCTTTCAGGCTGTGCACGGCGATATCGATCTCGCTGGCCAGGAGGGCCCGCTCCAGTTCGGCCACGAACACTCCCCGCCCGCCGATCTCGCTCAGGGAAGCGCGCGACCGATCACCGGTCGTGCGGATGACCCGCACCTCGAATCGGGCCGTGGGGCTAGCCCGGTGGAGAGCCTCCAGGGTCAGCGCCGTCTGGCGCTGGGACAGGCGGCTGCCGCGGCTGCCGACGATGAATAGACGGCCGGACACAATTTCCGCTCCGGCGGAGGCTAGCGCCGCTCCCGTGATGGCCCGGGACGCGCTTCGAACAGATCCCGCAGCGCCTCCACGTAGAGGCTGCTATCGGCGCCGCCCTTGAGCCGGGCGATGGGGCGGTCCAGCATCTTCTTGACGATGGCGCGGCTCATCGCTTCGATGCGTGCCCTCTGTTCGTCATCGAGTTCCGTCAGAGCCCGCAGCGTCCTCTCCACCTCGCGCCGGCGGGTGTCCTCGGCCCGCTCCCGCAGGGCGGCGATGACGGGGAGGACGTCCAGGGAGCGCCACCAGTCCATGAAGTCCTCCACCTCGTCCTCCACGTGCGCCTCCACTCGTAGGAGCTCGCGGCGGCGGCCGCGCATGCTGGCGCGGGAGACGGCCTGAATGTCGTCGATGTCGAACAGGCGCACAGCGGGGAGCTGCCGCACGGCGGGATCAACGTCGCGCGGGACGGCGATGTCGATGAGCACCAACTCCCTGCCGTTGCGGTTGCCGACGGCCGGCGCTATTAGCTCCGGTTCTAGTATGAACCCTTCGGCCCCGGTGCCGCTGATGACGATGTCGCTCTCGGCAATGGCCAGGGCCAGGTGGGAGAACGGAACGGCCTCCCCGCCGATCTCCTCTGCCAGGGCCGCGGCGCGTTGGCCGGTGCGGTTGGTCACCAATATCCGAGCGGCGCCGTTCTCGGCCAGGCTGCGGGCGGCCAGTTCACCCGTGGAGCCGGCGCTTATCACCAGCACCGTCCTCTCGTCCAGGGTGCCCGCGCTCTGCTTGGCCAGGGCCACTGCGGCGGAGCTGACGGAGACAGCGTAGCGACCGATGTTGGTCTGGCTGCGGGCCCGCTTGCCCACCCGGATCGCGGAGTGCAGCAGGCGGGAAAGGACGCCATTCAGCGACCCGGCTTCGGTGGCGGCGGACATAGCGTCCCGAACCTGGCCCAGAATCTGCGACTCCCCCAGAACCATGGAGTCTATCCCCGCGGCTACGCGGAACAGGTGTCGCACCGCCTCATCGTGGGTCAGGAAGTAGGTCAGCCGCGGGTGAACCTGGGTGTCCTTGCAGGCCGCCAGGGCGTCCAGCAGCCGTTCCGCTTGGGCGACGGCACCGTCGGTGGTGGCGTACAGCTCGGTGCGGTTGCAGGTAGAGAGGATGACGGCGCCGCCCAACCCGTCATGCAGTCGGCTGAGGGCAGCCGGCAACTCCTCGGCGGCGAAGGCAAGCTTCTCCCGCTCCGGCAGGGGCGCCGTGCGGTGGTTGAGGCCGACGCAGGTTACGACCAGCGGTTCGCGCTTCACGTTTCCCTCGCCGGCTCAAGCAGCGAGCGCAGCAGCCGCTGCTTCGCCTCGTCCAGGTTCCCTTGGCCAAGGAGACGCTTCACCTCAGCGTCCAGGGCTGTGTTCCAGACGTCCGGCTCCACCGAGACACCGCGATCACGAAGCTCACGGCGCACCTCAGCCACTAGGTTCAGCATCTCAGCGTACTCCTCGGTGAGGAACTCTTGCAGGTCCTCCCGCAGCTTGCGGGCCATTGCCGGGCTGCCCGCGCTCGTGGAAACAGCGACGATGATGTCACCGCGGCGCACGATGCTGGGCATGATGAAGTCGCAATTGGCGGGATCGTCTACGGCATTCACCCAGACGCCCCGCTGCTTGCCCTCGCGGGCCACCGCGGCGTTCAGCGAGCGGTCATCGGTGCCGACAATGGCGAGGACGTGGCCGTCCAGGTCGCCAGACCTATACTCGCGGGCGATGTGCTTGACCCGCTCCGCGGCGACCAGGGCCTCTAGGTCGGGATGTAGCGCGGGGCTAACCACGGTCACCTGAGAGCCCGCGTCCAGGAGACCTTCTACCTTGCGCAGGGCCACCTGGCCGCCGCCGATGACGACTGCCGGCTTGCCGGCGATGTCCAGGAACACCGGGTAGTAGCGCATGTGGCCCTAGTTGGCGCTTGCTACTGGCGTCTCCGCTTGCTCGTAAGCCTCAGCGAGGGCCAGGAGCACTTGGTCAGCGAGGTTGGCCAGGAGCTCCCACACCTCCACCGCCTCCTCGGCCGAGAGGTCGTTTTTCTGGGCCAGTTCCATGGCCGCGTCGTCCAGACCCTTGCGGAAGAAGGTGAACGCCTCCACGGCGTCGCGGATGCTGAGATGGTCGGCGACGAGCTCCTTCCCATAGTCGTGGCCGATCTCTCGCGCCTCGTCGATGAGATGGGAGCGGCGGGCGCCCTTGGTCATGTACTCGGAGACCAGGGATACCAGCCGCTGGCCTAGGGTGCGCAGACGCTCGCGCTCGTCCTCGGACATGCCGGAGTACCAGGGGGCCCGGCCGCGGCCCCGCTGCAGGCGGCGGCGGATGCGGGTGAGGGCGAGCTGTCCCAGGGAGGTGTAGGGCTCGCCGCTGGCCCCGCTGCGTCCGGCCACCAAGGCTCGCAGGTCCTCCTCGGAGAAGCGGCGGTGGCCGCCAGGGGTTCGGAAGGAGCGAACATGACCGGCATCAGCCCAGCGCCTGAGCGTGGACTCGTTGACGCCCAGGAGCTTGCAGGCCTGACCGAGGGTGATCCAACGGGTGGAGAAGGACTCGGATGTGTCACGAAAGCGATTAACCACAGGCACGAACCTCACTAAAGCTATTTGAAAAACCGATGGGGCGCTACGGCAATTCTATAATGCTGCTGTTTTTCCAGTCAAGCATCACGAATACCAACAAGCGTATCGAGAAGTGTCAGCTTGTCCCCTCCAGCGCGGCCCTGGTGTAGGGCAGGAAGGTGCTTATGACGTCTACGCGGGAATCCAGGTGCTTGCCCAGACCGCTCAGGAGCCCCGCCACACGCATGATGAGCAGGAACTCACGCGGGATCTCCACCAGGGGGTTGGCCCGAACGGCCTGGGCGATCCGGGCATTGGCCTCGGCCACCAGGTCGGGGTCGGCGTAGGCGCGGCCGGGGGCGCTGCTCTCCATGAAGGCGCGCCCCATCGCTAAAAAGGGCGTCGGATCATCGGCGCGTTTCACGCGAAAGCCCAGGTCACGGAAGGCCCGGACCATCTCGCCCGCGTTGCTGGTGATCATGGCGTTGACCAGCTTGGCGTAGCCCAGGCGGAAGTGGTCGTCCAGCTTGCGGCAGAGGCCGAAGTCCAGCATGATCAGTTGCGGTCCCGGTCGGACAAACAGGTTGCCCGGATGCGGGTCGGCGTGGAACATCCCATGCAGGAACAACTGCTCGCAGTAGGCGCCGGTGACGAGCCGGGAGATGGCCTGGCGGTCGATACCAGCGGCCTGGAGGGCATCGACATCGGTGATCTTGATGCCTTCCAGGAAGTCCATGACCAAGACGCGGCGCGTGGTGTACTCCCAGTGGATGTGGGGGACGATGATCTCGCGGCTTGAGCCGAAGTTGTCGGCGATGAGCTCCGCGTTGTGACCTTCGTTGATGAAGTCCAGCTCCAGGGGCACGTTGCGGCTGATCTCTTTGACGATGGGGCTGAAGTCAAGGTTTCTCTCCAGGGCGGCGAGGATGCGTAGCAGAAACCGGATGCTGTCCAGGTCCGTTTGGATGACCTCCCAGATGCCCGGGTACTGGACTTTGACGGCGACGGTGTGGCCATCCTTGAGGGTGGCCCTGTGGACCTGGGCCAGGGAGGCGGCGGCGATGGGCTCCCGATCGAACTGGGGGAACACTTCGGCGAGGGGGCGTCCGAGCTCGCGGGTGATCTGGCCCTCGATGATCGAGAACGGACGCGGCGGGATCTGATCCTGCAATCGCGAGAGGGTGGCCACGTACTCGTCGGGGATGAGATCAGGGCGGGAGCCCAGGATCTGGCCGAACTTGATCAGCAGGCCCTGCTGCCGGACGGCCAGCTCGTAGAGCTGCCGGGCGGACCACTCATGGTGGGCGTTGCGGCGGGCATCCGCCTCCTCCGGCGCTAGGCCCAAGCGGCGCTCGCGGATGGTGATCGCCTTGTAGCCCGCATAGACGCGGGCCGCCAAAGAGGAGACGGCCAGGAAGCGACGGATACGGTCTCGGGTGTCCATGCTTACACTACATTCCCATTATGTAGGGGCGACAGATTGGGGTCGAGCCTGCGGCAGCACGCTGGAGAGCCACGGGCCGGATCAGGAAGCCGGGCGGCTGGTCCCTGGACTTCGGCATCGGCCCGGGGGACCGCACCATCCTCGGGGATCTGGTCCAGAAGGTGCCCCAGGAGGAGCTGTGGCACTGGGCGGCCCATGTGGTCCAGCCTGACCTCAGCGAGAACGTCTGCAAGACGCGCCTGCACCCCGGTAGCTCCATAGACGACGGCCACCTCCGGGACTGGTAGCCGCATCTCATCCCTTCCGCAGACGGGCGACGCCGACTGTGCGTCGTCGTATACTGTCCGGAGGGAAAAGAGATGGCGGGTGATAGTGAGGTAGCAGCGTCGGAGCCGTGGGGCTCGCTCGCGGCGCTGGACCCGTTCTCATCCCAGGGGGCGAGAGCCCGCCTGCTGGCCCTGGCAGTTCTCCTGGCGCTTTCAGCGTTACCGTTGGCTTTCCTGGCGCCGCTGTTCGAGGCGCCGTTCGACCCCGATCAGGGCGGCTACGCAACTATCGCCCGTGGCTGGCTGGATGGGGCGATTCCCTATCGCGACCTGTGGGACAACAAGGGCCCCCTGCTCTTCCTCTGGTATGCCGCCTCCTTCAGGTGGCTGGGCGAGGGCGTGGTGGCGCCGCGGGTGGCGGCCGCTGTCGCCGCGGGGCTCAGCGTCCCCTTCGTCTGGGCTACGACGAGGACGCTGTTCGGCCGCCGAGAGGCGGCGCTGGCCGCGGCCCTGTTCGCCCTGTCCTTCGGCAACGTGTACCTCCAGGTGACGGCGAACGCAGAGGTGTTCATGCTCCTGCCCCTGACCGCCGGGCTATGGGCCTTTGCCGTCGGCGCCCGGGGCGGCGGCCTCCCGTGGTTCCTTGCCGCAGGGGTGTTCACTTCCCTGGCGATGTTTACCCGCCAGTCGGCCCTATGGACGTTCGTGGGCTACGGGGCATGGCTGGGGGTGTTGTTTCTTCGCGAGCCGGAGGAGAGGCGACGTCAGGCGGAGGCGATGGCCGCGCTGGCACTGGGAGCAGTGCTGGCGGCAGTGCCCTTCGTGGTCTACTTCGCGGCCCATAGCGCCCTGTACGAGCTCTGGTACGCGATGTTCGCCTTCAACTGGGTGTGGGCGGGAGAGTTCCCGATCGTCGCCAAGCTGCTGCCGCCTCTGTTCCTAGACCCGACGCCGTTGGTGGGTGGGCTTGTGTTCTGGGCGCTGGCTGGGGTGGGCGTGTGGCGACTATGGCTGCGGGGAGACCGCTTCGCCTGGCTGGTAATTCTCTTCCTGCTGTCCTCAGAGGCGGCGGCCCAGACCCTGGGCAAGACCTCGCCTCACTACTCGGTGCAACTGCTGCCGGGGGCGGCGGTGGCGGCGGGCGTGGGCCTGCCCTACGTCTGGGAGCGCTGGCGCCAGGGGCACCGGCGCCTGGGGATGGCGATGATGGCGGCGACTGCCGTGATGGTGGCCGCCGCGGTCTTCGTCTACACTCGCCCCACGCCGGCCGATCGCTTCGAGGTCCAGTACAGGTTCCGCGATTACGCGCAGGACGCCATTGAGGCGCCGGCGATAGCCGAGGTTGTGGAGACGATGACGCAGCCAGGCGACTACGTATACGAATGGGGACGGGAGAGCGAGATCTACTTCCTGGCCGACCGCCAGCCAGCCAGCCGCTGGCTTCACAACCGCCCCTACAAGGTGGACAGGTCCATCATGGCCGAGGTCATCGACGACCTTGAGGAGAAACGTCCCACGGTGATCCTGCTGACGTTCGAGGAAGACGAGTATGAGGGGGCCAAGTACGGCCCGCCGCCGGAGCTGGGAGCGTATCTGGAGCGTCACTACGACTACGTGGGACGAGTGCAGTACGCCGAGCTGTACCGGTTGCAGGAGGAGTAGTTGGCGGTGCGCAGGTGGCCAGATCGGCTGAGGGAGATCCCCCTGCCGCGGCTGGCGCGGTTCGTGCTGGTGGGGGCCAGTGGCGTGGCGGTGAACACCGGCATGCTCTGGTTGCTGCGCTCCGGCGGCGGGCTGCCTCTGCCCGCCGCCAGCGCCCTGGCCATCGAGACGGCCATCTGGAACAACTTCCTCCTCAACGACCTCTGGACATTTCATGGGGAGCGGCAGCGACGGCCTTGGTGGACGCGAGCGGTGGCATTCCACGCAACAGCAGCTGCGGCGGCGTTGATGAACCTGGCGCTGCTGCTGGCGCTGGTCACCTGGGCAGGAATGCACTACCTCATCGCCAACCTGATAGCCATAGCGGTCGCGGCCGCCGTCAACTACAGCCTGAGCGCGCTCTGGACTTGGCGCCCTCCGGCTCCCCGGCCGCGCGTTGCCACGGGGGTTTGGCCTACCGCCGGCAAGAAGATCGTGATCGTGCCCACCTACAATGAGGCGGAGAACGTGGAGCCACTGGTGGAGGGTGTCCTGGCCCAGGGATCGGACTACGAGGTGCTGGTGGTGGATGACGCCTCGCCCGACGGCACCGCAGAGATCGTGGCAGCCAGGGCGGAGACGGAACTGCGACTGCACCTGCTGCGGCGGAATGGGAAACTGGGACCGGGGACAGCCTGCGCGGACGGCTTCCTGGAGGCGATGCGCCTGGGAGCCGACCTGGTTCTGCAGATGGACTGTGACCTCTCCCATGACCCGGCGGATCTCCCCAGGCTGGTAGCGACGGCGGCCGACATGACAAGTGGATCACGCTACGTGGTAGGGGGCGGGATCGTGGGCTGGCCGTGGTACCGTCGCTTGCTCAGCCGGGTGATCAGCCTGGCCTGCCGCGCTCTGCTGGGGGTGCCGCTGCGGGACGTCACCGGCGGGCTCAAGTGCTGGCGCCGCCACGTGCTGGAAGAACTGCCCCTGGAGGAGGTCCGCTGCCGGGGCCGCGCCTTCCAGATAGAGATGAACTTCCTCTGCTGGCGGGCCGGTTACTCCATGGCGGAGGTGCCGGTGACCGTCGTTCACCGGGCCCAGCGGCGCTCCACGCTCTCCCTCGCGACCACCCTGGAGGCGGCGGCCCTGCTCTGGAGGCTGTCCCTGGGCACGCCTTCCCTGCGCCGCGACTAAGTGAACGCGTTATTTACCCTGCGACTGTAACGAGCAACGCGCTATCTGCCGTCTAAGCTCATAGGGACCGCACGACCCGCTGCGGCAGTGATGGCAATTGAGAGCCTGGCGAAGGAAGGGTCTAGGCGTATGACGGTAGAGGAGATTGGCCCGGCGGAAACGCCAGCAGGAGAGCAGGCGATCGCGAGCGACGGGGACGGAGGGATGCCAGCGGCCGCATCGAGTAAGGAAACGACGACAGGCGGGCGCGCCAACGCGAGCTCAATCGGGCGTGTGTTCCTCATGCTCCGACTGGCGGGCGTGGTACTGACGGCCAGCGCCGTGACTGTCCTCATCGTCCTGGACATCCTCCGGAGTGGCTGGTTTGCCTGGGTGGCCATGGCGATGTTTCTCAGCTACCTGATCGTAGCGGGAGAGCTCATCCTGCGAGTAGCGCAACGGATGGTGCACAAGGAGCGCGAGCGGGTCAACGTTCTCTCTCTGGACCGCGAGGCAAAGCTCCAGGACATCGCATCTCGCGACGACCTAACGCAGCTCCAGAACCGGCGCTTCTTCTACCAACGGCTCCAGGACGAACTGGAGAAGGCGGCGCGATCCCGCAAGCAGCTCTCCATCGCTATGATCGATGTCGACGACCTCAAGGCGATCAATGATGAGTTTGGCCACCAGGTAGGCGACGTCGTCCTGCACCAGCTGGCCCGCATCCTCAACCAAACGGTGGGACCCGAGCATCTCACGGCCCGCTTGGGCGGGGATGAATTCGCAGTGATCATGCCCAACGCGGACCGGCGAGAGGCGGACCAGTTGGCCTGGAGGCTATGGGACGAGCTGAGTGCGGCGCCGGTGTGGGAGAACAGACACGCCAGCATCTATCTGGGCGTCTCCATCGGCATCGGCGGCTACCCCTGGGGCGGCACCGACTTGGAAGATGTAATCCATTGGGCAGACGCCAAGCTGTACGCGAACAAGCTGGAGCGTAAGGGGTTTAACCGCGCTCCCTCGGCCGCGGCAGAAAACCGGCTCTCCTCCGCCGTAGTTCAGGTGCTGAGCACGGCCCTGGACGTCCGGGACAAGATGACGCACCGTCACGCTCGGCGGGTGGCGCGCATGTCGGTGGCCGTAGCGAAGGAGATGGAGCTGGAACAACAGCAGGTACTGGAGATCGAATACGCCGCGGCGCTGCACGACATCGGCAAGATTGGGGTGACCGACAGCATCCTGCGCAAGGCGGCCTCCCTGGACGAGGCAGAGTGGAAGGAGATCCGCCGCCACTCCGAGCTGGGGTACGAGATCCTGAAGGGGATCGACTTTCTGCGCGGTGCCGCCGAGATCGTATGGGCCCACCACGAGCGGTACGACGGCAACGGCTATCCCCGGGGCCTGGCGGGCGAGGAGATACCGCTGGGGTCGCGAGTGTTCGGAGTGGTGGACGCCTACGACGCCATGACCTCGCGCCGCCCCTACCGGCAGGCGATGTCGCGTGAGCAGGCCGCCATCGAGATCGCTCGCAACTCGGGGACACAGTTCGATCCCCAGGTCGTGGAGGCGTTCCTGGTCGTGATCCGCCGGAGCCCGGAAGGCGAGTTCGAAGAAGCAGCATGGCACGGACCGGCTAGCGGGCGGTCGCGGGAACAGGTGCCCCATCCGGTAGGGATAGAGGGCTCTTAGTTTTCTTGCAGATACTGGCTCTGGGGCCGCGGCGCATGCCGCGGCCTCTCTCTTCGCTCGGCACGTGGTTGATGGGCTCGGGGAGCGGGGGTAGAATCAGGCAGAACCCCTGCCAGGACAAGGAGGGAAACACGATGGCCGAAGAGGAAGAGGTAGGCCGGGTGACAGACTACTTCGCCAAGATCGGCGTGGCGGGGATAGACCTCACGGGCAAGCTGCGCGTGGGCGACACCATCCACGTCCGGGGCCACACCACTGACTTGGAGCAGGTGGTGGAGAGCATGCAGATCGAGCGCGAGCAGGTGGAGGAGGCCGGGTCGGGGGACAAGATCGGCATCAAGGTCAGCGACCGCTGCCGCCACGGCGATTCCGTGTACAGGGTCACCCCCTAGCGCCATCCCATCGAAAAGGGGTACCCGCAGGGCGAACCTGATGCGTCCGCGTCGCGCCTTCGTCTGCCCGTTTGCCGTCTTGGCGGCGCTAGGCGGAGCGGGGGACGATAGGGTTGCGCCGCAGGAAGCGCGACAGGGCGAAAGAGACGGCTGACACCACCAGCGCGCCCAGGAAGGCAGCGGCGAAGCCGTCCACGCCGAACTCAATGCCAAGTTGGCCGGAGAGCCAAGCGGTGAACGCCAGAACCAGGGCGTTGACGACGAAGATAAACAGCCCTAGTGTGAGGAGCTGGAGGGGGCAGGTCAGGAACAGCAACAGCGGCCGCAGAAGGGCGCGGGCCGCCACGAAAATGGCGGCGGCTGGGAGGAGCGATTCCCAGCCGTCGATCTCCACGCCGCGGATGATCCAGGCAGCGGCCAGCAGCCCCACCATGGTGATGCCCCATCGGACGGCGAAGCGCACGATCCAGGGGACATCGCGGTCCCAGGGGGGCTCCGTGTTCGACCAATACGTGACAACTGTGCGGGACATGGCCGTAGGCGGTATTATACCTGAACCCGCGGCGCGGCGAAGCGTGCCACCACCCCTTCCGGCCGCGAGGGAGCGGCCGCCGGCCTCGAAGGTGCTGCGCTGACTGACCGGTTCATATAGCATTAGTAGCGCGAGGACGATCCGCGACCGCCGCCCCGCGGGCAACCACCGGACCAGGCCACAGGAGGAGGGAATGGACGCCTACAAGTGCATCGTGACCAAGCGGGACACCCGCGCCTACCTGGACAAGCCCATCGAGGAAGAGGACCTGCAGAGGACCCTTCAGGCGGGACGGATGGCGGGGAGCTCCAAGAACACGCAGCCCACACGGATGGTGGTGCTCCGAGATACTCAGCGGAGGCAGGAGATGGCGGCTTGCGGGAACTACGCCGAGCACCTGCCCGCGGCTGCGGTCGGGATCGCGGTCTGCCTCCCGGAGACGGGCAGCGACTTCGACGCCGGCCGGTCGGCCCAGAACATGATGCTGGCGGCCTGGTCCATGGGCATCGCCTCCTGCCCATGCTCGATGCATGATCGGGAGTGCGCCATCAAGACGCTGGATCTCCCGGAGGGATATCGGGTCGTGGTCGTGCTCGCCCTGGGATATCCCGACCCGGCAGTCTCTATGCACCTGGGCAAGAAGCGGCTGGAGCTCGAAGAGCTGGCGCATGAGGAGCGCTGGTGAAGTCAGGCCGACGGCTGTTGGACTAGCGACCATCGACACCAGAGGGAGGAGCAACCGATGGCGATAGAGGAGGAGCGTATCGCGGGGCCGGAGCGGCCCGACGGGCAGGGCCTGGACGACAACCAGGAGGAGTCCGGCAACCGCGCCATCGCGGCGCTGCTGGCGGACCCGGTGCGCGGCCCCCAGACCGACCTCGTGATCACCTACCGCGACGAGGCCTACGAGGTCTGGGCCAGGCGGGGGATGATACGTTTCCAGCGCTTCTATGCCGCCGGCCACTACGACTACCGAATCGTGGAGCGGATCGGCGAGGACCCCATCGCCAGCCAGGACCCGACGGCGCTGGCCACCCTGGCGGAGGAGCTGGAGGCGGCGGCCATGTCCGGCTACTCGGGTACGGACCCGACGCGGGCGTTCATCGAGCCGGAGCATCTCACCTACCCGCTGGCGATGGAGCGCATCGCCCAGTTGTTCGATAGCCCCAACGCCCCCGACATCGCCATCAGCCCCAAGACGTACGCCTTCGGTCGCCAGCCGGGGCAGCACGGCACCCTGGACGTGGTGCAGTCGCGGGCGCCGCTGGTCTTCGTCGGGCCCGGCATCAAGCCCGGCGTCACGGACGCCATCTGTAGCCAGGTCGACGTGACGGCCACACTGGCCCTGCTCCTGGGCCTCCCCCTCATCGATGGCAAGGACGCCACCGGCCGCACCTCGAGCGAGCGGGGCGTCGAGCCGGACGTGTACCTGAGGCGCCAGGATGGTACGCCCCTCCGGGAGATCCTGGACAGCGATCACCAGGGCAATCTCCAGCGGCGGCCGGAGCGGGTCTACATCATGCTGCTGGACGGGTTGAGCAATACGCAGTTGCTGGAGCGGCTGGAGAAGGACGCCGAGTCCATCCCCAACTTGAGGCGTCTGGTGGAGAAGGGGCTGATGTTCCGCTACGGTACGCTGGTGACCTTTCCCAGCATCACCTGGCCCAGCCATAACAGCCTAGGCACAGGCGTCTGGTGCGGCCACCACGACATCGTGAACCCGACCTACTACCTGCGGGAGAGCCGCCAGACCGTCACCCCCCAGGGGATGCAGTTCGACACCTCTAAGTTCCTCGACGACGGCGTGGAGACGCTGTTCGAAGCGGTGCATCGCGTCTACGGCAAGTGGGACGGCGCACGGGGCGCCTTCACGGCATCTATCAACGAGCCCTGCGCGCGAGGGGCTAATCACGCAGCGCTGGAGCGCCACCTCATGGTCGACGTCGACCGGCTGAGGGAGCTCACCCACGCCCGCTATGACGACACCAGCCCCCGCTGGCGGGAGGACGGCCAGGAGGCCGTGTACCGCTACTCGCGGATCGATACCCAGGCGCAGGCGCAGGCGCTCCTGCTGTTCGAGGACGAGGGACACCCACCGCCCATGTTCACCTTCCACGCCGCGTTCCTGTCGGACGCTGCGGGCCACGAGTACGGGCCTCACCACGACGCCATGCACACGGCCCTGGTGGAGGCGGACAAGCGCCTAGGCGAGATCCTATCGCTGCTGCAGCGACGGGGCCTCCTGGACTCCACGCTGTTCGTGGTCACGGCCGACCACGGGATGGCGCCCATCGACACGGAGCTGGCGGCCAACCCGGTCCAGGCCGTCCTCGACGCGGGGCTGAAGGCCGTTGTGCCGGCCCCCTTCGTGTACCTCCTGGACATGGAAGTTGTAGTGGAGCCGGCCATGGACGGTCGCACGGTGACCGTGACTGTGCTGGAGAACGACGCCGACACCCACGGGGAGAAGCCGCCGGTGGCAGACGCCGAGGTGCGGGTCATCGGCGAGCATGCGAAGGTGCTGGCGGAGGCTCGCACGGACGCCTTCGGCGTGGCCGGTCTGCCCCTGCCGGCGGACGCCGACCCCGCCAAGCTGGTCGTCTCCGTCCACAGCGACCGCTTCAACCCGCGGCACCTGCGCCTGGACGGGAGCAACGTGGTGGAGAACCTGCGAGAGCGGCTGTACGGCAAGCAGGTTAGCAGCTAGAGAAGAGGTTCAGATGAGCGCTCTCGAACAGATACGGGCGCTATACGAGTACAACGAGTGGGCGAATAACCACGTACTGCAGGCCGCGTCAGGGTTGGGCGAGGAGGAGCTAGGCCGAGAGATGGGTGCCAGCTTTGGCAGCATCCAGGGGAACCTGGTACACACCGTCGGCGCGCAGATCCTGTGGTTGGCCCGCTGGGCGCCATCGGGACCTGTTGGCATGCCGCAGCTCCGAGAAGGGCACGTGATGGAAGCGACCCGCGAGGCGTACGAGGACTCGCACGAGGGCCTGCGCGCTTTCGTGGCGTCGTTGGGCCCGGAGGACCCCGACACGGTTGTCTCCTACGTTGACAGCCGGGGCCAGCCCCTTGAGCGGCCGCTGGGGCAGCTCATGGTGCACCTGGCAAACCACGGCACGCATCACAGGGCGGAAACGGCGATGCTCCTGACGGCACTCGGCCAGCCGCCGCGACAACTGGACTACCTGTTCTTCGAGCTGGAGCGGACGTAGGACCGAAGGAGAGCAGATGCGCACGCAAACGCTGGAGCAAAGCTCGCCCAACCGCCGCGGCGGCCAGGTCTCTACCTCCTCTTCACACAGGGGAATCTGTAGGCAGCGGTGGTGACGGAGCAATGGGCGCAGGCAGACCTGGCTCCGGCAAGACATGGACTGTTCGTCGCGCGGTCGAAGGCGACATAGAAGATCTGGTGCGTCTGCGACTGGCGATGCTGGCTGAGCTGCGCGAGATCGATGGCTCGGAGATGGAGACGACTGCGGCGGCGAACCGGCGGTACCTCCATGACAAGCTCCCGAACAATGAGTTCATCGCGTTTCTTGCGGAGGCAGAGGGCGAGACCGTGGGGACGAGCGGGCTGGTGCTGTGGGAACGCCCGCCCACCAGCCGCAACCGCGGCCTGGACGGCTACATCATGAACATGTACACGGTGCCCCAGTGGCGCGGCCAAGGGATCGCCTCCGCTCTGCTGGAACGTCTTGTCCGCTGCGCCCAGGAAGCTGGCGCACGACGGGTCTTTCTGCGAGCAGTCAGTCCGGGGGGCAAGCGCCTCTACGAGCGACTCGGGTTCGGTCCGAGCGACACCTACATGGAGTTCCGGCCTTGACCGATCCGTTCACCACCACTCGCGCTGCCCTCGCCACGAACCAGGCCTACCATGCCCTGGGCAACGAGCGGTTCCAGGCGGACGGCGCTGTCTTTATCCGGAACCGGCAGACACCGGCTATCTGGGACGCCAACCACGTGACGCAGGTCACGGCGTCGACGTCGCAGGAGATCGAACGGCTGCTGGCGCGGGTGGAACGGGAGTACGCGGGCCTCGCTCACCGGCGGTTCGATCTCGATTTCATGACGCCGCCACAGTTCGAGGCGCGCCTGGTGCTTGAGGGCTACCAGCGCAGCGACGCCCTGGTCATGCTGCTCGAGGGCGAAATCGTCGGCTCGGCCAAGCCGTGCGACATCCGGCCCGTGATGGATGAGCCTGACTGGCAGGCCCATGTCACGCTCCATGACATCGATTGGCGCGAGTACAGGGAGAAGATCCCCGGCTCGTTCGATGAGGAGACCGCACGGCAGATGATGCTGTCGCGGCGGTCCAAGTGGCCTCCCGCCCGCCACTGGCTCGCCTACGCGGACGGCGAAGCGCGGGCGTACTGCTCCTCGTGGCTCGGCCCGAACGGCATGGGCTTGGTGGAGGACCTCTTCAGCCATCCCGATTTCCGGCATCGCGGCCTGGCGACGGCGTTGATCCACCACTGCGTGGGGGAAGTGCGGAGAGAGGGCGCAGGCCCGGTCGTCATCGTCGCCGACGCCACGGACACGCCCAAGCAGATGTACGACGCTATGGGCTTCCGCCCGGTGGCGGTCGAGCGGGAGTACCGGAGGGACATCCACCCGAGCCAGGGTGTTGCCCTCGAAGGGGCCGCACGTTCAGGATAGGAGCCGACATGCACACGCAGACGCTGGAGCAAAGCCCGCGCAACCACCGCGGCGGTCAGGTGTCCTACCTCCTCCTTACGAAGGGTCAGTTCGGTTCGAAGAACCTGACGATCACGTGGGTGGAGGGAGAGCCAGGTAGCGGGCAGCCGATCGGTAACCATCCGGAGAACGAGCAGGTGTACGTGATCGTGCGCGGGCGGGGCATCATGCGGGTGGGCGACGACGAGAAGGAAGTGGGACCCGGGACCATGGTCTTCATTCCACCGGGGGCAGGGCACGCAATCCGAAACGCGGGCGAGGAACCGCTGGTCTACGTCTCGGCGACGTCACCGCCGTTCGACCTGGGGCGGGACGTGCCGCAGTGGGGCGCGTACGAGCCAGCCCCAGGAGGATAGATCGCTAGTCTGCGGGCAGCTTCCGTAGCAGGTTGACCACCCGCACGGCGGACTCCACGGCCTCGAAGCCCTTGTTGCCGTGCTTGCCGCCCGCCCGCTCCAGCGCCTGCTCGTCGGTGTCGCAGGTGAGCACGCCGAAGATGCAGGGCACACCCGTGTCCAGGGCCACTCGCTGGATCCCCTCGGCCGCCTGCCCTCCCACATAGAGGTGGTGGTCCGTCTCGTGGCGGATCACGGCGCCCAGGCAGACGATGGCGTGGTAGCGGCCGCTCTCGGCCAGGCGCTTGGCGACCACCGGGATCTCGAACGAGCCGGGCACCCGGAACACCTCGTGCTTGCTGACGGCGTGGCGCTGCAGCGCCTCCTGCGCCCCTGTCAGCAGCTTCTCGGTGACGAAATCGTTGAAGCGCGAGACGACGAGGGCCAGGGCGAGGCCGGAGCCGTCCAGTTCGCCTTCCACGGCTACTCCGTGTCCTCCATCTCGAGGGACGTGCTTGTCTCGATAGAGCCACGAATGGAGCGGGCCACGGGGCAGAAGTCGACGTGGAAGCCGAGGACCCGCTCCGCCGCCTCCCGTTGATCCGGCGCCAGTCGAAGGTGATAGGTCACGTGGATGCGCCTCACTATCAGGGTGTTGCCATCCTTCTCGATCTCGCCTACCGCTTCGGAGGTCAGGCTGCCTTTGCCGGTGCGTATCCCGCGCGCCTCCAGCGCGCCCCGAAAGGTGCCGGTCAGTCAGCCTGCGGCGGCGGCCACCAGGTAGTCCAGGGT
>DAOUMF010000201.1:0-36081 GCA_034411955.1 Dehalococcoidia bacterium
GGGGCCGCGGCCGGGGGCGGCGCCGCGCCCGACCCGCTTGCGGGCGTGTTTAGACCCCTTGGGAGGTCTGAGTTCGTGAGCCAGCATTAGTCTTCGGAAACCTCTGCAATCTTAACAAGGTGCCGCACTTTGTTAATCATACCACGTATAGCCGGGGTATCACGATGCTCCACCGTATGGCCCAGCCGACGCAGGCCCAAGGCACGGAGCGTCCGCTTCTGGTCGCCGGCGTAGCCGATGGCGCTCTTGTGCCAGCTTATACGAAGCCTAGACATCGATGGATGCCTCCGCCGAGACCGCCCGCCGCCGCACCAGCGCCTCCTGGGGCGAGCGGAGTTGCGATAGGCCCAGGATCGTCGCCTTGACCACATTGGCAGGGCTCTTGGAGCCCAGCGACTTGGTCACGGCATCCTTGACGCCCGCTCCCTCCAGCACGGCGCGAACGCCGCCGCCGGCGATAAGCCCGGTGCCGGGCGCCGCCGGCTTGATCAGCACCCGCGAGGCGCCGAATCGAGCGAGGATAGGATGCGGAATGGTGGAGCCGACCATGGGGACGCTTATCATGTTCTTGCGGGCGACGGTGGACGCCTTGCGGATGGCCTCCGGCACCTCCCTCGCCTTGCCCAGAGCGACGCCTACGTGGCCGTCGCCGTCGCCCACCACGACGACGGCGGTGAAGTGGAAGCGACGGCCGCCCTTCATCACCTTGGCCACGCGGTTGATGAACACCACCTTCTCCGTGGCCTCCATCTCGGAGGTGTCTATCTTTTCGCGCTTGGCGATGTACTTACCAGGGTTAGACATGCTCACCTCATCAGAAGGAGAGACCACCCTTGCGGGCCGCCTCTGCCAGAGCCTTGACGCGGCCGTGGTACTTGGAGCCGCCGCGGTCGAAGACCACCGCCTTGATACCCTTCTCCGCGGCCTTGCGGGCGATGGCCTCCCCCACCACGCCGGCCACCTCCGTCTTCCGCTTGTCGTCACACTGGCTACGCAGACCCGCCTCAAGATCGGAAGCCGCGGCCAGGGTGTGGCCGCTGCTGTCGTCAATGAGTTGTGCGTAGATGTGGTTCGAGCTACGGAAGATGGCCAGCCGCGGACGTTGGAGGACGCCGCTGACCTTGCTGCGCACCCGGCGGTGGCGTCGTATCCGTGCAGCGTACGGGGTCTTAGTCTTCTTCATAGCTAGTGGATCGCCCTGCCGGCCTTGCCGGCCTTGCGGCGGACGTACTCGCCTACGTAGCGGATACCCTTCCCTTTGTAGGGCTCCGGCGGCCGCACCTTGCGAACGTCGGCGGCGGCCTGACCAACGTCCTCCTTGCTGATCCCCTTCACTGTGACCCGGGAGGTACCCTCCACCTCGAACTCTATGCCCGGGGGCGGCACCACCTCCACCGTCTTGGAGTACCCCACGGCCAGCACCAGGTTCGGCCCCTGCATCTGGGCCCGGTAGCCTACCCCCTGGAGCTCCAGCGCCTTGGTGAACCCTTCGCTGACGCCGGTGACCATGTTCTGGATGAGGGTACGGGTTAGGCCATGGGCCGAGCGGTGGCGAGGCTGATCGCCGGGCCGCTTCACGGTGAGGACACCGTCACTAAGCTCGATCTTCATATCGGGGTTCAGGTCACGGCTCAGCTCACCCTTGGGGCCCTTGACGGTGACGCGTGTCCCCTCCATGCGCACCTCCACCCCCTTGGGCACGGCTATTGGCATCTTGCCTACGCGGGACACGGCCTTACCTTCTCCCTCCAGCCTGGAGCAATTCAGCATGGGAGCAATGGAACAACCCCTCTTGCTCTATTCCACTGCTCCTTTGTTCCATTGCTCTGTCCTCACCACACATAGCAGATGACCTCTCCGCCGAGGCCACGACGGCGCGCCTCTCGACCGGTGAGCAAGCCCTGAGAGGTGGATATGATGGCTACGCCAAGGCCGCCGTACACCCGCGGCACCTCGCGCTTCTGAACGTAGACCCTGAGGCCGGACTTGCTCACCCGCCGAAGGCCGGTGATCACCGGCTCCCGCTTTTCGGCGTAGGCGAGGTGTATGCGAACGGTCCGCTTCGGCCCGTCCTCAAGCACCTCGAAGTCGCGGATGAAGCCCTCCCTCTTGAGGGTCTCAGCCAGGGATAGCTTGAGCTTGGAGGCGGGCACGTCGGTGAAATCGTGCCCGGCCGTAAGGGCATTCCGTATCCTGGTGAGCATGTCGGCGATGGGATCGGTAATCATGGTTCTCGAGGCTACCAACTGGACTTCTTGACCCCCGGAAGGTGTCCCTCCAGGGCGAGCTGCCGGAAGCAGATGCGACAAAGGCCGAAGGCGCGCAGGTAGGCGCGGGGCCTCCCGCAGCGGTGGCAGCGGTTGCGGTGCCGCACGGCGAACTTCGGCTTCTTGTAGAACGTCCTCTCGTACAGGGCCTTACGTGTCACTGTTGATCCCCTAGTGTCGGGCGAAGGGCACGCCCAGCAGCTCCAACAGCCGCTTGCCCTCCTCGTCGGTCTTGGCCGTGGTTATGATGTTGACCTGGAGCCCCCGGATGCGGTCGACCTTGTCGTACTCAATCTCGGGGAAGATGAGCTGCTCCCGGATGCCGATGCTGAAGTTGCCGCGGCCGTCGAAGGAGTTGGGGGAGACGCCCTGAAAGTCACGGATGCGGGGGAGGGCCGCGTTCACCAGGCGGTCCAGGAACTCCCACATGCGGCTGCCTCGCACCGTGACCATGACACCGATGGGCATGCCAGCGCGCACCTTGAAGTTGGAGATGGACTTCTTGGCGCGGGTTATCACGGGCCTCTGTCCGGTGATTATCGCCACGTCGTTGGAGGCGGAGTCCAGTGCCTTGGCGTCGGTCACGGCCTCCCCCAGGCCCACGTTGACGGTCATCTTCTCAGGTCGTGGCACTTTCATGATGTTTCCGTAGCCGAACTCCCGCATGAGGACCGGCACAACCTCTTCTCCGTATCTCTCCTTCAGCCTGGGTGTCATCTACAGCCTATCCTCAGTCGAAATTGGCGTCGCACTTCTTACAGTAGCGCACCTTGCGGCCGTCCGCCAGGACGCGAAAGCCCACGCGCACCGGCTTGTTGCAGGACGGGCAGAGCGGCCTGACGTTAGCCAAGGGGATGGGTGCTTCTCGCTCGATGATGCCGCCCGGTTGTCGGGGCCCGCGCGGCCGCATGTGCCGCTTCACCACGTTGATGCCGCTGACGATGACGCGGTTCTCCTTAGGGATGACGATCCGCACGGTGCCGGTCCTGCCCCGATCCTTGCCCTTGGCGATGAAGACGGTGTCCTCTCTTTTCACCCGCTGCATCCTACAGCACCTCCGGGGCGAGGGAGACTATCTTCATGAAGTTGCGCTCGCGCAGTTCGCGCGCAACGGGGCCGAATATGCGGGTGCCCTGGGGGTTATAGACGTCGGACAGGATGACGGCGGCGTTGTCGTCGAAGCGGATGTAGGAGCCGTCGTCGCGGCGGTAGGGTTGGGCCACGCGCACGACCACGGCGCGCACCACATCGCCCTTCTTGACACCGCCACCGGGGGTGGCCTGCTTCACGGAGGCGACGATGACGTCGCCCACACGGCCGTAGCGGCGTCTGGAGCCGCCCAACACGCGGATGCACATCACCTGCCGAGCACCGGAGTTGTCGGCGACGCGGAGGCGGGACTGGGCTTGGATCACGATGATCCCTCCTTCTCCTCGCCCTCCTTCTCCTCGCCCTTCACCTCCTCGGTAGGGGGCTCTTCGGCCTCCTCCGGCGCCTCCTCCGGCGCGGTCTCCGGGGCCTCCTCCGCGCGCTCTTCGGCCTCGATCTCCGACTCAGGGGCGACGGCGGCTTCTTCGGCCTCCGCAGCCTCGGGCCCGGTCACGACCTCCTCCACCGGCGGCACCTCCTCGGCGGCCTCGGCGGGCACCTCGACCTCGCCCTCAGGGGCGATCTCCTCGACGACGGCTTCCGCGGGCGCGGCGGCCTCTCCCTCTTCCTCCTCCGGCTTCACCTCGCCCAGCAGTTCAAGGTCGATGTCTCGCGCGGCGACCTCGGGACGCTCGGCGCGAACCAGCACCTCGGCCAGCCGCCACCGCTTGTGCCGGGAGTACGGCCGTGACTCCACGATGCGGACGACGTCGCCCAGCTTGGCGTCGTTCGTCTCGTCGTGAGCCAGATGTCGGCGGAGCCGCCTGACGATCTTCTTGTAGAGACGGTGCCGCACCCTTGTCTCCACGGCAACGACGACCGTCTTGTCCATCGTGTCGGACACCACCGTGCCCTCGCGGACCTTGCGGCCTCCAAAGCTCCCCTGAGCCATACCTAGCGATCCTCCCTGGCGGCCATCTGCCGCTCCCGCCGGATCGTCTTCAGCCGCGCGACTAGACGCCTCACCTTGGGCAGCTCTCGGTGGTTGGGGAGCTGGCGGGTCTCCCTCTGGAGCCGGAGGGAGAACAGCCGTCGGTGCGCCTCCTCCAGCTCCTTGGCCAGGTCGGCCTCCGAGAGTTTGCGTATCTCTTCCGTCTTGGCCTTCAGCTTCTTCGCCATGTTGATCCCTCTACAGGGCCACCTCTCGCGTCACGAAACGGGTCGGTATCGGCAGCTTGTGAGCAGCCAGGCGCATCGCCTCGCGGGCGCTCTCCTCGCGCACCCCGGCGATCTCGTAGATGATGCGACCCGGCTTCACGACAGCCACCCAGAACTCCACCGGACCTTTGCCGGAGCCTTGGCGCGTCTCCATAGGCTTCTTGGTAACCGGCCTGTCGGGGAAGACGCGGATCCATAGCTTGCCACCGCGGCGGACGTAGCGGGTGATGGCGCGCCGCCCGGCCTCTATCTGGCGAGCGGTCATCCAGCAGGTGCCGAGGGCCTGAAGGCCGAAGTCGCCGAAGGCTACGGTGTTGCCGGTGCTGGCGCGGCCAGCGCGGCGGCCCCGCTGAGTCTTGCGGTACTTGGTGCGCCTAGGTTGTAGCATCCGGTTTCGCCTCAGCTTCAGGTTCAGATGGCGGCTCCGCGCCTTCCGCCGGTTCGCTCGGGGCGGGCTCGGCCGGGGCGTCAGGTTCGGCGGTGGGGGCGGCGGGCGTCGCCTCCGGCGTGGCCTCGGCGGCTTCCGGCTTGGGACGCCGACGTTCGATGGACGCGGGCTGCTCCAGGATGCGATCGCCCTTGTAGATCCATACCTTAACGCCGATGAGCCCCAGTGTGGTGTGCGCCTCAGCCGTGCCGTAGTCTATGTCCGCCTTGAGGGTATGCAGGGGTACGCGGCCCTCCATCCCCTGATCCTTGCGGGACATATCGGCCCCGCCTAGGCGGCCAGACACCTTGATCTTGATCCCGAGGGCACCTCGCTGCATGGCGCGGGAGATGGTCTGCTTGATGGCCCTTCGGTGGGAGATGCGACGCTCGATCTGGTCCGCCACGGAGCGGGCGACCAGGGCGGCATCGATCTCCGGGATGCGGACCTCGTTGATGTTGACGCGAATCCTGCGGCCGGTGGCCCGCTCCAGGGCGGCCCGCAGTTCGTCCACCCGCTGGCCCCCGCGCCCGATGACGATACCGGGGCGGGAGGTGCTGATGGCCACGGTGACCAGGTTGGCGTTGCGCTCGATCTCCACCGATGAGATGCCCGCGTCGGGCAGGAGACCTTTGATGGTCCGGCGGATGGTCAGGTCCTCATGGAGTAGCGCCGGGTAGTCACGGTCGGCGAACCACTTGCTCTTCCAATCGTAGATGTAGCCCAGGCGGAAGCCGTGGGGGTGCACCTTCTGGCCCATGCTAGAGTTCCTCCTCCTGGACCACGATCGTTATGTTGCTGCGGCGGCGGCGCATGACGTCGGCGCGGCCGCGGGCGCGGGGGAGCATCCGCCGGTAGGTGACGCCGTCGCCGACGTGGGCCTGGGCTATGCGCAGGGTGCGTGGCTGGAGGTTGTAGTTGTTCTCGGCGTTGGCCACGGCGGAACGCACCGCCTTGGCAACCAGGCGAGCATGGGGCGTGGGCATGAAGCGGAGCAGGGCCATCGCTTCGTCCACACGCTTGCCCCGAACCTCGTCCAGGATCAGGCGCGCCTTCTTGGGCGTGATGGGGGCGTTGCGGGTGAAGGACCGCACTTCCATCTCGCTTACACTCTCCGCACTCGGCTGACCTGGGCGGACTTGCCTCCGTGGCCGCGGAACGTCCGCGTCAGGGCGAACTCGCCCAGCTTATGGCCGACCATGTTCTCGGTGATGAAGATGGGGACGTGGCGGCGCCCGTCGTGCACGGCGATGGTCAGGCCCACCATCTCCGGCATGATGGTGGAGCGGCGGGACCAGGTGCGGATGACGACCTTCTGGCCGGAGCGCAGCACCTGCTCCGCCTTCTTCATCAGCTTGGGGTCCACGAAAGGGCCCTTCTTGGTCGAGCGGGACATCTGTTGTTTACACCTCGAAGCGTCTGCGCACGATGTACTTGTTAGTGTCCTTGCGACGGCGGGTACGGTAGCCGAGGGTGGGTTTCCCCCAGGGGGTCTTGGGCCCAGGCAGGCCGATGGGCGCGCGTCCCTCGCCGCCGCCGTGAGGATGATCGCGCGGGGTCATCGCGGTGCCCCGGACCTTGGGTCGGCGGCCCATGTTGCGCCGGCGGCCGGCCCGGCCCAGCTTGATCTGGTCGTGCTCCACGTTGCCCACCTGGCCAATGGTGGCCATGCAGTCGGCGTGAATGCGGCGCACCTCTCCTGATGGCAGGCGCACCATCACGTAGTCTTCCTCGCGAGCCATGATCTGGGCAGCGGCGCCCGCGCCACGCACCAGTTGTGCCCCACGGCCCCTGTGCAGTTCCAAGTTATGCACGCTGTTGCCAGCGGGGATGTTGCGCAGCGGCAGGGCGTTGCCGGGCTTGATCTCTGCCTGCGGGCCTGCCCTGACAGTGTCACCCACTGCGAGGCCCACGGGCCAGATGATGTACCGCTTCTCACCGTCGGCGTAGTGGATAAGGGCGATACGGGCCGACCGGTTGGGGTCGTACTCTATAGCGACCACTTTGCCCGGCACACCGGTCTTGTCCCGCTTGAAGTCGATGACCCGCAGGCGGCGCTTGTGGCCGCCACCGCGGTGGCGCACGCTGATGCGGCCCTGGTTGTTGCGTCCAGCCTTCTTAGTGAGAGGAGCGAGGAGCGATTTCTCCGGCTGCTTCTTGGTGATCTCGCCGAAGGTGTAGCCACTGGCTCCTCTGCGCCCCGGCGATGTCGGCTTGTACTGCTTGATGCCCATCGCTAGATTCCCTCGAAAAGCTCGATCTTGTCGCTGGCAGCGAGGGTGACGACAGCCTTTCGCCAGTTGGGCGCGTGGATGGCGCGACCTCCCCTGGAGCGGCGCGGCTTCCCCTTAACGTTAATCACGTTGACGCTAACGACGTGCACGTTGAACGCCTTCTCTACAGCCTCTTTGACCTGGTGCTTGTTGCTGCGGCGATGAACCTCGAACACGTACTTGTTCTCGCCGCCCAGCCGCGCCCCTTTCTCGGTGACCATGGGCCTGCGCAGCACCTCCAGGGGGTGGATAGGCTTAGGCATCGCCTAGGCCTCCTCCTTCCCTTCGGCCTGGCTCAGGGCAGGCTTGGCGCGGGCGCGGCGCCGCGCGGGTCTGGGCTCCCCAGCGGCAGCCTCCGTCTTCTTCCCACTCGCCTCGGCCTTGGGACGCCTGGTGCGGCGACGGGGCTTCTCCGGCGCCTCCTCCGCTTCCGCTGACGCGACGGCCGCAGCCCTGCGACGGCGCGGTTTCTCCTCCGCCGCAACCTCGGTCTCCGGGGCCGGCTCCTGGGCGGCACGCGCCCGCCTTAGGCGGGGCTTCGGCTCCTCCGCCGCGACGGGCTCAGGCACCGCGGCGCCCCATAGCCCCTCCACGCGGCGTACCGCCTCCTCCGTCAACAGGAGATCGCGGTGGGTCAGGAGATCCACCACGTTGAGGTAGGCGGCAGGCAGCACCTTCGTCTTCTGGAGGTTACGAGCGCTGACCAGGACGGAGCGGTCGGGCTCGCCGGTGACGATGAGAGCGGAGCGCTGTATGCCCACGTTGTCCAGTACGCGAACCATCTCCTTGGTGTGCGGCTGGGTGAAGCTCAGTTCGTCCACGACGCGCAGTTGGCCGTCCGCCAGCTTGCCCGAGAGGGCGGAGCGGATGGCCAGGCGCTTCATCTTCCTGGGCAGCTTCTGGCGATAGCTGCGGGGCCTGGGCCCAAAAGCGACGCCGCCGCCCACGCGCACCGGCGAGCGGATGCCCCCCTGGCGGGCCCGGCCGGTGTACTTCTGGATGCGGCTCTTGCGGGTGCTGCCCTGAACCTCGGCCCTGGTCTTGGTGCTGGCGGTGCCCCGCCGCTGGTTGGCCCGCTGGGCCACGAACGCCTGGGGGAGCACGGCCATGTTGGGGGTGATGCCGAAGACGCTGCCGTCCACGGTGATCTGGCGCACCTTCTTGCCCTGCGCGTTATGCACCGGCAGCTTCATCGCCGCGCCCTCCCGTGTTTGGAGCGTCGCACCCGGAGCAGCGCGTCCTTATTGCCGGGGACGGCTCCCTCCACCATCAGGATGTTGCGAGCAGAATCCGATTGGAAAACCCGCAGGTTCTTGACCGTGGCCTGCCCCGTGCCCATATGCCCGGCCATCTTGAGCCCCTTGATGACGCGACCAGGGTCCGTCCCGGCACCGATGGAGCCGGGAGCGCGGGCGCGGTCCGACTGTCCGTGGGTGCGGGGGCCACCGTGGAAGCCGTGGCGCTTCATGGCACCGGCGAAGCCGCGGCCCTTGGACGCGCCCGAAACGTCCACCAGGTCGCCTTGCTGGAAGAGCTCACACCCGACTTTCTTGCCGACCTCCCACTCGCCGATGTCATCCACCCGGAACTCCCGCAGATAGCGGAACTGCCCCAGGCCCTTCATGTGGCCCTTCAGGGGGGAGTTGACCCGCTTGCGGACGCCGAAACCCAACTGCACGGCGGCATAGCCGTCGTTCTCCCCTGTCTTCACCTGCACCACGGTGCAGGGCCCGGCCTCGATGACGGTGACCGGGACGGAGGTGCCGTCCTCCCGAAAGACCTGGGTCATGCCCAGCTTGCGTCCCAGGATGCCTTCGATACTCATAGCTTGATCTCGATGTCGACGCCGGAAGGGAGCTGCAACCGCATCAGGGCGTCGACCGTCTTGGATGTGGGCTCCAGGATGTCCACGAGCCGCTTGTGGGTGCGGATCTCGAACTGCTCCCGTGAGTCCTTATCGATGTGGGGCGAGCGGATCACGCAGAACTTCTTGATCTCGGTGGGCAGAGGCACCGGCCCAGCGACAGCGGCACCGGTGCGCTCCGCCGCCTCCACGATGAGGGCGGCCGACTGATCCAGTACTCGGTGGTCGTATGCCTTGAGGCGGATGCGTATCTTCTGCCGGGCCATGGTTCTACCTGCGGACTACCCCCCGCACCCGGCCGATGATGTGCTCGGCGAGGGAGGCGGGGACCTCCTCGTAGTGATCGAACTCCATGGTGTAGGTGGCGCGACCTTGCGTGATGGAGCGCAGGTCAGTGGCGTAGCCGAACGTCTCGGCCAGGGGAACCAGGGCTGTGATGACCCGCAGATGGCCCCGCTGATCCACGTTTGCGACGTGGCCGCGGCGGGAGCTTACGTCCCCCAACACGTCACCGAAGAAGTCATCCGGCGTGGCCACCTCCACCTTCATGTAGGGCTCCAGCAGGATGGGGTTAGCGCGTTTCAGCGCCGCCTGCACGCCCAGGGAACCGGCCATCTTGAACGCTAGCTCCGAGGAGTCAACCTGGTGGTACTGGCCGTCTAGCAGCGCCACCTTGATGTCGATCACGGGGTAGCTGGCGAGTATGCCGGTCTCCAGCGCCTCCCGCACGCCCTGTTCCACCGCCGGGATGAACTCCCGGGGGATGGCGCCGCCGACGATCCTGTTCTCAAACTTGAACCCGGTGCCACGGGCCTGCGGCTCTACCTCCAACTCGACGACACCGAACTGGCCGCGACCGCCCGTCTGGCGGACGAACCGTCCCTCCGCGCGCCCCGCCTGGACGATGGTCTCCTTGTAGGCCACCTCCGGGCGACCGACGTTGGCCTCTACGTTGAACTCCCGCAGCATCCGGTCGACGATGATGTCCAGGTGCAACTGGCCCATGCCAGAGATGATCGTCTGGCCGGTCTCGGAGTCGTAGCGGGTGTAGAAGGTGGGGTCCTCCTCGCTCAGGCGGAGGAGGGTCTCCACCATGCGATCCTGATCGTCTTTGGTCTTGGGTTCGATGGCCACGGAGATAACCGGCTCCGGGAACTTGATCGCTTCCAGCAGTATGGGCCTGTCCTGGGCGCAGAGGGTGTCGCCTGTGAAGGTGTTCTTCAGCCCCACTGTGGCCGCGATGTGGCCAGCCTGCACGCGGTCGATGTCCTCACGGCGGTTGGCGTGCATGCGCAGGATACGCCCCAGGCGCTCTCTATGGTTGCGGGCGCTGTTCTGCACTGCCCCGCCCTGCTTCACGGTGCCGGAGTAGACGCGGAAGTAGACAAGACGCCCAACGTAGGGATCGGCGACGACCTTGAAGGCGAGGGCAGAGAACGGCTCATCATCGCGGGCGTGCCGTTCCAGCAGTTCGCCCGTCTTGGGGTGGGTCCCCGTGACGGGCGGAACTTCGACGGGTGAGGGCAGATAGTCTACGACAGCGTCCAGCAAAAGCCGAGTACCCTTGTTCTTGAGAGCGGCGCCGCAGAGGACAGGCGTGACCAGGTTGGCGACGGTGGCCCGGCGCAGCGCCTTCCTGAGCTCGGCGGGGGAGACCTCACGGTGCTCCACATAGCTGATGATCATCTGGTCGTCCACTTCGGCGAGGGCCTCGATGAGCTGCTCGCGGCGGAACTCCGCCTCCTCTCGGTAGGCGTCAGGGATGGGCCCCACCCGCGGCGGCTCTTCGCGGTCCTCAGAGAAAAACGTGGCGGTCATCTCCACCAAGCCCGCCACGCCCTGAAAGGCGTCCTCAGCCCCGATGGGCGTCTGGACGGCCACCGGCCTGGCGCTCAGCCGTTCCTTGATCATCTCCACCGTGTGCCAGAAGTCAGCGCCGACGCGGTCCATCTTGTTGACGAAGCAGATGCGCGGGATGTGGTAGCGGTCAGCCTGGCGCCACACGGTCTCGGACTGGCTCTGCACTCCGGCGACGGCATCGAACACAACAACGCCTCCGTCCAGGACACGGAGGCTGCGTTCCACTTCCACAGTGAAGTCCACATGGCCGGGGGTGTCTACGATGTTGATGACGTGGTCCTGCCAGTGGGTGGTGGTGGCAGCGGCGGTGATAGTGATCCCCCGCTCTCGCTCCTGGGCCATCCAGTCCATGACGGCAGTGCCGGCGTCCACGTCACCGATTTTGTAGGTTCGCCCTGTGTAGAACAGGATGCGCTCGGTGACCGTGGTCTTACCGGCATCGATGTGGGCGATGATCCCGATATTCCGTAGTGATTCGATCGGTACTGCGTTCGTCATGACGGCTGCTTCCAGCTTGCGAGGGCGCGCCCTAGCAACGCATGATCGTGGCTGAACCGCTGTTACCACCGGTAATGCACAAAGGCCTTGTTGGCCTCAGCCATGCGGTGCGTATCGTCACGGCGCTTGATGGCGGTACCCTGTTCGCGATAGGCTTCCACGAGTTCGGTGGCCAGCCGGTCTGCCATGGGACGGCCCTGGCGGGCGCGGGCGGAGACGAGGATCCAGCGCATCGCCAGGGAAAGCCGCCGTGCCGGGCGCACCTCTAGGGGGATCTGATAGGTGGCGCCGCCAACGCGGCGGGGGCGCACTTCGAGGGTGGGCATAACGTTGCGCACCGCCGTCTCAAACACTTGAACGGGGTCCTCCTTAGTCCGTTCTCCGGCCGCTTCCAGAGCCTGATACATGATCCGCTCGGCGACGCTCTTCTTCCCCCGCTTCATGATCTTGTTGATCATAATCTGCACCCACAGGTTTCCATACCTAGCATCAGGCGGCGTCGGACGGCGGATGACTCTTCCCCTACGAGGCACCAGTCAGTCCCCCGAAGTCTACTGTGGACCTTCGGTCCTGCGGGTCCCGTATTTGCTGCGCTGTTGCCTGCGGCCGCTGACCCCCAGCGCGTCCAGGGCCCCTCGAACGATGTGGTAGCGCACACCGGGCAGGTCCTTCACACGACCGCCCCGAATCAGCACGACTGAGTGCTCCTGAAGGGTGTGCCCCTCGCCGGGGATGTAGGCGGTAACCTCGATCCCGTTGGTGAGGCGCACCCTAGCTACCTTACGCAGGGCGGAGTTGGGCTTCTTGGGCGTCTGGGTTCGCACGTTGGTGCACACGCCCCGCTTCTGAGGCGACCCTTTGCCGCGCGCCATGACGTTCCTCAGCGCGTTGTACTGGAAACGCAGGGCCGGAGCCTTGGTCTTCCTGGCCAAGGGCCTCCGTCCGCGGCGAACCAGTTGGTTAATGGTAGGCACCTGCAATTCCCTCTTCCACAACAAAAGGCCGAAAGCCTTATGCATCCGCACCAGACCGGCGTCGGTGTGAAGGGTATACCGGTCGCGTCGGCTAGGTCTTTCGACCCGCTAGTCCAGCGTATTCGACCAACGAACCTGACGCCAAACGAAAAGGATAACAAGCACCCCTGGTGGTGTCAAGCCGAATTCGTGGTTGTGCTTCTTTGATGCGCAGACTCAGAGCCGCGTCCGCTGGTTTTGTCGGGTTCCTCAGCCTGAGAACCCTCATGCTTAGGGCTCTTGGCCAGCACTGCTATCGCTTCCGCAAACGTGAGCGGGTGAAGCAATACGCTGGTGTCGTCGTGCTTCTTCGATTTCTTGTCAGGCATTCGAACTACAGATCACAAAGTCGGCTGTTTGTCAATAGTCTAGTGGCAAAATGTGCCGACAAACTATTGACATTTTGTCCCGCTATGATAGTATATCATTAGTGGATAGCGGGCTCCGCTATCGGCGCCCTATCTCCATGAGGTGGGGCGCTTTCAATTACCGCTAGAGAGTAGCCCCACATCGTGCGCGGTGGGCTTCAATTCGTTCCCGAATAGTTGAGTCTGGAAATACCTTCACGCCGAACTTGCCCATCCTGCCATCTCCCCGACAATAGATTCTCTCGCTGAACAATTCCCACCTCTTAGGTGAGCGCCTGCAATTGCTCCGAATCCACTCGTATAGGTCCCTGCTGAACATGTCCGCAAGTTCCAACGGGTGAGACCCTCGCTTCGGAACGAACGTCAACCCCGGTTCAAGCCAGTTCCGGAAAGCTTTGTCGGGTACCCACTGAGAACCCTCTAAGATGACTCTTGCATATTCCAATTGGTGCTCGGCGTCCTCTTTTGCCCCCTGCCCTTCGAATATGGCACGCCCAAACCTGTCGGGCGGATTGTGTGCCAAGAAGTCGATATATCGCTCAAGAAGCATCACTATGGCAACTGCATAGACATCAGTGGGTAGATACGGGTCGATGCCAGTGTCGACAAACTGTTTCTTGAAGGCTCTCTTTCTGATGCCGACGCCAAAGGCTCGAAACTTGGTTTGCCGGATCAAATCATCTAGCGCTTCGTCGAATTCACGCTGTCTTTTTCTATCACCGCCGAATCCCCACCGACCTTCCTTACGTCTCATGGCGGGCTCGTGAAAAGTGATGTCCTTCCTGTCGAAGAAGTTGAGTTTGATTTCGTCGGCTGCAAAGCAATAGTTGTCCTGCTCCTCTTCCGGCATTTCCACTGCACCGAGAGCGAAGAAGGGATATTTCCCATAGCGATCTATGAACGATCTGCCTCCTTCGTCAACATACAAAACGCTGCGCTTTCGTTCCTCAAGCAACGCGTAACTTGAATGCTTCTTGAAGCGCTTACGGGGTTCAATTCGGCCATATGCCCGAAGGAGTTCAATCTGCTCTTGAGCGACAACGACCTTGATGAGTTCTTGGCACTCCTTCGGATCGAAATCTGCTCGCTTGAGGAGCACTTCAGCAGCGCGGAGCACACCACGGGCTTCGGACAACATTGCGGCCCGCATTCTTGCCGGTCGGCGACCAGCCGGATCGCCTGCCGATGAATGCCCCTGCGGCATAGCGGGTAAAGTCTAACATATTCTGTATTCCTTGTGTGTCTAAGGGATAACTGCCAGCGCTGCGGCGGTGAGCGAGCGTTACACGCCGGAGTAGGAGTGAAGGCCGGACACCCACAGGTTGACGACGAAGTAGGTGAACAGCACGCCGATGAACCCTAGCACCAGGATGGCGGCCGCCCGGGTGCCGGTCCAGCCCCTCAGACCACGGGTGTGCAGATAGGCGGCGTAGATCAGCCAGGTCACCAGCGCTGCCGTCTCCTTGGGGTCCCAGCCCCAGTAGCGGCCCCAGGCCGAGTTGCCCCAGTACGCTCCCAACGCTATCCCCAGCGCTAGCAACGGGAAGCCCACCATCACCGACCGGTAGCCGATCCGATCCAGGAGCCCGGCCCTGGGCAGGCGCGCGAACCGGTTCCTGTCGCCGCCCTGGATCAAGTACATCACCCCCGCGCCGAAGGAGACGCTCAGAGCGCTGTAGGCCAGGATCATCGTCGCCACGTGCAGGGCCAGCAAGTCCTGGTTCTGGAGGGCAGGCACCAGCGGTTCCACATCGGAGGGGAAGAAAGCGGCGGCGACGGCCATCATGGCCAGCACCACCGGCTGGATGAAGGAGCCGATCGTCCTCTGTCCGTACCATCGCTCGAACACGATGTAGAAGAGCATGACGCCGCCGGCGAAGGCAACGGTGAACTCCCACATGTTGGACCACGGGGCGTGACCGACGGCCCGCCAGCGAGCGAACAGCGACACGGCCAGGAATGCGGTGGCCGTCCACGTGGTCAGGCTGGCCAGCCTCCCCAGCGACTCCGGCAGCCACTCCAAGGTGGCAACGGTCACGCCGCTATCGCCGTTTTCGCCAGAGGCGAATCCGCCTCCGGCGGATGTGGCCAGGCGACGGAGGACGACCCTGGCCCCGAAGGAGTACCCCCAGTGGAAGAGGACCGAGGCGGCGGTGAACCCCAGGGCCAGCCAGAACGCCGTCAGGGACAGTTCCTCCACCTGTCCTACCACCTCCACTCGATGCGGTGAAACGCCTCGGCCAGCTTGAGCCCCGCCTCCTTGCCCACCTCAGCCATGCGCTGGCGCACCCGCTTGCGCACCTCTTTGAAGGGATAGCGGGCGAACTGGGTCTTGTGGCAGCGAAGGGCCTTCATCTTCCTGTTGAAGAAATCGCTTACGTCAACGTGGTAGTTTGGCTGGTCGGTCCCAGCAAGGAGAGCCTCCTCCACTCGGTGCGGCTCCAGCCCTTCCTGCAAGTGCTCCGGGTAGTACAGGTGAGAGCGCGCCAGCGGGTAGAGGGCGTCCAGGGCGGCCTGGCCCGTGAGCCGGTGATCGCGGTGATTGTGGCTGCGGCGGTACGGGTCCCAGGTGATGGCCACGTCCGGTCTGAAGCGGCGGATCTCCCGCACGAGGCTCCCTCTCAGCTCCGCCGTGTCCTCCACGAAGCCGTCCGGGTAGCCCAGGAAGACGCACTCCTCGACGCCCACCGCCCTGGCGGCGGCCCGCTGCTCCTCCTCCCGAATCGCCGCCAGCCTCTCGCTGGTCATCTCTGGGTCATGGGTTCCCCTATCGCCGGAGGTGACCAGGACGTATCGCACCTCTGAACCTTCGGAGACCCAGCGGGCCACTGTGCCGGCGCAGAGGAACTCCGCATCGTCCGGGTGGGCTACTATGACGAGGGCGCGTCCGGGTGCGCTCACCCCGGTGCAGCTCTAGGCCACGTGGGCGCCGACGGCGACGCCACGGTACTGGGAGACAAGTTCGTGGTAGACGTCCTCCACGCGGGCGGCGACTTCCGACCAGCGGAATCGCTCGACGGCGGCGCGGGCCATGCGCCCGAGGCTGCGGCGCAGCGGCTCGTTGGCCAGGAGCATCTCCAGGCGCTCGGCGAACGGTTCCGGGCAGCGCCAGGGCACCAGGTAGCCGGTCTCGCCGTCGCGCACTGTTTCCAGGAGCCCGCCCACCCGCGATGCCACCACCGGCACGCCGCAGGCCATCGCCTCGAGGGCCACCAGGCCGAAGCTCTCGTAGTAGGAGGGGACGACGCAGATGTCCGCCGCGTTGTAGTACAACGGCAGCCGCTCATGGGAGACGGCATCCTGGAAGAAGACGCGCTCCGTGATGCCCATCTCCTGGGCCAGACGCTGCAGCTCTGACTTGCGCCGAGCGTCCCTGCCATCACCGCCGACCACGAGAAGACAGAAGCGGCCTTCCATCTCGGCCGCGGCCCGCAGGAGGATGTCAATCCCCTTAAGGGGCTCGATGCGGCCCACATAGAGGACGAGCGGCTCATCGGCGGGGAGGCCGAGCCGGCGGCGGGCAGCGGCGCGGGAGCGGGGCCGGAAGTGGTCGGTGTCAACGCCGCATGGCACCTGAACCACCTGCGAGGTGGACACGCCGTAGTGCTCGATGAGGACCTTCCGCTCGCCCTCGCTGGCGCAGATAACGCGGTCCGCGCCCTGGGCCACCAGGCGCTCCCCGGCGATGCGGCGGTGGGGCTCCCGCTCGCTCAGGTGGGCGCGGTTCTTGGCCTCGCCCAGGGTGTGGAACATGATGACGTGAGGTACGTTCCAGCGGGCCTTGAGGGCTTGGCCCACCCAGCCGGAGAGCCAGTAGTGGCTGTGTATGAGGTCATAGGCCCGGCCCTGCTCCTCCTGAAAGCCGATAATGCCGCAGCGAAACTCCGGCAGGTAGCGGTGGAGCGACCCCTTTTCGGCAGCGAACGGCCCCGCCTGAATCTGGATCACCCGCGTACGCTCGTCGATCTGCACTATCTGGGGCGAGTCCGGGTCGGTGCGGCGGGTGAAGATGTCCATGGTGTGAGCACGCCGACAGAGCTGCTGGCTCAGCTCTCGGATGTAGACGTTCATGCCGCCGCTGTCGCGGGTGCCGGGGCGGGCCAGGGGCGAGGTATGAACGGAGATAACTGCTATGTCACACACAGGAACCCTCAATCATACTATTCATGTCAACTCCGTCCAACGGTGCACCGATACACGGGGCGATCGGTGGCACCGAGATCGTACTTGTAGGGTTCGGGGCCACGCAGGAAGTCAAATCGCCGCTTGCCCTCCTCGATGGCCTTGCGCAGGGCCAACGCCTTAGAGAGAAGCCCTACGGAGAGGTATGCATAGTCGGGATCGTATCCGCTGTTGTAGAGGAGGGACTCGTCGCTGTCGCAGAAGCAGAGCACGGCGGCCACGCGAACCCCGCTAAGGGTAAGGAAGAGAAGCTCTACCTGCGCCTCGGCGGCCAGAGCAGCGACGATGACGCGGAAGAAGCGCTCCATCTCCTCGGTCATGAAGGCGGCCTTATCGGCCCGCTGCCGGTGCAAGCGCAGGAAGTCGTCCAGGGCCACCCCCACGTCGGCAGGCTGGGCGATTGTCTCCAGACTTACTTCGCCGCCCTGGGAGAGCTTGCGCAGCTTGCGGCGCAGCTCGTGGCGATCCTTCTTGCTGAGGCTCGCCAGGTACTCGCCCCAAGTGGCCGGCAGGTCAAGGCGGGGACAGACGTCCTCCCGTTCGATGTTGACGCGGAGGCCGAGAGCGGGGGCTGCAACCTTCAGCGCGTCGAGGGTAGGGGAGCCCTCAGGGACCGCCCACAGGATCAGCTCCCGCCAGGGCTCCTCGCCCAGGCTGCGCAGGACCGTGGAGAGGACAGCCTCCACCTCTGCCGGCGCGGCCACCACGTCCATGTAGTCGCAGACCTGGGTGTCGCCGGCGAAGTAGAGGCGATCGCCGTCGCGCATCAGCGGGGCCACGCCCACCAGTTCGCCCTGTCGTCGCACCGAGAGCACGAAAAGCTCTCGCTCGGCCCCGAACTCCTGCCACCAGACACGAAGCCAGGTAGGAGATACGAACACCTTGTTGGCCGAGGTCTGGGGCAGCAGGGCCCGCCACTCAGGCTCCAGCCGCTCCAGTTCCTCCCGGTGGACGGCGTACCCCACGCTAGCTCCCCCTCACCAGGGCGAGGAACTCAGAGCGGGTGACGGCGCGGCGGCGGAAGCCGCCCCGGATGGCGGAGGTGATGAGGGTGGAGCCCGGCTTCTGGACGCCGCGCATCGTCATGCACAGGTGCTCCGCCTCTATTACCACGGCGACGCCGTCCGGCGAGAGGCTCTCCATGATGGCATCCGCTATCTGGCCGGTGAGACGCTCCTGGAGCTGGGGACGGCGGGCCAGGATATCGATGGCGCGGGCGATCTTGCTGGCGCCGACGATGCGGCCGTTTGGCACGTAGCCCACGTGGGCCTGGCCGTGAAAGGGCAGGAAGTGATGCTCACACAGGGAGTAAAAGGGGATATTCTTGAGGATCACCATGTCCCGATGGGACTCCTGGAAGCCGCGGGACAGGACCTCCCGCGGGTCCCGGTGGAGGCCGGAGAACAGCTCTCCGTACATCTCGGCGATGCGGCGCGGGGTGTCGAGGAGGCCCTCGCGGGAGGGATCCTCGCCGATGGCCTCGATGATGCGGCGCACGGCATCGCCCACCTCGGTCTGATCAACAGCGTCGACGGTCACTCTCACTCCAATAAGTCCTTACGTTAGCGCGGGGTCCGGCGGTTTGCAGGGGCGGGACAGCTTCAATTCTAGCAGCAGACTGCGGGGAGGCGAAAGCGCGGGGTGAGTCAGGCAACGGGCGGGGGTCAAGCAACGAGGGTGAGGGGCGTGTGGCGTTTCAAGACATGCGCGACAGGCGGAGGTGAAAGACGACGTCTACCCGTTCGTTGCGATTCCCCAAAGCGATAGGCGCGGCCGCATGTAGTGAAGTAGCTGGTTGTAGCGTCTAGCAAGCTTGGCATTGCCCTCGCTCTCAAAGCGAGCCGCCTCGGAACGAGCAAAGCGATAAGCCTGGGAGGCCATCCCTGCGAACTCCGGCATGTCCGACAGGATAGACTGGAACTCTTCACCCATGAAGTCGACAATGGTCATACCGTCAGAATCAGTGCAGAGGAGGCCTGGCGGCGACTGGTGGTAGTGGACAAGCAAACGTTCGATCTCCGCGTCGCGGCTGAAGCCGCTCCTGCGGTGGGCAAACTCGACTGCTTCGTGAGTAAGCACGACGCGCGGATACTCCGCAATCTGGCTTTCCATCTCATACGCCATAACCAAGGCCGGCCCGTAGAAGTTGCCCCGATCGATCTCTGTCCCTGTGCCCACGGTGATTGCGCCCCTAGACGGAACCCCCCCAGCGAGACCCACCAGAAGCGCAAGCGCTGCGGCTCCTAGGACTGAATGGAGAGCCGCGCCGGTTGGGTCTCCGAAGCTATTGTTAACTGGGGCGTAGAAGACGAACGTGTCAGAGAATTGCTGGGTGGTCCGAACGGCCTCCCGTATCCTCAAGAATTGCTCACGCTGCTCAGGCGCCAGTCGGCCAAGTTCCTGCTCCGTCACTTTGATCTTGCTGAATTGCTCGAAGAACCCTTCGAACATCTCCCGGAAATTACGAACGACGCCTACCGTCTCTCGAAAGGCCTCAATCATCTGCGGAGTGGGCCTTCCATCCCTTGGCAACGTCTCCAAGCCTTTCAGTCGTTGCGATTGGCCCAAGAGATCCATAATGCACACGATGTAGGATTGGATCACGTATTCGCGGTTGTTTCGCGAGGTAGCCGATATCGGCTGCGGCTTGTGCGTGATCTTACGTCGTGGCATTAGGATTCCCCCCTACATTTCGAGAGATTGTAGCAGAATGGTGTGGCGTTTGGAACGAGGGGGGGCGCCGCGGCGGTCGCTGGGCCTAATCCAGGCCCATGGCCCGCTCCACAACGTCCAGATCGGCGGGCACGTCGGTCATCTCCGCCTCAATCGTGAGGGCCGTATCGGGGTCCTTCAGGCCGTGGCCGGTGAGGACGCAAACCACAGTCTTGTCCGTCAGGTCCAGGCGCGGGGCCGCCTTGAGTAGCCCTGCCACGCAGGCCGCAGAGGCGGGCTCCCCGAAGATGCCCTCCTCCCGGGCCAGTAGGCGATAGGCCTCCAGGATCTCTTCGTCAGTAACGGTGTCGATGGCGCCGCCGGACTCGTCGCGGGCCGCCAGCGCCCCTTTCCAGCTCGCCGGGTTGCCGATGCGTATGGCGGAGGCGACGGTCTCCGGGTTCTCGACCGGCTGGCCGCGCACGATAGGGGCAGCGCCGGCGGCCTGCCACCCCATCACACGCGGCTTCCTGGTGGCCAGCTCCGCGCGGTAGTACTCCACGAAGCCGCGCCAGTAGGCGGTTATGTTGCCCGCGTTTCCCACGGGGATGAACAGGAGATCGGGAGCGTCGCCCAGGGCGTCGACGATCTCGAAGGCGGCGGTCTTCTGGCCCTCGATGCGGTTGGGGTTGATGGAGTTGACCATCGCTACCGGGTGGCGGCTGCTGATCTCGCGGGCGATGTCGAGGGCGGCATCGAAGTTGCCGTCGATGGCAAGGACACGGGCGCCGTGAGCCACCGCCTGGGCCAGCTTGCCCTGGGCGATGTTGCCCCGAGGCACCAGGACGAAGGCGTCCAGGCCGCAGTGGGCTGCGTAGGCGGCAGCCGAGGCGCTGGTATTGCCGGTGGAGGCGCAAAGCACCGCCTGCGCTCCCTCCTCGATCGCCTTGGCCACCGCCACCACCATGCCTCGGTCCTTAAAGGAGCCGGTGGGATTGCACATCTCCAACTTGAAGTAGAGCCGCGAACAGCCCACCTTGTCGCCCAGGCGGCGGGCGGCCACCAGCGGTGTCTCCCCCTCGCCCAGGTAGAGCATGGGGGTGTGCTCAGTGACGGGAAGGCGATCTCGGTAGCGGCGGAGGGTGCCCAGTCGGGCGCTACTTGTCGGAGTTGAAGTCACTGCGGCCAAGCTCCTTGATCTCTTGAGCCAGGGCCTCCGCCTGACGGCGGCGCTGCCTCTCAATGACGCGGACCAGCCGCTGGAGCCGGTCGCCAGATGTTTCCCGATGTCGGCGCAGTTCCTCGGCCATCTCCAGTTGACGCGTGGCCTGGGCCTGGGTGCGCTGGTCGAGGCGGGCGAGGCCCTGGACGAACTCGGCGGTGCTCTCGAAGAGCTTGTTGGAGGAGGCCTCCAGCTTCCCAAGGCGCTCGCTGAGCTGCTGCCGCTCGAAGCGGGAGCGGTCGAGCTGCTCCTTGATCTCCAGGGGCAGATTCAGGTGTCCCTCGAACTTGTCGACCCGCTCTTCCTCCAAACGCACCTTCTCCTCGTACAGGCTCATCCTGTCTTCCAGCTCCGCATCGCGCTTATGGAGGGCCTCGTTCTCAGCGGTCTGAGAGTCGATCTGGTGTTCCAGGCGCAGCGTGGCCTCCAGATTGCGGGCTCCGCGGCTGCTCAGATCCTCCATGTCGTGGGTCAGGGTCTCCTGGGCCAGGCGCAGCGCGGCCATCGCCTCCTCGAGGCGATGCTGTGACTCCTCCAGAAGTCGCAGTCGGCTTTCGAACTGGCCCACGGAGCGGGCGGCGGCTTCGGCTTGGCTGAGGACGGAGGCCCGCTCCTGCCGTTCGCGCCCCGTCTCGGCCTGCTGCTGACGGCCCAGCTCCTCGGTGCGGGCAGCGATGTCGTTTTGGCGGTCTTGGAGCCGGTCGCCCTGGCTGCGAAGCTGGCGGATATCCTCCTGGATGCCCGGTAGCGCGGCCGCCACTTCACGGGAATCGCCGATGCTCTCCTCGAGCTTGCGCAGGCTGCTGTCCAGGTTCCATATCTGATTCAGGGCCTGCTCCAGCTCATGCTCCACCTTGTTCAGGACGACCTTGGTCTGGCGAAGCTCATCGTCAAGCCACTGGAGCCGGCTCTGGGCGGTGGCCTCTTGCTTTTGCGGGCCCATGTCAGCCGTCCACCCTCAAGAAGTTGCCGACGCTGGCCACTTCAGGCAGCTCCCGAACCTGCGCCAGGGTGGCCTGGACGGCCTCCTCTTGGGCCTGATGGGTCATGATCACCAGCTCCGCCGTCTGGGCCGCCTCGTCGGTTTCCTTCTGGATGACGGAGGCGATGCTCACCTGGTGGTCACCGAAGGCGCGGGCGATGCCGGCGAGAACGCCGCGCCGGTCGGCCACCTCCAGACGGATGTAGTAGCGGGTCACCAGTTGGGCGAGGGGCCTGACGGCGAGATCGGCCGTATAGCGCCAGGGGAATGGCCGCGTCCCAAGGACGAGGGCCCTGGCGGCGTCCAAGACGTCGGCCATGACTGCGGAGCTGGTGGGAAGTGAGCCGGCGCCGGCGCCCTGGAACAGGACTTTGCCGGTGAGGTCGCCCTCGATCTCCACCGCGTTGAGGGCGCCAGCCACCTTGGCCAGGAGCTCGTCCTCGGGCACGAGGGTGGCGTGCACGCGCAACTGCACGGAGGGGTCCTCGCGGCGGGCCACGGCCAGGAGCTTGATGGCGTAGCCAAACTCTCGGGCGTAGCGGAAATCGCGCGCGGCCAGCCGACGTATCCCCTCCCGATGGACGTCTTCGATGCGGACGCGGGTGCGGAAGGCGAGGCTAGCCAGGATGGCCAGCTTGTAGGCGGCGTCGTGGCCGTCGATGTCGTTGGTGGGGTCCGCTTCGGCGTAGCCCAGTTCCTGGGCCTGGGTCAGGGCGGCGTCGAAATCGAGGCCGTCACGGCTCATGCGGGTGAGGATGTAGTTGGTGGTGCCGTTGATGATGGCGCGGACGCTGGATATCTCGTTGGCGCAGAGGTCACGCTTGAGAGGGGAGATGATGGGGATGCCACCGCCGACGCTGGCCTCATAGAGGATGTCCACGTCCTTCTCGGCGGCCAGAGCCAGCAGCTCAGGGCCGTGCTTGGCCATGACCTCCTTGTTGGCGGTGACGACGTAGCGGCCGCGGGAGAGGGAGTCTTTGATGAGGTCGCAGGCGGGTTGCTCGCCGCCCAGCAGTTCGATGACGATGTCCACGTCGCCGGAGAGGGCCTCCTGGGGATCGGCGGTGAGGAGTGCCGGGTCCACCCCGACGGCGCGCGCTCGGTCCGTGTTGCGCTCAAGGATGCGGCGCAGGACCAGGGGGACGCCGAGGCCCTGGGAGTAGGCCTCGCCCCTCTCCTGGAAGGCGCGGGCGACACCACCGCCGATCACGCCCAGCCCCAGCAGGACGACATTCATGCGCTCAGGCACAGCACCTTCACCACTAGCCCCGGTCACCATCGATGGCCCAGTTGATCTTGTCGATGTCACCACTGTTGGGGTCCATGTTGTTGACGACAGGGAGGGACTGCCTCTTCTCGTCAACCCAGTCAGCGAAGAGACCGTCGGCCAGGGTCTCCTTCTGGTCCTTTTCCACGGGATGGTCGTCGTCCTTCTTCAGCATCTCGATGACCATCACGCCGCTGCCGGCGGGGATGACGGTTATCTCGCCGGCCTTCAAGACGAACAGCAGCTCCTCTATGGAAGGGTCCAGTGCTCCACGGGGCACCCAGCCCACATTGCCGCCCTTGTCCTTAGTGGCCGGGTCCAGAGAGTTCTCGGCAGCCAGGGCGGCGAAGTCCTTACCATCCTCGATCTGCTGTTTGATGTTGTCGGCGGTAGCCTGATCGCTGACCAAGATCTGGCGGTAGCGCACGGACTCTGCCGATTTCGGCACCTCCGCCAGGAAATGTTCCTTCAACTTCGCCTCGAGGACAGCCGCCTCAGCCATCTGGCGGTAGTCCGTCTCCGACAGTTTGCTGCGGGCCAACTCTTGCTGGAGGACCACGTCAAAGTCCTCATCGTCGGCGGTGATGCCCAGGCGGGAGGCGATCTCCTCGTTGGTCTCGTCGTCCGTGGCGGTCACGTCCAGCTCGCCGGCGAAGCGGCGAACCATCTCCTCACGGATCAGGAGAGATGAAACAGCGGACAGGGAGTTGGCGCGCTGGTTGGGATCGGTCGCCTGCCCGCCATTCTGGTTCACGAACATCGTCATCCGGTTGGCGAAGTAGTCCAGGCGGTAGCGGGTGTCCTCCACCTGGATGGCGGTGGAGCCGGGTCGGCCCCACTTTTCCGACTCCTTGGCATAGAGGCCATAGCCTATCGCACCCAGCGCGGCACCAGCCACCAGGACGACGACCACCAGCCCGTAGAACTGGGAGCCCCGTCCGAGCAGGCGACGGGCGATGGTGCCGCGGGGGCGCTCCCAGGCGGGCGTGGGTATCCTGGTGCGCCGACGCTTCTTAGGCACGTGCCGTCTCCTTCAACGTCCAGGGCCAGGGAAACATCATCGGCTTCAGCGCTGCCACCGCCGACGGGGTCAGCCGCTATCGGTAGAGGCTCACCCCCGAAACACGGATGTGGTCTGCGGTGTAGGGGAGGAGAGCGAGGTGACGCGCCCGCTTGATGGCCTGGGCCAGTGCCCTCTGGTGCTTGGCGCAGGCCCCCGACTTGCGGCGCGACTCGATGCGGCCGCGATCCGAGATGAAACGGCGCAGGAAGCTGAAGTCCTTGTAGTCCACGAAGGAAATCTTGTTCTCGCACATGGGGCAGACCCGCCGCCGGAATCGGCCGCGACGCCGGGGGCGGCTCTCCTGAGCCTCCGCCGACGGCCGCCGCTCATCTTGGTTCGCCTGCTCCTGAACCTCGTTCTCCATAAGTTCCCCTTACTCGAAAGGTATCTCCTCAGGCTCGCTAGGTATCATCGACGCGGCCTCTTGCTCCTCAGGGAACGGCGCGCCGCTCGGCCTGTCAAGGAACAGCACCCTATCAGCGACAACCTCTGTGCGATAGCGCTTCTGACCTTCAGGGGTATCCCAGGAGCGAGTGCGGAGGCGGCCCTCCACGTAAACCCGACGCCCCTTCTGGAGGAACTGGCTGCACTGCTCCGCCAGCTTGCGCCAGGCCACCACGCTGAACCATTCAGTCTCCTCGCGTCGCTCGCCATCCGGGGTGGTATAGTTTCGGCTGGCAGCTACCCGGAAGTTGGTTAAGGCATTGCCGTCCGCGGTATAGCGCATTTCAGGGTCGGCCCCCAAGTTGCCAATTATCATCACTTTGTTCAGGCCCGCCATGGTCAGCTCCTTTCCGCCAGTGGCGGATGTGCCTCCGGCGCGTCGGGCCCTCCTACTGCTCCTCCAGCTTCACCACCAGGTGCCTGATCACGTCTTCCGCTAGCTTTAGGTTTTCTTCGAGAGCGCGCACGCGCGGAGGGTCCAAGCCGAGTTGCGCCACTACGTAGCTGCCTTCCCGGAAGCCATTGATGGGGTACGCCAGCCTGCGACGGCCCCAGGCATTCACCTCCTTGACCTGTCCCCCCTGCTGAGCGATGAACTCCTGCACCCGCTCCACGGTGGCCGGAACAGCCTCATCCGCCACCTCCGGGCTCACTATTATCACCAACTCGTAATCGCGCAAACCGTCTCCATTCACAGGGACAGACAATTGCCCGCAGGCCTACGGGCCGCTCGGGGCAGCCCGCCATAAGGCAAACGGGATTATAACATGCGCCGTGGGCCGCAACAAGCAAGATCGGCGGGTCAGGCCTCCACCGTCAGACGGTCGGTGATGCCGGGCGCGGGGTATGCCTCCGCCAGCTCCCGCACCTCCCCAGCGATGCGATCCAACGCCTCCTCGTCCTCGACATGATCCAGGGCCTCGGAGAAGAGCGCCGCTATCCGGCGCATCTCCTCTTCGCCCATGTTGCGAGAGGTGACGGAGGGGGTGCCGATGCGGATGCCGCTGGGGCTGAAGGGCTTGCGCGGGTCGTAGGGGACGGTGTTGTAGTTGCAGACGATCCCCGCCCGGTCCAACGCCTTGGCAGCCTTCTTGGCGATGACCTCTTTGTTCGTGAGGTCTATCAAGATCAGATGGGTGTCGGTGCCGCCCGTGACGAGATCGAAGCCCCGCTCCCGGAGCTCCGCAGCCAGCACCTTGGCGTTGCGTACGACTTGGTGACCGTACTGGCGGAAGGCGGGGGTCGCGGCCTCGGCTAGGGCCACGCCCATGGCGGCGGTAGTGTGGTTGTGGGGACCGCCCTGGAGGGCGGGGAACACCGCGCGGTCTATGCTCTGCGCGAGCTCCGTCCGGCAGAGGATCATCGCACCGCGAGGCCCTCTTAACGTCTTGTGAGTGGTCGTCGTGATGACGTCGGCGTGCGGGGCAGGGTCCGGGTGAGCGCCGGCCACAACGAGCCCGGCGATGTGCGAGATATCGGCGAGGAAGTGGGCACCCACCTCCCGGGCGATCTCGCCGAACGCTTCGAAGTCAAACTGGCGCGGATACGCCGTGGCTCCCGCGACGATGATCTTAGGCTTTTCGCGACGCGCCAGGTCCAGGAGTTGGTCGTAGTCGATGAGGTGGGTCTTGGGATCCACCGTGTACTGCACTGAACGATAGAAACGGGCAGAGAAATTCACGTTCCAGCCGTGGGTGAGGTGGCCGCCGTGGGGCAGCGCCAGGCCCATGATGGTGTCTCCCGGCTCCAACAACGCGTAGTAGACCTCCATGTTCGCCGGAGAGCCGGAGTAGGGCTGGACGTTGGCGTGATCCATGCGGAACAGGGCCTTGGCCCGCTCCTGCACCAGCGTCTCCAACTGGTCAATGTAGCGCTGGCCCTCGTAATAGCGCTTCCCGGGGTACCCCTCCGAGTATTTGTTGGTGAGTACGGAGCCCATGGCCTCCAGAACCGCCGCCGATGCGTAGTTCTCGGACGGGATCAGGCGCACGGTCTCGAACTGGTAGCACTCCTCCTGGCGGATGAGGCCGGCTATCTGCGGGTCGGTCTGCTCTAGGACACCCATGCGATCACCTCCTGACCTGCCGGCAATGACGCCGGAGATGAAGTGAGGCAGCGCCTCCCGGCCTATGGCGGGACCTACGCTGCCTCATTGCGACTTCCAGACTTGGGACGGTGAAGTCGATTCGCTCCTCTCCGCTTCGAGCCCAGTGTAGTCCTGGGCGCAGCAGGCCGTCAATCGCAGGCGCGCTCCCGCTGCCGCCAGGCGAACTCGTTGAGGGCCATGAGGCCTCCGGACATCAGGGAGTGACCGCCGAGCACCACCGGAATCGGCGCCTGGAGGGCAGCCCGGGTAAGGTCACGCAGGAACGGCTCGCGGACCTCCTGCCAGCGGCCCAGGTCGGAGAGGAAGCGCTCGGCGCGGGCGGCCTCAATGCGGGAGTGGGCCAGGAGGACGCGGGTGTCGATGAAGGCGGCGTCGCCGAGTTCAGCGAGGGAATCCATGAGCCGCTGCGGCCCCACCTGCTCAAGGAAGAGACCGAGGAGGGAGCGCGCCTTGCCTTCCCCGGCACGGCCGTCGGCCTCCATCCCGCGCTCCTCGGCGAACAGGCGGACGCGGCAGGCGGTCTCCCCCTCCAGGTACTGCCAGGCGTGACTCCCGACCCGCCCGGCCACCGTGACCTGGGCCCGGCGGTCGGTGAGCAGGGAAAGAGCCCGCCGGTAACGGCCCATATCCAGGTCCAGCGCCGCCAGGTACTCCCGCAGGCGGGGCCCGCCCTCACCGGTCAGGGCCAATACCGCCAGGTCCGTGGGGCCGTCGATGTCCATCTGTGTGCCCACGGTCCTGGGGAGGGAGCGCACGTCGAGGCCCGCTTCCTCGCTGAGAGCGCGGGCAAGGCGGTTATCACTATCCGGCGGCGCCATGCGCGCCAAGGCCCCGACGGGGAACGCCACGAGATCGGAGGAGAAGTAGTTGTTGGTGACCGCGACGGCTTCCTCAACCAGCGCGTCAGCGATGCGGCCGAGATCTTCGGCGTCCAGCAGGGGAAGGCTGCCCCCGCCGAGGTAGACGACCCGCTCCAGGCCGTGCCGCACGATGGTCTCGGCCAGGCGGCAGCCGAAGTGGAAAGGCGTGGCATCGACATCCACCGCGACGCCCGCGGGCGGGTCGGGAAGGCTGATGCCGCCGTCGGTGACCACGACGGCGCCCTGGAAGCGCCCGCTGGCGAGGGCAGCCTCCACTGTGTCCGAGGTCGCGGCGGCGCAGGCACCCGCCACCATCTCCTCGGCGGGGCTATCGCCCAGCCCGCCCAGGAAGACCACCAGCGCCGGTCGAGGCGCCATCCTCAGACCCCCTGGGCCAGGGCCGGCTGAGGCTCGATGCGCCGCACCTTGACCCGCGGCGCGATGAGGTCCACCTCGCGGCGGTGGCAGAGTTCGGTGCCGGGAGTGAGGACGCAGGCGGTGCCCGCCGCCACCCCCAGCCGCAGCGCCTCCTCGGTGGTGCCGCCCCGGCTGAGGGTAAACACGACGCCGGCCAGGAAGGCGTCGCCAGACCCGACGGCGCTCACCGCCCGCACCCGGGGGGCCTGGCTGCGCCAGGAGCCGTCGTCGCACACGGCGATGGCTCCCTCGCGACCCCGGGTGACGACAGCTCTGCGAACCGCCATCGCCCGCAGATCGCGGGCGGCCTGAAGGGTGGACTTCTCATCGTCCAGGCGGCGGCCCAACAGCCGCTCCAGTTCGCGGCGGTTGCCCTTCACCATCTGTGGCCTGGCGGTCAGCCCGGCCGCCAGGGCGGGCCCGTCCGCGTCCAGCACCGTGTGCACCCATCGATCCTGCGCCAGGGTGATAATCTCCGCGTAGACCTCGGGGGCCAGCGGAGGCGGGATGCTGCCCGCCACCACCAGCCAATCATTAGCGCGCAGACGTTTGCGCAGCTTGGACAGCAGTTGCTCCACGTAGCGGATATCCGTCCGGGCGCCGGGATCGCTGAGGATGGTGTGCAGGTGACGGGACTCGTCCACGATGGTGATGTTCGTCCGCGTCTCGCCCTTGGTGTGGACGAAGTCGCACTTCACGCCCTGGGCCTTCAGGCTTTGCTCGACGTAGCGGCCGAGTCCGCCGGGGGCGAAGCCCATGGCCACGCTCTCTCCCCCCAGCTCCCGCACCACCCGCGAGACGTTGATCCCCTTGCCGCCGGGGTCAAGACGGCTGGATTTCACCCGCAGGGTGTCGCCGGCGACGAAGCGGTCCAAGACCAGAGTCTGGTCTATGGTGGGGTTCAGAGTGACGGTAACGATCACGACGATTCGGGCAGGATCAGCCCGTAGTCACCGTCGCGGCGACGGTAGAGGAGCGCCAGCTCCTGGCGGTCGTCATCGCGGAAGAGGAAGAAGCTGTGTCCCAGCAACTCCATCTGCTCGATGGCTTCCGCCTCGCTCATGGGCTTGACGACGAAGCTCTTCCGCTTGACCACACGCCCGGAGATCACCTCGGCGTCCTGAGGCAGCTCAGGTTCCTCAGCCACCTCGGCAGCGACTGCCAGCGCCTCCTTGTCCACGCGGCGCTCGCTGCGGTAGAGCTTCTTCTGCTTGAAGCGCACGACCTGGCGGGAGAGGACATCGCTGACGGCGTCGAGGGCGGCCTCCAACTGCTCCGCCCGCTCCTCCGCGCGCAGGTAGGTTCCGTCGACGTTCACGGTCACCTGCACCACAAAGCGGCCGCCGGAGCCTTTCGCCTCCCGCCGCACATCGATGATGGCGTGCTCTGCCAGCGGCACGTAGCGGGCCACACGGCCGAGCTTCTTGGCCGCGTAGTCTCGAAAGGACTCCCCTAGAGTCAGGTTCTTGCCTCGGAAGATCAACTTCATGTGTATGCATCCCTCAGGGTGTGGTCCGATCTCTCGATGCCATTGTAGGTCGGGACGAAACCCCCATCAAGGACGGCGGTCAGTCCTCGCGGGCGAAGGTGAGAGCGTAAACGGGGCCATGTCCGGCCGCGCGGAGGACGCGGGCGCAGGAGTCCAGGGTGGCGCCGCTGGTCATCACATCGTCGACCAGGATCAGGGGCCCGGCGAGGGAGTCTCGCCGCCGCACAGCGAAGGCGTCGGCCACGTTGGCGCGGCGGGCGGCTTCGTCGGTGGCACGGGCTTGGGGCGGCGCCCCCCTGCGCCGAACCAGGACACCCGTCGCCAGCGGCAGGCCGCTCAGCCGTGACAGCTCCCGGGCCAGCACCTCCGACTGGTTGTAGCCGCGGCTGCGCCGCCGCGCGCCGGTCAGCGGCACCGGCACCAGCGCTGCGGCCGGAGGCGCCCACTCCTCCAGGCATTCGGCCATCGCCGGCGCCATCACCCCGGCGACGGCCGACACGCCCTGGTACTTGAGGGCGTGGATCGCCTCGCGGGCGGCGCCGTCGTACACGAAGGGGCAGCGGGCCGCCTTAAAGGCGAAGGGCCGGCCGCGGCAGCGCCGGCAGATGCCCCCAGCGCCGGGCATCCAGCAGACGGGACAGCGGGGCGGCTGCGCCCGCGGCATCGTCGCCAGGCAGCGGGAGCAGAGGAATGACCCGAAAGAGCGGCAGCCGACGCAGCGGGGCGGGAACACCAGGTCGAGGGTGCGCCTCCAGGCGACGGAGAGCAGCCAGGACACGCCCACACGCATCGGGCCCGAACGACCTCAGGGCTTGGAGCCGCTGTCGGACCTGCCTGGCAGGCCGGCCATCGGGTCCTCTTCCTTAGGCTGGGTCACGCGGTCCATGAAGTCCAGTATCACCTTCTGGACGGCGCCGCGGTCGGGCAGCGTGCCCAGCATGCCGTACATGGCCGCGCTGCCCCCTGAGGCCGGGCCCGTTGTGGCCACGCTCTCGGTCGCCGCCTCCAGATCGGCCAGGAACTGCCCGACCACCCCCTGGTGGGCCGGCGTCACCACCAGGTGCACCTTGGGCGGCATCTGCTGGCGGTCCAGGTGCCAGCCTCGGGTGTCCATAGCGTCCGCGACGGCGTAGATGTCCACGCTGTCGGAGGTGAAGGAGAAGATGCTCATGTCCGGCTCCCCCAGCACGCGCAGGTTGGGGATGGCGTTGATGCCATCCATCAAGGCCCGCGCCGTGTCCATCACCGTCCTCACCAGCCGCAGGTAGCCCTCCTCGCCCAGGTAGTGGAGGACGGCCCAGGCGGCGGCGATCGCGCCACCCGGCCGACTGCCGGGCAAAGTCGGTGACCCGTAGAGGCCCCCCGGCCAGTCCGCGTAGGTGAAGAACTGGTGCCTTCGTATCTCCTTGTTGCGGTACATGATGGTGGACGTGCCCCGGGCGGAGTAGCCGTACTTGTGCAGGTCAGCCGAGATGGATGTAACCCCCGGAACGCTGAAGTCGAACGGGGGCGGCTCGTAGCCGAGGCGGCGCATGAAGGGCAGGAAGAAGCCGCCGACGCAGGCGTCCACGTGGCAGCCGATGCCGCGCTCCTGGGCCAGGGCGGCCAGCTCCGGCATGGGGTCGACGACGCCGTAGGGATAGCACGGCGCCGACCCGACGATGAGCACCGTGTTATCGGTGATGGCGGCCCGCACCGCTCCCACATCGGCCCGGAAGTCCTCGGTCACGGGGGTGTGCACCGGCTGCACCCCCAGGTAATGACCCGCCTTCTCGAAGGCGGGGTGAGCGGTGACGGGAAGGATCATCTCCGGCTCGCCCAAGCCGGGCCGCTCGGCGCGAGCTCTGTCCCTGGCCGTCTTGACGGCCATGATGATGCTCTCCGTGCCGCCGGAGGTCATGTTGCCGACGGCCTCGCTGCCGCCCAGCAGGTCAGCCGTGATGGCGATGACCTCGGCCTCCAGCTTGCGGAGGCTGGGGAAGGCCATGGGGCTGAGGCCGTTGCCGTAGATGAACGTGGTGTAGGCGTCCTTGAGCACCTGGGCCACGTCGTCGCCGGCGAAGTACACCAGGCTCCACATCCTGCCGGCCCGCCAGTCGGCGTCGTCAACCTGGAGGCCGCGCATCTCGGCCAGTAGTTCGTCACGCGGTTTGCCGGTGATTGGAAGCTTCATGTCGGACTCCTCCCGTCGGCGAAGATCGCTGGGGCAAGGGCGCCGACCTTCGCCGCTGATCTTTCGGTATGGTATCACTCCCGACCAGAGACGCCCAGCGTGCCCCCTGCCGCTCGTCCTTGCCGGGCCTGCGTCGGGTGGAATAGACTGGATTCGCCATGAAGGCCAAGGTGCGCTTCTTCGCCCGCCTTGCGGAGGTAGCGGGCACGCGAGAGACGGAAGTGGAGCTGGGCGAGGGGCTAAGCGTCGGCGACGCCTTGCGGCTGCTCTGCAAGCGCTTCCCTGAGCTGGCCGACCACGCCGACAGCCTGATGTACGCCGTTAACGCCGAGTACGTGCCGCCTGACCACTCCCTCCAGGCTGGCGATGAGCTGGCGCTGATACCGCCGGTGAGCGGAGGCAGCAGTCCCCGTCCTGAGCCGGTCGAAGGGCTGTTTGGGGTCACCGCCGAGCCCCTGGACCCTCAGCGGCTCGTGGAGCATGTCCGCAAGGACGAGAGCGGCGCCGTGGCGGTGTTCCTGGGCGTGGTGCGCAACAACAACCTGGGCCGCCGCGTGCTCTACCTGGAGTACGACGCCTACCCGGAGATGGCCGCGCGGGTGATGCGCCAGATAGCCGAAGAGGCGATGGAGCGCTGGCCCCTCACCGACGTGGCGATGCAGCACCGCAGCGGCCGCCTCGAGATCGGCGAGACGTCCCTCCTCATCGCGGTGTCCTCGCCACACCGCGAGGAGGCGTTCGAGGCCTGCCATCACCTCGTCGACCGCTTCAAGGAGGTCGTCCCCATCTGGAAGAAGGAGGTGTGGGAGGGCGGCGAGGTGTGGATCGAGGGCGAGCAGCCGGTGCACCAGCCAGACTAGAAGGAGGCCGCCAGTGACAGAGGCACAGCCAACAGAAGTGTCCGGCAGCCAGGCGAAACGAGACGCCATCCGCGTCGAGCTCGTAGCCACTCTGGACGCCTACCACGAACTGCTCAACTCCCTTTCGGACGAAGACTGGAAGAAGCGGAGCGGGAACCCTGCCTGGACCGTAGGCCAGTTGATGTGGCATATCGCTTGGGCCGGCGGCTTCGTGCCGCGCGGCGTTGCCGACTGCAAGCGAGGCAAGGGCTTCAACCCGCCTCAGTTCATCGCCAACCCGGTGAACACGCTGATCACCCGCTGGGGAGCCCGCAGCGCGACGCCCCAGTCCGTGGCCGAGAAGTACGATGCCGCCCACACAGCCACCCTCGCCGCGCTGGACGAGGTGAAAGAGGATGAGTGGGATCGGGGCGCGAAGGTGTTCGGCGAGTTCGAGACCGTGGAGTCAGTTCTCCGCTCGCCTGCCAGCCACTTCAAGGAGCACGAAGCCGACGTCCTCAAGGGGCTCGGTCGCGGCTAGATGGCCCAAGAACCCATCGTCCCCGGCGAAGACCTCCGGTACTGCCCCAACTGCGGCGATCCCCTCGCCCTCCGCCTTCTGCCCACGGAGGACAGGCCCCGGCTGGTCTGCCAGCGCAGGCACATCCTCTACGTCAACCCGAAGGTCATCGTGGGTGTGATCCCGGAGCGGAACGGCCGCATCCTGCTGATGCGACGGGCCATCGAGCCCCAGTACGGCGCCTGGCCGTACCCCGGCGGCTTCATGGAGATCGACGAGACGCTGGAGGAGTGCGCCGTGCGGGAGGCCGGCGAGGAGGTGGGAATCGAGGTACGGCTGGGCGAAATCGTGGGCGTGTACTCGCGGCCGGCGCCACAGGCGCCGGGCATCGTCTCTATCGTCTACCGCGGCCGCGTCGCCAGGGGGAGAGTGACGCTGGGGCGGGAGGCGCTGGAAGCGCGCTGGTTCCGGGCGGAGGAGATCCCCTGGGACGGTCTGGCCTACGAGACGACCCGCTGGGCCCTGCGCGACTGGGTAGAACTGACGGCGACAGAGGAGGGGCTAGAGGGACCTAGCTCCGCGTGCGCCTAAGTCGAGCGCGAGTGCTCGGCAGATATGGCTTGGCGCCGCTGTTGGCGCTTGAATAGCTCCAAAATATTGATTGACGGAAGTATGTACTTCTCTTTCCGACCCAAGGCCGTTACAGTGCCAATCGCGCTTCTAGCGATGCCGTATAGCATCGCTGGTCCATTCAGGTGCAATAGGCGGTATTGGCTCTCCTCGTCGACGCGCGGCGACACCGTGAAGATCCCGTACACTTGGATTCGAAACTCGTACGGAATGCCTTTCAGAGCTTTTGCCTTGCCTGCCGAAACCGTAAGAAGGATGACGTGGTACCCTTCTGCTTCTTCTTCCTCAGGTTCAGGCGAGAACACATCGAACTGCACGCGCGGCAGAGGCAGCCGCTCCTCTGCGGGGGCAGGCGGCCCTCCTATGTCACGCAATACCAGTTCGTCGATCCAGTAATCTTCAAGCTGCAAGTGCGCTAACATCGTCAGGAAGTTCATACACGTGCGGCTCGTCGATGCCGAACGACTCCCGTGTAGGTTCAATGAGTCTGGCGTACATTCTTAGACTGGCCAAGTACCTCGGCTCAAGATTGACACCCACAACCAGCCCGGCCGCAGAGGCGACCCTGACTAGAGTCTTGATCGTCAGATTCGGATTGCCGGTCAACAGGCGTGTGACAAAGGCACGAGAAACACCAAGGCGTCTCGCCAATTCGGCACGGCTAATCGCCTGGTTCTCCATCTGAGTGACTATCTGTTCGCCAATTTCCACCAAGATGCGCTCTGTCTGGAACTCAGGAGTATCGCGGAATGGCGCGATATGCTTTTCGTACCAGTCACTAACCTTCAGCATCGCCCACCTCCCGGCCTTCAAGGTATTCCGCGCGCATCCGCGCGGCTCGCCGAAGTTCTGACTTAGGTATTCTCCTCTTCTCCTCCTTGAACCCGCTGGTCAAGATAATATGCTGCTCCTCATCAATCTTGAAGGCCAGGATGCGGTACTGCTGGGCTTTGAACTCCCACAGATCATGTTCCTTTATGTACTTGAACTGAGTGTTGTTCCAGAGGGGCCCCTCAGTGGCGGTTCGTTCGAACAATGCTCCAAACCGGTTTCGCGCCCGCTGGTCAACCTTAGCCAGGAAGTTCTCGACGCGGCACCGTGAGCCCTCTTGGAGTACACTGAGCCTCCATCTGTCAGCAACTAAGAGCTTTGCATGCACGAGGTTAACCTATAAGTTAACAACGGTCAATAGCAAAGAGGCATCACCACGGTATCGTTTCTGTAAATTGCTCGCAACGCAAAGCCGGCCTCCACGTCTCAATCTGCGGTCATTGTCATCGCGCTAGCTCCGCTGCCTCCCCCGGCCACGCCCCTGGCGGGCCAGCACGGTGGCCTTCTCCTTGCCCCAGAAGTCGAACTGGCCCATGAGGAGGATGCTGCTCACCTGCGGGTCCGTCAGGCGGGAGGCCAGCCGTGCGTCCATGTCCTTCACCGTGAGGCTGGTGGTGATGACGGTGGGCAGGCAGGCGTTATAGCGGTAGTTCAGGAGCTGGAACAGCTTCTCGTCCGCCCAGGGGGTGCCGGTCTGGGAGCCCAGGTCGTCCAGGATGAGGAGGGGCACGTTGCGCACCTGCTCGAACACCTCGTCGTAGGCCTTGGGGTTCTGGGGGTTGAAGGCGGAGCGCAGGCGGTCCAGGAGGTCGGGGACGATGACGAACAGCAGCCCCGGGTCTGCCTCGCGGCGGTAATTGCCGATGGCGGCAGCGAGGCGGGTCTTCCCGCTTCCGGTCTTGCCGGCGATGACCAGCCAGTCCCGCGGCTCCTCGGCGAACTTCAGCGCCTGGCGGTAGGCATCGCGGATGAACTTCAGCTCCTCGCGTTCCGACGCGAGATGGTGGGGGTCGAACGCTTTGAAGGTCATCCCGCGCAGGAGGGGCAGGTCCAGAGCGTCGATCTCCATCGCGCCGCCATGGGCCGCCTCCAGGCGGTGTACCTCCGACAGCGACACGTCGCCCAGGCGGGTCTGGAGGCGCGGGTCCAGCTCGCCGACGTCCCTGGCGGTGGTGAACACGGTGGGCATGCGGGCCTGGTAGCGGTGGTTGACGATCTGGGACAGCTTCTCGTCGGCCCAGGGGGTGGAGCTGTGCACCCCCAGGTCGTCCAGGATGAGCAGGGGGGCGCTGCGCACCAGCTCGAACAGCTCGTCGTAGCCGATCTCGCTGTCCGGCCGATAGGCGGCGCGCAGGTGGTCCAGGAGATCGGGCACCACCATGAACAGGGCAGGGTGACCCTGCTCTATGCAGCGGCTGGCGATGGCGGCGGCGAGGTGGGTCTTGCCGCAGCCGCTGGGGCCACTGAACACCAGCCAGCCGGACGGCTCGTCGGCGAACCGGCGGGGGGCGGGCCCCCCCCCCCCC
>DAOUMF010000202.1:0-2769 GCA_034411955.1 Dehalococcoidia bacterium
CTGGCTCGGGCCATGGCGGAGGGGTTCGGGCTGGTGGTGGTGTAGGAGGGGGCGCCGGGCGGCGGGCAGCGGGGGACGCTGCCCTCGCGGGACGAGATGGGCCGCCTGATGAGCCGCTTGGGCCGGACCGAGGTGACGCTGGACGTGGCGGCGCGGGAGATCGTGGAGTCGCGACGCCGCTTCCCCTTCGGCAGGTCGCGGCGGCAGGTCTCCTTCGCGGAGGTGCGACGTCTGGAGCTGACGTACGAGGTGAAGGGCCCGCTGGAGACGTTCGCCCTGTGGGCGGTCGTAGGGATCGAGGAGCAGGAGCGGCTGCCCGTCGCCTCGTATCAGGGTTACGAAGGCTGGGCGGACCCCGAGGAGTGGCGGGAGTTCGCCCGCGAGATGGGGCGCTCGCTGGGCGTGGAAGTGCGCTCCTAGTCTGTCATTCTGAGCGAAGCGAAGAATCTGGCATGCCGCTGAGGATGAATTCCGCGAAGAATCTGAGACCCGCCTCCGCCTCGAGCAGATCGGGGTGACAATAGCGCTGATGGGGTGGTCGTTGGGGGTGGGGGTGCGCGAAGCCGGGGACTAGGCGGGCGGCCGCATGAACCCCACTATCCGCTCTAGCAGCTCCACGTTGAAGGAGGCGGGGTCCATGAGGTGCGAGAACTTGGACTGGAGCTCGTTCATGTGGGGTGTCTTGCGGTGGGCGTCGAAAGCAGCGTGGTCGGCGTACACCTCGTAGACGTAGATCTCGAGGGGGTCCACCTGGCCGCGGTGCACGACGTAGGCGAGTGCGCCTGGCTCGTTGGCCTCGACGGCGGCGGCCATCTCACCGAGGGCCTTCTCCGCCTCCGCCTCCTTGCCGGGCTGCATCTTGAAGCGGGCGATGACGTTGATCATGGGGCCTCCTTGTCTGCGATCGCTTCAGGGAGAGTATAGCAGGCGAACGCTGGCGTGATTCGGCTTCACGCCTGCATCTGCAAGTTCATGAGGAATCGGATTATGCGGTTCCGGATGCTAGTTAGTATGGATCTAACATCGCCGTATGTGAAGTAAACGTACCCATCCATCCTGCCGCGAGATGTCTTTAGCTTCCTACTTGCGTGGAAGATTGCCTGGCTCCCGCTAGCGGTGTGAAGCATATCCTCAAGTTCGGCCAAGGAGGTGCCCACGCGAAGCTCCGTCTTCTTAAACTTGTCCGGCTCTGCTGCGGCTATGGAATCGAGTGTGTGATAGGCGAGAGCGAACGGATTGATTGCATAGACTGAGGCGTAAGCCCGGCACCCCCGGTACGATGGTGGCGTACCCTTGCCTCTTTCGTAGCCGACTATCTCCTTCCGTAACCATTCGATGTCTTCCGGTTTCTCCATGCTGCTAGCCACTTGCCATGCTTCGAGGGCCAGCGAGCTCGTGCTGAGATTGGGATCGGCCACACGTTGAATGAGTTCTCCTGCACTGCTTCGGCGCTCATGCAAACTTGCCTCGCCAGAGAACATCTCGCGCAGGTCGTCGGATGTTGCCCATGTGGTTGTGGAACCCCGCCTGATCTTGATGTCACCTTCACGGAGACTGCCGAAGTTCACTCTGACGACATGAGGGCGTGTGCTGCTCGGTGGGATGACCACCACCCCCACTATGCTTCCAGCCACATTTGCCTCGTGGTAGATGAATGAAACTGGCTTATCAACCTTTGAATTGACCAACTGCTGCAGGGACGCATCGTCGAATCGATTGGTCATGCCGATGATGGCGTCCGATACCCCGAGGTCGACGCCGTACAGAAGGTACCCTGTTTCATCTCCGTGAGCGTTGGCAACTCCAACGACGTCCTTCACGAATTCGCTCTTTTCGTGTTCGCTACCGAGGTTCAGTGTGCGCTTGCAGTCGAATTTCGACTGTTCCGGGTGATGTTCAAGCAGGGAGGCGATCTCTTCGGGGGTAAGCTTTCTGAGCATGTGGCCTTTCGGTGTCGCGTCTGCCTACCCGCACCGGTTGTAGCCGCAGCTCCGGCAGACCAGGCAGCCCTCCTGGTACACCAGCAGCGCGCCGCAGTCCGGGCAGCCCAATCCGGTCAGTTCGGCGGGTAGGGGCGCAGCATGCTGCGCCCCTACGTCCTCCGCCGCGTGGGCAGAGGCGTCAGCCGCGGCGGCGTCCGGCGAGAACTTGCGCTCCAGCCAGCGGAACACGTAGTCCACGATCGACGTCGCCCAGGGGATATCGGGGTTGTTGGTGCGGCCGTAGGGCTCGAAGCGGGTGTTCTTCAGCTTGCGGGCGAGGTTCTGCACCGGTACGCCGTACTGGAGGGTGACGGAGGTGAGGAGGGCGACGGCGTCCATGAGGCCGGAGACGGTGGAGCCCTCCTTGGCGATCTTGACGAAGATCTCGCCCGGGCGGCCGTCATCGTATAGGCCGACGGTGATGTAGCCTTCCTGGTCGCCCACCTGGAACTTGTGGGTGACCGATCTGCGTTCGTCGGGCAGGCGCTGGCGGTAGGGCTGGGGGCGCTCCAGGAGGGCAATCCTTCCCTCGATCTCCCGCAGCGCCTCCTCCGTCTCCTGCTCGGGTCCCTTGACGTTGACGGCGGCGTGGGAGAGCACGGAGTACTCGCGGGAGCCCTCGCGGTAGATGGTGATCCCCTTGCAGCCCTCGCGGTAGGCGAGCCAGTAGGCGGCGGCGACGTCGGCCTCCGTGGCGGAGAAGGGGAAGTTGATGGTCTTGGAGACGGCGTTATCGGTGTGGCGCTGGAAGGCGGCCTGCATGCGCACGTGCCACTCGGGGGTGATC
>DAOUMF010000203.1:0-3603 GCA_034411955.1 Dehalococcoidia bacterium
GTGGACTTGTCCGCAATCTGCGAGCAAACCGCCACCCGCCTCCGGACTCGGGATCAAGCCCACGATGTCGTGGCGAGAATAGCGCCCGGCGCGCGGGTCGAGGGTGATGAGAAACGGCTGAGGCAGATGCTCGAAAACCTGTTAGAGAACTCCGCCAGCTATACACCAGAGGGAGGCCGCATCGAGCTGGACCTGCACCCTGTCGACGGCCTCGCCCGTCTCCAAGTCCGCGACACCGGCATCGGCATCTCTAACGACGACCTGCCTCGAATCTTCGATCGCTTCTACCGGGGGCAAGGCGCTCGGGCCTTCCACAGTGAAGGAACTGGGCTTGGCCTGGCGATCGTCAAGTACATAGTGGACGCGCACGGTGGGTCAGTCGAGGTGACCAGCCAGCCCGGACGAGGCACCACCTTCGTCGTGGACCTACCTCTCGCGGCCGAACCAGCGTCCTAGCAGGCGCCCCTCGGCCTTCATCAGACCATAACACTATGCTCGCCCTTCCCTGAAATAGAATTCATTTCAGCAAGAGGCATTCCAACCCTAACCTTGGCGCAGCCTTGCCTCGTTACCCATGAAGAGTCCCTAATCCTATGGCATTCTTAATCTGCGGAGGCCGGACTGCTTGGTCGAACCGCCTCCAAGACCGATTGTTAATATGGGCATAAGAGGACCGCCGGTGATGGGGTCACCGACGGTCTAGAATGGGGAGCCCTCAGCGAACGAGAGTCGCCCCTTGCATTCTAGACACGGCTGACCCTGCAGCGCAAGGACCATCGCCTTGCACGGATTCCCAAGGATCCACTGCCAGGCGGGTGGTACCAAGCAGCAGATGGGGAGGAGCCTGTGAGTTCAACTCTACCACCAACAACCAAGACCGAAACCGAGGAACTGACTAGGGATGACCTGACACTAATACAAGAGGGGATGGCCCCTAGCCTCCCCAGAGGATTGCGTGTCCTGCAGCCTGTCGCACAGGCGCTGGGGCTGGGCGGCCTCGCCCTTCTGCTGGCGGCACTTGTAGCGCTCGTGGTGCTGGTTGGGGCCGCAGTGAGCCCGATCCCCCTATCCGACGTTGCCACGACGACGGTCTACCTACCGGTGGCGGGCAACAGCATGCCCGTCATCATGGTGGTGGGTGTTGGGTTTGCGGTGGGTATTCTCTCCGGCATGACCGGGGTGGGTGGCGGCTTCCTGATGACGCCCCTGCTGATAACCATCGGGATACCCTCAGCGGTTGCAGTGGGCACGGACAGCGCCCAGATCGCTGGCACCGGTTCGTCGGGAGCAGTGGCACACTCCCGGCTCGGCAACGTCGATGTGAAGCTAGGAGTGACGATCCTCGTCGGGAGCCTGGTCGGCGGCACCGTCGGCGTGCAGGTTGTGAGGATCCTGCAACAGATGGGCAGCTTCGATTTCTGGGTTCGAGTGGTGTACGTCCTCATGCTGAGCAGCGTGGGCGGCCTGATGCTGCGGGAATCCCTGCGGACCTGGATACGCAGCTCCCGAACCCGGACTATCCAGGCCCTCGTGGATGAAGGCTTCAAAGACCTGAAGGTCAAGCTCGTCGAGGAGGAGAAGCCAAGGGAGGAACACGGCTACCGCCGCTTTGTGGCCCGACTGCCGCTGCAGATGGAGTTCAAGAGGGCAGGCATACGGGTGTCCGCTCTGATCCCTTGTGGCATGGGTCTGGGGATCGGGTTCCTCACCGCCATCATGGGCGTGGGCGGGGGGTTCATCATGGTGCCGTCGATGATCTACGTCCTCGGCATGCCGACACACGTGGCGGTGGGTACAAGCCTCTTCCAGATGGTGTGCACGTCCACTAACGTCGCGTTCCAACAGGCCGTCGTCAACCACAGTGTCGATATCATGCTCGCCGTGATGCTTATGGTCGGCGCTGCCGTGGGCGCGCAGATCGGGGCGCGGCTGAGCGGCCGACTGGAAGGGCACCAGTTGCGGACAATCCTGGGCGTCATCGTGGTTATCGTGGTGGTCAAGCTTCTGTTCGATCTCGTATTGGAGCCGTCCAGTTTGTTCAGCGTGGCTCCTATGAGCGGAGGAGGACACTAGTGCGAGTTGTGGCCGTTCTTACTGCGATTATCCTCAGCGCCACGTGGACTGCCGCGTGGGCTGACGAGGGGCCAGAACTGGTCGTCTCGCCTAACACTGTCGACATCGGGCTTGACTACTCCGGCGCTGACGTGGCCATTAGCGGGACGACTCCTGAGGGCGCAGACGTCGTCCTGGTGGTGGAAGGGCCCCTTGACTCGGTCAAGATGAGGAAGATGGGCAAGGTGATGGGCCTCTTCTGGATGACCGTTGAGCAGGCCGAGGTGGAGGATATGCCCGCCTTCCATATAGTCGGCAGCTCGGAGCCGATAGAGAGCCTTCTAACCAGAGAGCAGCAAGTCAGGCTGGGCGTAAGCCCTGAGAGCAAAGACATCCTGGAGCAGGCCCAGGCGGTAAACCCGGACAACGGAAGCCCGCTCTCCCAGGAGAAGCAGACGGAGTTCGTGACCGCGCTCCGTGACAAGTACATCACCGACGGCCGGTACACGCCGTGGCGCTGCTATCACGAGGCCGGAGCCGCGGAGTGCGATACCGCGGCGCCCAGCGGTGGCATCATCCGGCCCGACTACAACGGTCACTGGGACACGTCGATAAGCCTGCCCTCGGATGCGCCCCTTGGCGAGTACAGCGTGCGGGCCTACTACATCAGAGACGGCCAGGAGGTCAGCACCACCTCGGCCACCTTCAAGGTCGAGAAGACCGGGGTGGTGAACGCGCTCGGGTCGATGGCGGAAGACAACGCTGTCGTATATGCGGCCATGTCACTGGCAATCGCCGTCGCCATCGGGCTCGCAATCGGGTTCGTGTTCACCCGTCGCGGTGGTCACTAGCACCTGGAGCGGGTGAGTGGTTCAGGACAGAGGTAGCAAGTCGGAGACGGCTGAAGGAGGCGGGAATATGACTGGGCCTACAACCATCCAAGGTACCAAGACACAAGCAGCGACCCCGGCTGCGCCGACCGTACAGGAAACGCCGGTCGAGGTCAATCATCTGGGCTTCATGACAGACCCCTCTCAGTGGACCCCTGGGGCCGCCCTGTTCTTGGCCCGCAGTCAAGGACTCAGAGACTGGCCCCGTGAGTTCGTGAGCGACCACTGGCGCGTGATCGACTTCATGCGGACCTACCATCAGGCCACCGGCAACGCGCCATCGCTGCGCTATACCTGCAAAGCGCTGGGCCTGACGAAGAAGCGGTTCTCCCGCCTCTTCCCCGGTGGTCTCATGACCGTGCGCCGCATCTCCGGTCTGCCGGGCCCCAGGAAGGCTGCCAGCAGATATGAGCGGTGGTTGACACGCGACTGGTGGGCCATTCTGACCGGTGAGTGAGTCCCAAGAACGTGCTGCGCCGGCGATCAGGGGCCCCCTTCCAGCGTCCCCCGATTCCCGGCCGGCCCTGGCGCCCGGAGTGAACACCGATGCCTGACCGTTTGTGGCTGATGTGGGGATGGCTTGACCCCAAGTAAAAGCCCGCCCCTCGGTTGGTCATGAAACGCCAGGGAACCTACAGCGAGACCAACTACAACCTGTTGC
>DAOUMF010000204.1:0-1655 GCA_034411955.1 Dehalococcoidia bacterium
TCCAAGCAGCAGACATGGGCCGACCGCTATCGCGACAAGTGGAAGTGGGACAAGGTCACCTGGGGCAGCCACTCCGTGGACTGCTACCCCGGCGGCTGCCCGTGGCGCGTCTACGTCCGCGACGGCAGGATCATGCGGGAAGAGCAAGCAGGCAGGCTGCCCGTCATCCAGCAGGGCGTCCCGGACATGAACCCCATGGGCTGCCAGAAGGGCGCCTGCTGGTCCTACATCCACTACGCCCCTGAACGGGTCACCCACCCCCTGAAGCGGGTGGGCGAGCGCGGCGAGGGGAAGTTTGAGCCGGTCTCCTGGGACCAGGCCCTCACGGAGATCGCCGACGGCATGCTGGACGCCATCCAGGAGCAGGGGCCCGAGTCCATCATCACCCTCACGACGCCAGAGCTCGGGGCGTTTCCGGCCCGCACCTTCGCTAACGCCCTGGGGACACCCTTGACCGACGGCAACGCCGAGTTCCAGGACTTCAGCCCCGGCTACTACATCACCTGGGGCAAGTGGAATCCCGTCTCCTCCATGGACGACTGGTTCCTGGCGGAACTGACCCTCATCTGGCACTGCAACCCCGTCTACACCAATATCCAGTGGTACCACTACGTCGCCGAGTCCCGCTACAACGGCGGCGAGGTGATCACCGTCGCTCCCGACTACAGCCCCTCCGCCATCCATGCCGACTACCACCTGCCGGTGCGCATCGGCACCGACGCGGCGCTGGCCCTCTCGATGTGCAAGGTGATCATCGACGAGGGGCTGTACAATAAGCGCTTCATCCAGGAGCAGACCGACCTGTCCTTGCTGGTGCGGAAGGACACCGGGCGCTTCCTGCGGGGCCCCGAGGTGGCCTTCGGCGAGCGGGAGGACCAGTTCTACTGGCTGGACAGCAAGATGGGCCTCGTCGTCACGGCGCCCCGGGGCACGCTCTCCCTGGGCGGTGCCGACCCGGCCCTGGAGGGGACGTCCAAGGCCCGCCTGACAGACGGCAGCGAGGTGGAGGTGCAGCCGGTCTTCCAGCGGCTCAGGGACCGCCTCAAGGGCTACGAGCCGGAGGCCGCGGCCAAGGTCTGCGGGGTGAACGCGGACCTCATCCGCATGGTGGCCCGCAAGGTGGCCGTGAAGCGCACGAAGATCTTCTCCGGCTGGAACTCCGGCAAGTACTACCACGGCGACCTGATGGAGCGCGCCATGGCCCTGCTCCTGGCCCTCACCGGCAACTGGGGAAAGCAGGGCACGGGCACCCGCTCCTGGTCCGCCTCAGGCTACGACGGCCAATCGTTGGCCAACAACAAGGGCCGGCCCGGCCAGGAGGCGGCCCGCGAGCTGTACCAGCAGCTCCTGGGGGCGCTTCGCCTCCTCAGCGCTGACGACCGCACCATGACCATGGAGATGGCCGTCAACAGAGCGACGGAGATGGGCGCGGGCCGCATGGGCGGCCAGGGCAACACGATCCCGCCCGCGTTCCTCTGGTACCACCAGTACGGCTACAAGGAGCGCTGGAACCGCAAGGACTGGTCCGACCCCAGCATGAAGCGCACCTTCGATGAGTACCTCGAGGAGGCGATGGAGAAGGGCTGGTGGGACAACGCCCAGGCCAAGGTCTGGAAGGAGGTGGAGCCGCGTGTCCTGATGGAGGCCGGAGGTAA
>DAOUMF010000205.1:0-3608 GCA_034411955.1 Dehalococcoidia bacterium
GAGATACCCACCCTGGATAGCAAGCCGCACCTTCTCAAGGTCCCGCCCGCCACCCAGAGCGGCCGCGTCTTCGTCCTCAGGGGCAAGGGCGTACCCCGCCTCCACGTCGGCGGCCGCGGCGATCTTCTGTTTCACGCAAACGTCGTTGTGCCTACCGACCTGTAGTACGAGCAGCGAGATCTGCTCGAGAGGCTGGACGCGAGCTTCGGCACCCCCGTGGGCGAAGACCACAAGGGCGTCCTGGGCAAGATCAAGGACGCTCTGGGCTAAGGCTCGCTCGCCGCGTCCGCCTCCGATGCACCGTCATTCTGAGCGAAGCGAAGAATCTGACCTGTCGCCCGCGCCGCTGTCCGCCGATACGGCCATCCCGCCCGCCGCGGTCTCCAACTGGCTGGAGATCGCCGTGGAGGTGGCGGGCATCGACGCCGAGACCGTCGCCGACGCCTTCCGGCAGCACTGCCCCGGCGGCGTCGCCATCGAGCCCGCTGTCCTGCCCCTGGGCGACGGCTACGTCGTGGACGGGGACGGGCCCGCCCTGGTGAAGGGCTACCTACCGGCCGGCGCCGACTCCGTCCGCGTCCGCCGCTCCCTCCGCCTGGCCCTTCGCTTCGCGCCGCTGCAGCGCTCGCCCCGCTGGCGGCGCGCCCGCCGCCTGCCCGAGGAGCGCTGGCGGGACTCTTGGAAGCGCTACTTCCGGCCCCGACGCGTCGGGCGGCGTCTGCTGATCAGGCCCTCCTGGTCGACCTACAGGGCGAGGGCCGGAGATACAGTAATCGAGATCGACCCGGGGATGGCGTTCGGCACCGGCCAGCACCCGACGACGATGATGTGCCTGCGGGCGCTGGAGACCCAGGTGCGCCACGGCGACGAAGTGCTGGACCTGGGCACTGGCTCCGGCATCCTGGCCGTGGCCGCCGCCAGGCTGGGTGCCCGCCGCGTCGTCGCCCTGGACACCGACCCTCAGGCGGTGAAGGCCGCCCGCGAGAACGCCGTCGCCAACGGCGTGGGCGACGTGGTGGAGGTGCGGGAGGGCACCCTCCCGGAGGGCGTGGCGGGAGAGCGGTTCGACCTCATCGTGGCCAACATCAGCGGTGTCACCATCGAAAGGCTGGCCGGGGCTTTCGGGAGCGCTCTCAAGGACAGCGGCGTCCTCATCGTCAGCGGCTTTCTGGAGGACGCCCTGGCCGGGTTGGGCCGGGTCCTGGCGGAGGCCGGCTTCAGAGTGGAGGGAGTGGAGACGGACGGCGTCTGGCGGGCCGTTGTAGGGGTCAAGTGAGGGAGAGGGGAGATGGGTGAGCGCGAGCGGCCCAGTGACTACGATCTCATCGCTCCCCACTACGATGAGACCCGCGGCGGGCTGGAGCGGGGTCGGCACCAGGCCCGCATCTTGGCACCATTTCTGGATAAGAAACGGCCGGCGCTCGACATCGGCGTTGGCACGGGCGTGGTGGGAGCAGGGCTGATGGAGATGGGGTTCCAGGTCGTGGGCGTGGACCGATCACGCGAGATGTTGAGTCGCGCCCTGCCGCGCCTGGGAGGGCGGGTCGTCCGGGGAAACGCGATTCGGCTACCCTTCCCGGCGGCGGCGTTCGAGCAGGCGTATTCGGTCTGGGTTCTGCACCACGTGGGGGACATCGCGGCGGCGCTGCGGGAGGTGGCGCGGGTGCTGCGGTCGGGTGGGCTGTACCTGGTGCTGCCGCGGGGCGACAGGCCGGTGGGCAAGCCGGACCCGGCGCTGCAACTGATGGAGGAGATGCGCCGGCGCCTGATGCGCCCGCGAGGCTGGGCCAGCAACGCGGACGACCTGAGGCGGCTGGCGCCGGCCTCCGGCCTGAGAGTCTCCGGCGTGCAGGAGCTGGAGCCTCACAGCTACGAGGAGAGCCCGGAGAGGCTGGCGTGGGGCGTCGAGAGCCGGGCCTACAGCTACCTGAGGGACATCGATGACGAGACATGGCGCGGCATCGTCGAGCCGACCATCGCCGCGATCCGGGCTCTGCCGGATGCGCACCGGCCGGTGAAGCGACGGAGCCAGGCCCCGCCGATGGTGGTGCTGAAGCGGGCTTGACCTTCGCCCGCCGACCCTTGACGCTTGTCTCATGCGCAGGTTCTTCGTTCCGGCCGGGAGCGTAGGCGGCCGCGAGGTGGTCCTGCCGCCGGAGCTGGCCCGGCGCCTGGCCACGGTCCTCCGTCTCCAGCGCGGCGATCGCGTGATCCTGGCCGACGGCCTCGGCCGCGACTACGAGGTGGAGCTGAGCGATGTCAGCGCCCGCGCGGCCTCCGCCCTCGTCGTTGGCGAGAGGCCGTCCCCGGCGGAGCCCTCCCTGGAACTGGTGCTGTACCAGTCGCTGCTGCGGCCCCAACGGTTCGAGCTGGTGCTGGAGAAAGGGACGGAAATCGGGGTCTCGCGATTCGTGCCCCTGCTCAGCGGCCGTGCCCAGGTGAAAACAGAGGCTGGCTCCGAACGGACGCAGCGCTGGCGTCGCATCGTCAGCGAGGCCGCCGAGCAGTGCGGCCGAGGCCGCGTCCCCGCCGTCGATCCGCCCCTGCCCTTCGAGGAGGCGGTGCGCTCGGCCAGGCCTCGGCGCACAGGGCCCGGCCTGCGCCTCATCCCCTGGGAGGGCGAGCGAGCGTTGGGCCTGGGCTCGTATCTGCGCGCGCTTGAGGAGCGTCCGGCGACCGTTTCCCTGTTTGTCGGGCCTGAGGGCGGCTTCGCGGAGGAGGAGGTGGAGTTGGCGCGTGGGGCGGGCTGCGTGCCGGTGTCCCTGGGGCCGCGCATCCTGCGCTCGGAGACGGCGGGCATAGTGGCCGCCGCCCTGGTCATGCACGAGCTGGGGGAGATGGTCGGCTAGGGTTCCACGGGCGCCAGCGGCAGCAGCGTCGCGTCCACCTTCACCCCATGGACGCGGGCCTCCCAGTGCAGGTGGTCGCCGGAGGAGAAGCCTGTCGTCCCCACGTAGCCCACGAGGTCCCCCTTAGTCATCTCTTGGCCCGCGCTCACCGCTATCGACGACAGGTGGTGGTAGCCGGTGAGCAGCCCCGCGCCGTGGTCGATAATCACCGAGTTGCCAAACAGGTAGAGCGGCCGGGCCAGCACCACCCGGCCGCTGGCCGCCGCCACCACCGGCGTGCCGCCCTCGGCTACGATGTCGGTGCCGCCGTGGGTGTCGAACGGACCGCCGTTCACGGAGCGCTGGACACCGAAGGCGTTGGAGACGTAGCCCTCCACGGGCGTCAGCCACGGCCCGGACCACAGCCGCTCCGGCGTGAACGTGGCGTACGCCTCCAACACTAGCCGCCGCTCCTCCTCGATAGCCGCCGCGTCCGAGAGCAGGTCGAGTGTCTCCTGGGACACCGTCAGCGTGATCCGCTCGTAGCCGCCCGCGGCCACGGATACACGGGCCGAGCCGACCGCGGCGCCGTCGGCGAGCACCTCCACGGTGTAGTCGCCCACCGGGAAGTCCGTCGCCAGACCGATGACGGCCAGCCAGCCGTCGCCGTCCGCCACCATGGGGTAGCTCCCGCCTGCGAACGACACTGTCGCCTCCTGGGTGCCCGAAGGCGGGTGCTCCAACCGCACGAGAAGGAAGCCGCCCTGCTTGGGGTAGGCC
>DAOUMF010000206.1:0-8283 GCA_034411955.1 Dehalococcoidia bacterium
AGCGCCGCCCCTCGTACAGCCGCTGGCGCAGCGTCTCGTCCACCCGCAGGGGGGCGGACGCCACCAGCGGCGAGCCGTCGCGGCGGTCCAGCTCCAGCCAGACTATCCGCTGCGGGTCATCCAGCTCGATGGCTGCGGCCAGGCCGTCGCAGACGTCCTTCGTCTCCTGGGCAAGCGCTCCCGCCTCAGCCAAAACAAGCTCCAGGCTCTCCGGCCCCAAGCCGGCGCTGTCGCCGAGCGCATCCGCCAGCTCCTCCTGCAGCCCGGTGAGGTCGCGCAGGACGAGACGCAGGTTCTCCCACGCGATCTCCACCCGCGACCAATCCGGCTGCACCCGCATGGCCCGGTTGACGAGCAAGGGTTGCTCCCCGCCGCCGGCGTCGGCGGAGGCGTGCTGCTGGAGGAAGGCGCCCACCTGCGAGGACATCTCCGCGACCCTGGGGCGGGCGGCGACGGCGGCGCGGGCGACCGCCTCAGCGACGCTGGTCAGGCGGGCGCCGGGGCCGAGAGCGGCGGTGCTGCCGCGCAGAGCCGCCGCGATGTCCCGCTGCAGGGCCTCGCTGCGGTCCAGAAGGTCGGCCAGCTCGCGCTCCCCGGCAGAGAAGCCGAACTGGCGGGTAGCCTCCTCCTCCAAGTGGTGCGCCTCGTCGATGATCAGGTGATCGTAGAGCGGCACGACGTGTCCCCCGTACGCGATGTCCGAGAGGAGGAGGGCGTGGTTCACCACCACCAGGTGGGCCGCCTCGGCCCGCTGGCGGGCCCGCTGGAGGAGGCAGGTTCCTTCGACGACGAAGGGGCTGTTGTCGGCGTTGCAGTCGGCCCCTTCGGCGCAGAGGCGGCGCCAGAAAACCTCCTCGCCGGGCGAGAGGCGCAGCTCGGAGCGGTCGCCGGTATCGGTCTGGGTTAGCCAGATGAGGATGCGGGAGGCGATGCGGGCCTCGTCATCGCTGAGGTTAGGGCTTGTCCGCAGCGCCTGGAAGCGGCGCAGGCAGAGATAGTTGCGTCGGCCCTTGAGCTGGCAGGCCGCGAATTCGCGGTCCGCGGGCAGAAGCGCCTCCAGGGTCGGGATGTCCTTACCGGTGAGCTGCTCCTGGAGGTTGATGGTGGCCGTGGAGATTACCACCCGGCTGCCGTTGACCCTGGCATGGAGGGCAGCGGGGATGAGATACGCCAGCGACTTGCCGATGCCGGTGCCAGCCTCCAGCAGCAGGCGATGACCGGCGTTGAGGGCCTGGGTGACGGCGCGCAGGGCGGTCTGCTGCTGAGGCCGCTCCTCGAAGCCGGGGAGCACGTCGGAGCGGTCGCGGGCGGAGGCGAGGACAGCCAGGGCCTCCTGCGGGTCGACGGGCTGGCGGCGCTCGGCCGGGCGCAGCGGCTCCCCTGGAACTGGGCGAGGCAACGCGAAGCTCGGCTCCGCCTCGGCCCCGGCCGCGGTGTCGTCCCACGCCTCGCGGAAGAAGTTGCGCCAGGGCCAGGCGGTGGGCGTCAGCCAGGCGGCAACCTGCGACAGGAGATCGGCCGGGAGGGTGGCAGCGCGGCCGAAAAGCGCCAGCAACACCTGGCGGGACGTCTCGGCGTCCGGGAGAGCGCGGTGGTGCACCGGCATCTCGATCTCGAAGTGGCGCGCGAGGGCGGCGAGACCGTATTCGACTAGACCGGGCAGGAGGAGGTTCGCGAGATCGTGGGTGTCGTACATCTCCCCGCCGTGACGTATGCCGTTGGCGTCCAACATCGGCGCGTCGAAGCCGATGACGTTGCTGCCGACGAGGACGCAGCCCTCGATGAACGCCTCCACGTCCGGCGCCACGGTCTCCAGCGGGGGAGCGTCCTGGACATCTGCCTGGCCGATGCCGGTGAGGGCCTGGATGCGATCCGGTATCGGTCGGCGGGGGTTGACGAAGGTAGAGAAGCGGTCGAGGACGTCCTCGCGAGTGAACCTGACGGCGCCGACCTCGATGATGGCGTCGGACTGGGGGTCGAGACCCGTTGTCTCCAGGTCCAGGGCAACGTAGGTGCGGCTCAAGTCGCTCTCAAGATATGCCCCCGCGGCCCGAAGCTTGCAACTCTATGAAGCCGCGTGCTTCAGTGCGCGGGGACGCCAGTACGATGCCGTCATTGTAGCAAATGCGCCGAGGCGTAACCGGCGGCAGCTGCAGCAGGATTGAGCGGATGCTCGGAACGCACGGGCCTACTTCGCCCGCAGCCGCTGCTCGGCGTAGGGGCGGAGCTGCCCGGTGTTCAGCCCCTCGCAGGCACGGTAGCGACCGGCGCGCAGCAGCTCCAGCATATGGGCCTGGTCGCGCAGCTCCTCCTCGAACACCGTCACGAAGCAGCCCACGCCCTGAGTGGAGTGGCAGTCGCTGGCGCCGATGCCGCGCTTGCCCAGGACGCGGGCCACGCGCAGGGCAAACTGGTTCTCCCGCGGGGTGCAGCCGCCGTTGGCCACCTCCACCTCGTCCACCAGCCGGAGCACGGGCATGCGCTCGGCCGCCTCCTCGGGGGTCATCTCGAAGGGAGGGCGGCCGTCGCGGCGAAAATGGATGGGATCGAAGAAGTGGCGGAAGGGATGAGCCACGATCATGAAGCCCCCAGCCTCGTCCACAGCCCGCCGCAGCTCCGTAGCCTTGCGGATACCCGGCAGGTAGGAGTCGAGGCCGATGACGATCATGTGGCCCATGTCGGTGGAGACCTCCATGCCGCGGGAGACGAACAGGCCGCTCTGCCGGCGGAACTCCTCGATCTGGCGCACGTCCCACACACGGTCGTGCTCGCAAATGTTGACGCCGGTGAGGCCGATACGGCGCGCCACCTCGATGAGCTGCTCAGGCGTGAGCGAGGAGTCGGAAGCGCCGCGCACCGTGTGCACGTGCATGTCTACGATGGAGCCGGGCATAGAGCTCGATAAACCCTTCCGTTAACGTGAAGTCCATCCCTATGCTAACCTGCGCACGGCTCAGTCTCAACCGGTCACAGGCCCAGCTCCGCCATGTGGGGCATCCCCCAGGCGAACATCCCCGCGAAGGCCAGCGCCATCATGAGCACGCGCCAGGGCAGTCGCCGCCAGGTGTAGTAGACGACGCCCACGAAGGCGAGGGTGGCCATGAGGACGGCCAGGGTGAAGGGCCAGTTGGGGCTGCCCAGGCCGCCGCCCGCCAGGTTCAGCCGCGCCGCCCGATACGCTAGGCCAAGGAGCAGGCCCACCATCGTCCAAACCAGGAAGGCGAGAAGTGAGATAGGGACTGCGAGCTGCACGGCGCTGATGTTGGGCGCGATGGCCTTGGCCAGATATGGCACGCGGCCGCGGGCCTCGATGATCATGACGGCGGCCACGGCGGTGAACAGCAGGGAAAAGGCGTAGCCCACCACGAAGCCGGAGAAGACCTCGGCCACCGGCTACCCCTCCATAGCCCGCGCTTCCGCCGCGGTCAGCGTACGTACCACCAGCGCCTGCGCGGCGGGCAGGTGGAGCCGCTCGTGCATCGCCCGCGCCGCAGCCTCGTCCGGGCCCAGGGCGAACAGGGTGGGGCCGGAGCCAGCCAGGTGCACCCGGCGGGCGCCCGCGGCCATGAGGGCATCGCGGTACACGCTCAGCTCCTCGAACACAGCGTAGGCCACGCGCTGGAAGGCGTTGTAGAGGTCCGAGTCAGCGATGGGAAGGCCCCGGTGGCGGCGGCGCAGCAGGTCGTCCGTGCGGGCGCCGTCGGTGAAGTCGGCCGGCGTGAGGGCGGCGTACATTCGCTTCGTCTTATCGGGCAGGCTCAAAGGGGGCACCAGCAGCACCAGCCAGACAGACGGGATGTCCGGCAGAGGCGTGACGCGTTCGCCGCGCCCCTCGGCCAGGGCGGTGCCGCCCGATATGAAGAACGCCACGTCCGAGCCGATCTCCGCGCCCATCCCCGCCAGGCGGGCGTCGTCGCAGTCCAGGCGCCACAGCTCGTTGAGACCGCGCAATGCGGCCGCCGCGTCGGAGCTGCCGCCGCCCAGGCCGGCGGCCACGGGGACGCGCTTGCTGAGGCGGATGTGGGCGCCCGCCTCGCCTCCTCGCCCGAGGAGGGCAGCCGCTCGCAGGATGAGGTCGTCCTGGGAAGGCTGGTGCGCCCCTTCCCCTTCCAGCTCGAGCCGGTCGCCTGGGGTGACCTCCAGAGTGTCGCAGGGCTCGACCGTCTGGACGATGGTCCGCACCTCATGGTAGCCATCGCCGCGACGGCCCAGCACCTCGAGTGTCCAGTTGATCTTGGCGGAGGCGCGGAGGCGCATAGCGGCTACTGCGGAACGGCGGCCGTCGGGCGCCGGAAGGCGCGATAGAGGGCAGCCCACTCGTTCAGGCTGAGGGTCTGGGCGCGGCGGATGGGATCGAGGCCAGCCTCGGCCAGCATCGGCTCGGCCTCCGCGGGACGGCACTTCAGACCGATAGCCAGGGCGTTGCGGAGGTGCTTGCGGGGGGCGGCGAAGCCGGCCTGCACCAACCGGAAGAACGCCTCCCGATCGTCCACCTCCACAGCGGGGCCGTCCAGGACATCCAGGCGGAGGACGGCGGACCTCACCTTGGGCGAGGGCCGGAAGGCCTGGGGCGGGATCTCGAATAGGACCCGCGGCCTGGCGTAGTACTGGGTCTCCACGCTGAGGAAGGACATGCGGCCGGGCTCGGCAGCCATGTTGTGGGCCACCTCCGATTGCAGGGTAACGAGGAGCCAGCGAGGCTGGGCGTGGGCGGCCAGGAAGTGCCGGACGATGGCGGAGCCGATGGAGTACGGCAGGTTACCGGCGACGACGTAGGGCGGCCGGCCGCCGCCCCGCGACATGATCTCCTCCGGGTCCAGCGAGAGGACGTCCCACTCCAGCACCGACACGTTGTCGCGGCCATGAAACCGCTGCCGTAGGGCGGCCGCGAGGTCCGGATCGACCTCGACGGCGATGAGGCGGGAGGTGCGCCGGGCCAGCCGCTCGGTGAGCAGGCCAGTGCCGGGGCCCACCTCCACCACCGTATCGTCGGGGGTAAAATCCGCCGCCCTGGCGATGCGGGTGAGGATGCGACGGTCCACCAGCCAGTGCTGGCCCAATGCTTTGCGGCGGCGCCTCGACGATCCCTCCACGCCGCCATCATACGCCAGGCGGCACATCGAGGGCAGGTCAGTTCAGGATGCAGATCTCCGCCCAGCCGCTGCGCCAGTCCATGACGTCGCCGGGGCCGTAGCCAAGGTCGATGATGTTTCCGATGATGGCGCTGCCGGTGTCCTCGGCCACGCCGTAGCCGTAGCCGGGGATGTACATGCGCGTGCCCAGAGGGATGACGCTGGGATCCACGGCCACCGTGCCCTTTTGTACGGTCGTGCCGGTGGCGGTAACACCGGCCCCACCCGCGCTGGATGCCGTGTACCACGTGGCCCAGACGGTAAGGGTGCGCGCGCACTGGGGGTCGCTGTCAGGTGGGGCGACGGGGGTGGCAACCGGCGCGGCAACCGCAGCGGCGACCACCGCCGTTCCCTGGGCGACGATACGGTACGTGGGTGCCACCACCATCTCCGACAGCAGCTCCCAGCTGACCTCCTCGCCGTTCTCGTAAACCACGGAGTACTCCCGCCGCACGAAGCCATCCTCCCCTTCCTGCACCAGTATGTACTCGCCCTCAAGGTATGACGGGTCGTCGCGGTAGATGGTCCCGAACGGGATCGCCGTGTCTTCGAACTCGGTGATCTCACGGACGACAGTCACCGAGATGACCAAACCGTCGCGCATGGGGGTGGAGAGCGCGGGCGCAACGCTATCGTCCTTTGAGAGCTCGATGCCGCGCTCGGCCAGCAGGTCGCCCACCGTGTCGGCGTGGGTGTGTACCCGAGCCGGCTCGTCGCCGCCCACGCTGAGGGTGACCGCTTTTGCGCGCTGTACGAACACATGAAGGCCCGCCGTCAGGGACGTCTCCGGCGGTGGCCAAACGAGATCATGGCGGCTGAAGTCGGCGCCGAGGGCGCTCAGGGCGCTGCCCACCGTAGGCCGAGTGGAGAAGACATTGGAAGGGAGGCTCCCCTGGTGGAGGGTGAAGCGCACAGGCGGCCCCATCTCCATGACCAGGCCCTGCTGGCCTTCCGGCGCGGCCAGAGCTCCCCGAACCAAGACATGGGCAGCGGCGGTCAGCAGGGAACGAGGCACCAGGAAGCCGCCGCTGATTTCATCCAAGCTCTGCGAAGAGGCCTGCGCTCGCGGCGTGGGCGTCGGCTCAGCCTGCGTGAGGGCGCTGACCACCGTCTCGGCCTGGGAATGCAGGGCCGCGGAGAGGCCACCAGCTACGACAAGGACTGGCTGGCCCGTGGGGTCCTCCGCGCGGACGCGGGGACGGGCGAGAGGGAAAGCCATAACTGCAATGCCCACGGCAGCCAGGGCCACCATGAGGGCCAGGTGAAGGCGGCCGTTGTGTGAGCGAGTTATGACGTGGGACGGTTGGTTGCTCTTCTTCGTTCGTCTGGAGTCTAAACGGTTCGCCCCGGTGCGGGGTTTCGGCAAACTCACCTCGCTTTACGCGTACAGACCTCCAATATAGCGGTCGTGCACCCACCGTCGATCCGGCACCGCAGGCTTGCCCTTAACAGCCAGCTCCGACCCGGTTTGCCCACGGCACCCGAAGCTCACCACTTACCGCTGCTCCCTTCCGGGCCTGACGGGGTTCGTGGCACCTCGCCGCGCAGGGCCGTGTCCTCAACGCCGCTTATCAAAGGCAGTCCCTGCAGAGACCAGACCTCGAGCGGGAGTTCAACCCCGCTATAGCGGATTGCGGGTACAGGGCACCGCTAGCTCCCCGTCTAGCACGACCGCGAGTTATCCTATCACGGGGCCGCTCCGTGCTGTCAAGGCGAATCCGACGGTGGAAATAGCGGGATGTGGCAGAGCCGTGACGCTCCTGGTTGACCGTAGATGGCGCCACCTGCCCGAGAATGCCTCGCAGAGGCCGACAACCGCCTTCGGTTGCTAGCAGGCCACCCCTGATGTAGACTACCCGCAGATAGGCTGGCCTGCCGTCAAGCATCGGAAAGGAGCGCCCCTCCCCATGACGATCCGCAAGGCGGTAATCCTGGCCGCCGGCCATGGGACCCGTTTCCTGCCGGCGACGAAGGCGGTGCCCAAAGAGATGCTGCCCCTTGTGGACAAGCCCGCAATTCAGTACGTCGTTGAGGAGGCGGCAGCGGCGGGACTGCACCACGTGACCATCGTCACCGCCGGCACGAAGCGGTCCGTGGAAGATCACTTCGACCGCAACCCTGAGCTGGAACAGCTCCTGGAGAGCGCGGGGAAGGAGCCGGAACTGCGGGAGGTACAGCGGGTGGCCGACCTGGTGGACATGTCATTCGTCCGGCAGAAAGAGCGTCTCGGCATAGCCCACGCCGTCCTTATGACCCATCACGTCGTGGGCGACGAACCCTTCGCCCTGTTCTTCCCCGACGACATCATCGTCACCGATGTGCCCGCCATCCGCCAGCTCATGGACGTGTACCAGCGGCACGGGGGCAGCGTCATCGCCGTGCAGCGCCTGCCCCGGCAGGAGGTGGTGCACTACGGGGTCATAACCCCGGAGCCGCTGGAGGAGCGAGTGTACCGTGTCCGCGCCATCGTGGAGAAGCCGTCGCTGGAGGAAGCGCCCTCGGAGCTGACGACCGTTGGGCGCTACGTGCTGACGGCAGACATCTGGCCGCTGCTGGAGCGCACGCCGCCCGGGGCCGGCGGCGAGATCCAGCTCACGGACACCCTGGCGATGTTGCTGGAGGCCGGCCAACCACTGTTCGCATGCGAGTTCAAGGGTGAGCGGTTCGATACCGGCCGTCCGCTGGGACTGCTGGAAGCGTCAGTAGCCCTGGCGTTGCGTCGGGAGGACAGCGGACCCGCCCTCAAGCAGTATCTGCGATCGCTGTCCCTGAGCTGACCCCAACGGCTGCCGCAGTGGATTCGTTAGGAGGCTTCGTGATCGAGAACCTTAGAGACAGGTGGGCGCTCATCTTGGGCGCCTCCAGCGGGCACGGCGCCGGCACAGCTCTGGAGCTGGCGCGCTCCGGCATGAACATCTTCGGCGTCCACCTGGACTTGCGGGCCACCCTGCCGCAGGCACAGCGCATCATCGACGCTATTCAGGACATGGGCAGGCAGGCGGTGTTCTTCAACACGAACGCCGCCGACGACGCTAAGCGGGGCAAGGTGATAGACGCCATCCGCGAGCGCCTGCCCCAGGGCGAGCACGTCAGGCTGCTGATGCACTCGCTGGCCTTCGGCACCCTCCGCGCGTACGTTCCCCCGGAGCAA
>DAOUMF010000207.1:0-10610 GCA_034411955.1 Dehalococcoidia bacterium
CCTGATGAGGATCGCAAGAAGATCTGCCCCTGCGAGCGGCACCACGAGGACATAGCCCGGGACGGCTTCTGCATATGAATGTTCTTCGTGAGCGAAGAGTATCTTCGCCGCTACCAAGAGTCAGGAGAGGTGGGCGGCAGCACCCTAGGCGGCGTGACGCCGCTGGGGGAGAGCCTCTTTCCGGCCGAAAAGGGGGCCAAGCGGCTGCCCAAGTCCAAGAGAGGACCGGCCGCTAAACGATAGATATCCGCGGCCCTAGTCGGCCGAGGGCAGCACCTTAGGCTGCATCAGCTCCATAGGCTTGCCGCAGCAGGCGACAGAGCCTTCGCTGGCCTTGATGCACAGCACCTCGGTGCCGCAGGACTCACACTGGAACCGCTTGCCTAGCTGGTTGGCCACGGCTTACCACTCCCTACTGCTTCAGCTGCATCTGCTGATCGCAGCAGCTCAGGTTGCCTTCGCCACCTTTGGTAACGATAATCTCCGCGCCGCACTTCGCGCACTGGTACCGCTTGCCTACCTGGTTAGCCACTGCTTCTCATCCTCCCCGAAGGTATGGAACCCGCCTCAGGCAGGCCCAGCCGCGAATATAGCGCAAGTGTTACGCGGACGTCAACCGAATCTACTCGACGACGAGCGTTCCGGTCATCTGGGAGGGGTGCACGTCGCAGCGGAAGAAGTACTGGCCGGCGCTAAGGTTCTGGGTCACCGTGTCGGTGCAGGGACCATCGCAGATCTCGGTGGCGGCCAGCGGGTCCTCTCCGCTCTCGGCGGCATCTCGACTCGCGTAGACGACGAAGTTGTGGGGGATGCCGGGATCGGTGTTGTCGACGGTGATGGTCACGTCCGTATCGGCCGCGATGGTCAACTCCGCCGTGTCGAACTGAATAGTGGGGATCATGCTGATTTCCGCCGTCGCGCCGCCGCCCGCTGGCGTCTCGTCAGTAGCGGGAGCCTGGCCGCCACCAGTTGGCGTCCCCCCACCGTCGCCGTCACCCGAGCAGGCCGCTGCCACCAACAGGGCCGCGCCGAGCACCAGCGACGCCACGAAGACGCGGCTACGGACAGAAGAAAAGACGGACATTAAGCGATGCCTCCTGATCTAAGGGATCTCTACCTAATACAACGGCGCGGACGCGCTTCTGGATTGCACGAGCGCTGCGTCAGGGCGGCGGCAATTAGTGGGAGACGACGATCTTGCCCGTCAACACGAGCCGGGGGGGCCGCAGCGGAAGTCGAAAGTGCCGGGCTCACCGAAGCGGAAGGTGATCGTACCGCTGTCGCCGGACGCGATGGGGATGGACGTCAGGCCATCATGGAGTAGGTGTCGGGGAAGGGGGCGGGGTGGCAGCGCCTGCGCCGAACCGCTGTCCGCAAGGCGGGGTGCCTTCCTGGCCCGTGAGCGCGCCCGAAGGCGGCTCCAGAGGGCCTGCGTAGACCTGGGCACCCGCCTCATGCTCCTGGCCCTGTGTGCCGAAGGCTGCCCGCTCCACCAGTATCTCATCCCCGAGCTCGAACACTGTGGCCGTCACACGATGTCCTCTGGCATTGGTACCCTCCAGCGCCCGCTCCACGCGCAGGGTATCATCGGAGGCGGAGACCACTCGCATCCGCTCCGAACCAACCTGTACGATGTCCCCGCTCCGGAACAGTTCCCCGGCTCTGTCCACAGGCAGGTCCGTCTGGTCGGCGGTGATGTCTTCCAGCAGGGTGCTGCTGGCAGGGGCATCGACGAGCAACACCACTTCACTATCGATGCGGAGGAGGCTGCCAACGGTGAACTGCTGGGCATCGGTGAGGGCCAGCACGGTATCCTCCGGGCCGACTGCGCGGGCGAGTTGCTTACCTTCCAGCATGTCGGCGTGGTTGGCCGCTTCCACTGCCGCCTCCCAGCCCCGCTCGCTGACGGCGTTCAGGTCGTCCGGGGGGTCCAGACCGGGCGTGGCACCGGTGATTAGGGTAACCAGTTGCTGGATCAGGAAATTGTTCAGGGGCCCGCCCTGATCCTCCGACCAGGTCGGCATAAGAGTGCCGACGCGGCCACAAGTGATGGTGTCGCGGACGATGTTCTGCCGGCTGATCAGCTCTCCAAGGTTGACCAGCCCGGTCTCAGAGTCCACTGGCCGGTTCAACTGCGTGTTGAGAGGAAGACCCGGCAGGCGGGAGCTCTCCTGGGCGGCCAAGCCATGGATGCCGTGGCAATTTCGACAATTCTCCCCAAACACTGCGCCGCCGCGTTCCGCGTTCTTGAGGATCTGACGCTGCTCTGCGTCGTAGCCGCGGGCGCTGACCCTAAGACCTGCCACATCGAAGCCCGCGTCCCACATCCAGTACATCAGGGTGCCCACTAGGAACACGAACAGCAACCCGATCATCGCGTTGACCTGCTTGCTGGTGTTCATCGGGCCGCGGACGCCTTTCCTTTCACCCTCGTCAAACTTCTAGGCTCCGTAGGGGACAGTCCTGGATGGGTTGTCCGCGCTGCCCTTCTGCGCCTCGGATACACCGGTGACCACGACGACGGAGCCGTCGTCCTGCACCTCCAGGGAGAAGCGATCCATGGGACGGGACGACGGGCCGAAGACGAGAATGCCACCTTCCTTGGTGAAGGTGGAGCCGTGGCAGGGGCAGCGGAACCAGCCGGTGTGGCCCCCGTAGGTGAAGTCGGGTCGCCAGGGCACGGTACAGCCGAGGTGGGGGCACTTCTGCCAGAGGGCGAGCAGCCCGCCCTCGGTCTTCTCCCCGTTGGGGGTAATCCCGGGCTCCAGGTTGACGAGGAAGAACCTACCCTCGGGAATGCGTACCGGGTCATCGCCCGGCTTGGGGACGCTCCCTTTGGGCACGCTCACCGTGCGGGCGCCGCCAGCCGGATCGCGAGTCCAGGCGAAGTCCAGCGAGGGGCCCATCAACCCCACCAAGGCAAGGCCAAGGGTGCTCCAGAAGCCCCCCAGTATGAACACTCGCCGGGTGAGGTGTGGCCGCGCCGGCACCGGCCTGGCCACCGGCGTGTCGACGGTCTGCTCAAGCGCAGGGTGGGCGTCAGCCGCAGCCTCCGGCTGCTCCTTCGCTTCCTCCCCCTGCGGCTCCTGAGTCTCAGATTCCATGCCGTCTCACCTCTCTTTACCCCTCGTCAACCTTGATATCCCAGGGCGCTATGAGGTCCTGCCCGGGACCGCGGAAGAAGCTGCCCACCAGGGTCAGGGCCAGATACCCCGCCATCACCCCCGTGAACATCACGATCATCACGTCGCGCCTTGTCCGCAACCAGCCCAATCGGAAGAGGGCATAGATTATGAGCACGGCGAAGAAGGCGATGGCGCCAAGAGGGATTACCTGCTCCGCCACGGCACTGGGGATGTTGAGGTGTTCACCACCCCACCCGTGGATGTTGGGCAGTCCGATACCGCCAAGATTCCAATCCCCCCAACCTTTCGGATCCGTTATCGACCAGCCATCTTCGTTTTCTCTATTGAACGGCCAGGGCACACGGGAGAAGTCCTTCGGCCAATCGAGGTGGCCGACGGAGAACTCCAGCCGCTTGGCGAAGTCCTTGGTGGAGAGGATGCCCTCGTGCTCGGCACCCGGCTCGTCCCGCAGGCAGGGCCAGCCAGCGTGGACGGCGTCCTCGGAGCAGGCTGGGATCCAGCTGGTGAGTCGCTCGGTCCCGGTGGTGTCGCCGGCGTCGACGGCGACGAGGCCGAAGCTGACGATGATCGCGTAGAGGGCGGTGATGGCGGTGATACGGGCCGAGTATCTGGTGCCGAACCACAAGCCCTGCATGTGACGGCCGCGGTCGATGTAGGGTACGACGGCGAGGAAGATGAGGGCGATGGTGGGCACCAGCACACCGGCCCAGGCCTTGTCCATATGGAGGAGGAGTTCCTGGAGGTTGAGGAAGTACCAGGGGGCCTTTGACGGGTTTGGAGTTACGTTCAGGTTGGCCCGGTTCAGGAGAGGCGCATTGATGAACACCGAGACGATGAGAAAGGTGACGGTGAACAGGGTCGCGGCGATGAACTCGATGAATACGAGTTCCGGCCAGACCATCACCTCTTCTTCCCGCTCTCGCTTGGGTCGGGGCCTGGCCAAGGCTGGGGCCGCTTCTCGCTGGGCCTCTAGGGCCATACCTTCGTTCCTAGTCTCCTACAGTGGTCGCGCCATTCCGCCGTCACGCCGGACGCGCCAGAAGTGGACGGCCATCATTATGGCGGCGAGCAGGGGCAAGCCCAGGACGTGCAGGGTGTAGAAGCGGATGAGCGCCGGCTGGCCGATCTCGAAGCCGCCGAACAGTACGGTCTGCACCTCCTCCCCCAGGTAGGGGGTGGAGCCGCCGATGCCGTGGCCGACCGTGACCGCCCACAGGGCGAGTTGGTCCCAGGGCAGCAAATAGCCGGTGAAGCTCAGGAGAAGGGTCAGCACGAGCAGGATGACGCCCACCACCCAGTTGAACTCGCGCGGCGGCTTGTAGGCACCGGTGTAAAACACCCGCATCATGTGCAGGAACACGAGGATCACCATGGCGTGGGCCGTCCAGCGGTGCATGTTCCGCATCAGGAGCCCGAACCTTATGTTCGTCTCCAGGGCAGCGATGTCCTGATAGGCCCGGTTCACATCGGGCACGTAGTAGAACATGAGCAGCACGCCGGTCACCGTAAGGATTATGAACATGAAGAAAGTGAGGCCACCCAGACAGTACGTGTGAGTGATCTTCACGTGGGTGCGGTGGAGACGCGTGGGGTGGAGGTGGAGAAAGACGTTGGTCGCCACCACTAGCATCTGGTTGCGAGGAGTGCTGGGGTAGCCGGAGCGGAAGACGGACTGCCAGATGTAGTTGTGGAATAGCTTGTCGTGGATGCGGTCCTGTATGAGCTGAAGCCGTTCCTGCCAGTTTCGCGGCTTTCCCGGCTCCCCGGTTACCGACACCTATCCTCTCCTCACCGAGACCACCAAGCGCCAAACAGCACCATGATCGCCAGTGAGCCGAGGATGGCGAGTAGAACCGCGATGAACTCCATCCCTTCCGGAACCTGGCGAAACAGAATGTCCAAGGGGGGCATACCGCGCGTCCTTCCTACCTGGTCCGCCCAAGCGAGGACCGCTGCGCCTTCTGATTGTGAACTTATTTAGCGAAGGGGCTCTATCGAGGCCATGAACTAGTATCAAGTTGCCATTGTTTTCTGTCAAGGGAACCAAGAGCGGCCTCCGCCCCCTTCACCGGTCATCGCTACCCCTCCAGTGAAGCAGCCAGCGCCTCCGCCAGTTCGAACGGGTCGTGGGAGACGACGCTGGCGGCGAACAGCTCCATGCCGCCGATGTCGGACGCTTGCCCACCGGAGCCGCCGCGCTGCACCAGCCGAATCACCAGGGGGAACCGCTGCCAATCCTCCTCCGTCGCCGCCAGGGGCAGATCGAACAACGCCAGATTGAAGGAGCGCACCGCAAGCCGGCCGCGGTAACAGTCGAGGACGGCGTACAGCACGTCGGCCAGTCCATCCGCCGGCGCGGGCGCGATGAGGGTGGCCTCCCGCTCCTTCATCGGCACCAGCGAGGCGAGCACGGCGACACCCTCCCGAATGAAGGCGCAGCCCAGGGCAGCGTGGACGCGGACGAGATCGCGGAAGTAGTCGGAGCTATAGGTCGCTCGGTATTGCTGGGCCGCAGCGCGCAGCCGCTCGATGCCGGCGAAGGGGCGGCCGCGGGCCAGCATCACCTGGACGTGGGCGTGGCGGAGGGACGCCCCGGCGGCCGCCCCGCAGTTCCAGAACAGCAGCGGGTAGACAGCCCCGGGATCCCGGTCATGGACGGCCCGCCACCAGCGGCGGGCCGTCTCCAGGCAGTCGCGCAACGACTCTAGAGTGAAGGCCAGAGGGTCAGGTTCCGAGAAGATGATGATTCCGTGCCAGCCGACGGCCTTGGCCACGTTGGCCGCCGTCAGGCAGTGCTCCCCCTGAATGCGGCCGAACACGTCCTCCGGGGTCAACTCCAGCGGCCGGGCCAGGGGATCGCCGTCCCCCCGCTGCGGGCTAGGCGCTCTCGTCTGCCGCGGCCGGCGTCCTCGCAGCGGGTTGAAGGCCGTCTCCTCCCCCGTCCAGCGGTTGGCCAGCCGAACCAGCGTCTGCCGCTCCACCTCCTCCACGCCCCCGAAACGTTCCTCCACCCAGCCGCGCATGCTCTCGGGCGCCCGCAGACGGCCCTCGCTCACGGTCAGACGGAACAGCCGCTCGAACAGCTCGCGGTCGGCGGGGGCCAGGTCGGCTACCATCTCCTGGAGCCGACCGATATTGCGCTCGGGAGCCAAGGCTAGTGACGGAAGTGGCGCACGCCGGTGAACACCATGGCCACACCGTACTCGTCGCACACCTCAGTCGCCTCCTGGTCGCGAATGGCGCCGCCGGGCTGAATGATGGCGGTGACGCCGGCCCGACAGGCGATCTCCACGGCGTCGTCGCGGGCGAAGGGGAAGAAGGCGTCCGAAGCCAGGACGGCGCCCTTGGCCCTCTCACCGGCGAGGCGCAGCGCTAGCTCCACCGGCGCCTTGCGGTTCTGCTGTCCGCCGCCGATGCCCACAGTGGCCCCGTCCCTGGCGATGACGATGGCGTTGGACTTGACGTGCTTCACCGCCTTCCAGGCGAAGCGCAGGTCGGCCAGCTCCACCGCGGTGGGCGCCCGCTTGGTCACCACCCGCAGCTCCATCTCATCGTCCGGGTAGTGGTCGCTCTCCTGAACCAGGACGCCGCCGGAGACGCGGCGGTAGTCCCAGCCGTGGGCCGCTGCTCCCTCCGGCATGCGCAGGATGCGGAGGTCGCGGCGCTTGCGCAGCCGCTCCAGGGCCGCCTCGTCGTAGTCCGGGGCCACGATGACGTCGTAGCGCATCCCTTTCATCGCCGCCACCGTCTCCTCCGTCACCGGCCTGTTGGCGGCGATGATCCCCCCAAACGGCGATATCGGGTCGCAATCGAAGGCCCGGCGGTAGGCCTCAGCGATGTCTGAGTGGGTGGCGATGCCGCAGGGGTTGGCGTGTTTGACGATGACGACCGCGGGGTCGGTGAACTCCATGACCGCCTGCCAGGCGGCGTCGGCGTCCATAGCGTTGATGTAGGAGAGGTCGAGCCCGTGCAGCTTCTCGGCGGCGACGATGCCGTCAGGAAGGCCTGTCCCCTGCTCGCGGTAGAGGGCGGCACGCTGATGGGGGTTCTCGCCGTAGCGCAGATCCAGCGCCTTGTCCAGGGCCACTGTCAGGCGCTCGGGGAACGCACGCTCGTCCCCTCGCAGGTACCGGGCGATGGCGGTGTCGTAGTGGGCGGTGTGCTGGAACGCCTTCTGGGCAAGGCGACGGCGGAACTCCAGGGGCACGCCGCTGGGGTCTCCCTCCGCCGCGCGCAGCCGGTCCAGCGCCTCGGCGTAGTCGGCCGGGTCGACGAGGACGAGGACGAAGGGGTAGTTCTTGGCGGCGGCGCGGACCATGGTGGGGCCGCCGATGTCGATCTGCTCCAGGCATTCGTCGTGGCCGGCGCCAGAGGCCACCGTCTCCACGAACGGGTAGAGGTTCACGCAGACCAGATCCACTGCCGGGATGTTGCTGCGGGCCAGCTCCTCCATGTGCTCCGGCCGGTCGCGGCGGGCGAGAATGCCCCCGTGCACCATCGGATGGAGGGTCTTGACGCGGCCGTCCAGGATCTCCGGGAAGCCGGTGAGGGAAGAGACGCCTTGGACGGGGATGCCGGCGTCGGCGAGGGCCCGCTGGGTGCCGCCGGTGGAGTAGATATCGAACCCCAGCTCCGCGAGGCCGCGTGCGAACTCCTGGACGCCGGTCTTGTCCGATACGGAGATGAAGGCGATCATGTGAAGCCCGTGATAGCTTGCCAGACTTGCGGACCTAGCTCCCGGCCGACTATCCCGTACAGTTCCAGCACTTCCGGATACGTGCCTATTCCGCCAACAAAGTCCCAGAACTCGCTGCCAACAAGCACCATGTTGTTGAAGTCCAGATACTTGCGCGCCACGCTTTCGGTGTACAACCCTCGCGTATCGCCGTAAGGGTTATATGCCATCGCGTAGTATGAGTTGACCCTAGGCGGGCCCGCTCCTCTGACTCCGTGAGCGGTCAGTAGCTTCCTGACTGCACCAACCGCACCATCCTTGTTCGGCTTCGGGCTCTTCATTTCGAAGAAGTGCTCAATCCCTTCACTTTCGCGGAGATAGAGGTCGATTGTCAGCGGACGCCTGTTGACAGCATCTCCACGATACGCCTGAGCCACCGACTGAATGAAGTCAAGGTACCGGCCGCTCATCCCATCGCTCGAGATATCCGACATGATGCCATCGATGGTGTCCAGGGCAACTCTCGGAATCGATACCTGCAACCTGAATCCTCGCCGTGATTCCTCGAACCGCTCTGCGCCAATGATTTTCGCGACTTCCTCAAACGTTGTGCCCAGCGAAGTTGAAAACGAGCGTTCGAAGTCGCTGGTGCGCAGAACACCCTCGGGAACGAGCGCTTCGTGGAACGGCTTGATATCTCCTTCTTCATCAGAACTCCGCGTCGGTCTGAATTCATGCGCGGCTCTCGATACTGGACGAATGGCTGAAATCGCATTCGCCATGAACGTTCGGAGATACCGAAGAATCTCGTCACGAGCACTCTCGCTGATCACACCCGCCACACGATCACATCCTCAAAGAAATCGCCCGCTCGGCGGCCGGTCCTGCGGTTGACGTGGCGCTGCAACCGGTATTCAACCGTGTAGCCCAGTTTGGCGGCGAGACCTTCGTACAGATCCCGTCTGTCGTGGACTACCACGACCATCCGGCCGCCCGGCGGCATGGACCGCGCCACGTTGGAGAAGCATTCACCCATCTCTTCAATGTACTTCCTGGCCGCCTTCTCAGAGTTTCCCTTTCGCGAGGCACCGATCTCCAATTCCTCGTACCCGTCAAGCCCCAGAAGCTCATACGCATAGCGGTGTTGTTCGTGGTAGTCGATCAGGCCGACGTACGGCGGAGAAGTTATGACCATGTCGCATTCGGGGAAGTCTATGGTGCGTGCGTCGCCGGGAATTATCGTCACTGAGGCGCCGGTGCGGAGGCTCGCGAACTGCCTGATCCGGCGGAGCGTGTCCAAGCTATAGCGAGTAAGAAACTTGAGGGCCTGATCGGTTGGCCGACATGTTCTTCCGTGCTTATGGCAGTAATACTCCCCAAGTGTCGGATTCTTGGGAAAATCCAGATCGAAGTGTGTAGTAAGCCGAGCCGAGCGCGCAGCGCGCGAGAGAATTACCTTCAGAACGTCTTGGTATCCGTAGTCTGGAATGAATGAACGATAACGGAACAACTCCTGCCTCGCCCTGGGCGCATACCATTTCGATAGGTAGTCCTCTGTCTCACGGAGCACACCAATCAACGGCAATTGTGGCCCGTCCCTCAGCCGGCGCAGGATGTCGGAAATCTCGCGCTCAAGGAGCTCAAGGTCGTAGGAGTCCGTCTTCACCTTCGACAGCAGGCAGTTGAACGGCGAAATGTCGCAGCCAACGGAGGCTATGCCCACAGCGTTCGCCTCTACGAGCGTTGTCCCGGAGCCGCAAAACGGATCACAGACGATGCGCGGCTGGTACTTGCGCAGGAATGTCTCTACGAGCTGCGGCACAAACTTTCCGAGATAGGGATGCAGGCGATGAACGTGTTTGGTTCGCTCTCGCTCCGGTAGATCACGCTCCCGCCAGTTGAGGTTTAGCGTTTCGATGTCAGTATTGGGAGTAACCAAGGAAAAGTCCGTGAAGGGTTCGCCATCGTAATCAGGGTTGCCGGTGATGCCAAGGCTTCGCCGCTCAAGCGCTTGGGCTTGTTGCACAGTGCTCCTCCCTGTTGTGGCGAATGTTTGTTCTCATTCTACGCCGTCATCGCGTTGTGTCAACCCCTTATCCCCAGCCCTCCTCCTCTTCGTCCTCGACAGTGAACTCCTCCGCCACCTCGGCCAGCACCTCACCCTCGCCGCCGCAGAGGGGGCAGGTGACCATGCCCGGCGTCGTCTCGTCCACGCCCTGGTACTCCATCAGCTTGTCGTCCTCGATCCAGATGTAGGTCTTCTCAGGGTCGTAGTCCTCAAGGCCCTGGAGCTCGTGACTCTGGCCCGTCTCGTCCATCCACATCACCTGCGTGCGGTCCGGCACGTGCTCCCGGAAGAAGGCGTCGAGCGCGTCCGCCGGGCTGCCGGCCTCCACCTCCTCCTCCCACTCCACCTCCCTGTGACGTATCTCCTCCGGGTCCGCGTCGGGGCGGCGGGCCGCTAAGGCCCGCATCCAGTCGCCGGCCCCGCGGGGCATCCGCTCGGCGTAGTAGACGCGGTAGGTGGGCATGGGGCTAAGCCTTGGAGGTGCTCGCGCCCTTCTCCGCTCTCCCGCGGACGAAGAGGATTTGTTTGTACCTCGTCTTGACCTCCTCCACCTCGCCAAAGCCAGCGTCTTGCAGCATCGCCGTCAGCTCCGAGACGTCACTGTGTATCCCGTGGTGGCCGATCAGCGCCGACATCAGGCGCCCGATCAGCGAATCGCTCCGCGCCGCGAGATCGGCGGCCAGGAAGCTCCCGCCCGGCTTGAGGACGCGCTGAATCTCGG
>DAOUMF010000208.1:0-4732 GCA_034411955.1 Dehalococcoidia bacterium
GGTAGTGTCCAAGAGGCAGCCGGAGCCCAGGTCGTCGAGGAGCAGGAGGCCGTGCTCGTGGGCCAGGCGGGCCAGGTCCTGGATCGGCGGCGTCTCCGTGAAGCCCACGATGCGGAAGTTGCTGGCGGGGACGCGCATGATGGCCGCCGTGTCCGGCGTGACGGCTGACTCGTAGTCGCGCAGGTAGGTGCGGTTGGTGGTGCCCACCTCGACGAGGCGGGCATCCGACTGGCGCATCACGTCGGGGATGCGGAAGCCGCCGCCGATCTCCACGGCCTGCCCGCGGGAGAGGATCACCTCGCGGTCGCGGGCGAGGGAAGAGAGGGCGAGGAAGACGGCCGCGGCGTTGTTGTTTACGGCGATGGCCGCCTCGGCACCGGTGAGTTGCTGCAGGACTGACTCCAGGTGCGTGAAGCGGGAGCCGCGCACACCCGCGTCGAGGTCGAACTCCAGGTTGGAGTAGCCTGCGGCTACGGCGGTCATCGCGGCTATCGCCTCCTGAGACAGCGGCGCCCGGCCGAGGTTGGTGTGGATGATGACGCCGGTGGCGTTGACGAGAGGCCGCAGGGAGGGGCGGAACACTGCCTCGGCGAGCCCCACCACGGACTCCACGAGCTGATCCTCGGTAGGAGCCGGCCGGCCCTGGGCGACAGCGGCGCGGGCGGTCTCCAGCGCCTGGCGCGCGAGCTCGGTGACCACGGGCCGCTCCGCCCCGCCCAGCGGGCGGAGGCGCTCGTGGGCAAGCAGGCGGTCGACGGAGGGGAGAGCGCGGAAGGGATTATCGGTGGCCATGATGGAAGTGTGAAGCAATTTTACCATACCCTGGTGCCTCTCCTTGACCCTCAGCGAGTGTGGCCCCTAAGATGAGGCCATCATTATGGCGGGAGGCAAAATGAGAGATACGCCCAATCTTCGCATCCCCGGCCCCACGCCTGTCCCACCGGACATACTGGAGGCCGTCGGACGGCCGATGGTCGATCATCGCGGTCGCCCATTCGCTGCCCTTATCCAGCGGGTGGTGGAACGCCTGAAGGAGTTCTTCCTGACCAAGCAACAGGTGCTGATCTTCAGCACCTCCGGCACCGGCAGCATGGAGGCCGCAGTGGTCAATACCCTCTCCCCCGGCGATAAGGTGCTGGCGGTGAGCATCGGCGCCTTCGGCGACCGCTTCGGGAAGATCGCCGAGACGTTCGGGGCGGAGGTGACAGTGCTCCCCTACGAGTGGGGCGAGGCTGCCGACCCCGAGGACGTCCGTAAGGCACTAGCCGCCAACCCGGAGGTCAAGGCGGTGCTGGTGACCCACAACGAGACGTCCACCGGGGTGGTCAACCCCCTGGAGGAGATCGCCAAGGTGGTGCGGGAGGCGGATCGGTTGCTCCTCGTGGACGCCATCAGCAGCCTGGGCGCGATACCTTTCGACATGGACGGCTGGGGCGTGGACGTGGCGGTGACGGGCTCCCAGAAAGGGTGGATGGTGCCGCCAGGGCTGGCCTTCATTGCCCTGAGCGAGCGGGGCTGGCAGGCCAACGAGACGGCCCGCATGCCCCGCTTCTACATGGACGTGGGCAAGCACCGTGATTTCCTCGAGAAGGGCCAGACCCCCTGGACGCCAACAGTCTCGGTCTTCTACGGCCTGGACGTTGCCCTGGAGAAGATGGCCGCTGAGGGCGTGGCGAGCGTCCACGCCCGCCATGCCAAGATAGGCCACATGGTACGGGAGGGCATCAAGGCCCTGGGGCTGGAGCTGCTCGCGGCTGACGAGCGGTACGCCTCCGACACGGTGACGGCGATCAAGTGCCCGGAGGGCGTCGAGGTGGCCGCCCTGCGCAGGACGCTGGAGGACGAACACAACGTAGTGGTGGCGGGGGGCCAGGGGAAGCTGGCGGGCAAGATATTCCGCATCGGGCACCTGGGCCTAGTGAGCGAAGAGGACATCCGGGATGCCCTGGACGCCCTGGCCAAGGTGCTGCCGAAGGTGGGGTACAGCGTCCCCACCAGCCGCTAGGCACCACGGCGAAGATGCCAGCCCACGTCCTGGTCTGTGATCCAATAGCCGAGGACGGCATCGTCCTTCTCCAGCAGTTCGGAGCCCACGTAGACGTCCGCACGGGCCTTTCGCCCGAGGAGCTGGAGGCGGCGGCAGACAGCTACGAGGCGCTCATCGTCCGCAGCGAGACGAAGGTCACGCGAGAGATAATCGCCGCCGCCGACAAGCTTCAGGCCATCGGCCGCGCCGGCATCGGAGTGGACAACATCGATGTGGAGGCGGCCACGGAGAAGGGCGTCGTGGTGGTCAACGCCCCCACTGGCAACATCATATCGGCGGCGGAGCATGCCATCGCGCTCATGATGGCGCTGGCGCGCCACATAGCGGGCGCCAACGCGTCCCTCAAGGGCGGCCACTGGGACCGCAAGCGCTTCACGGGGTTGGAGGTGCGAGGCAAGACGCTGGGCATCCTGGGTCTCGGCCAGGTGGGGTCAGAGGTGGCCCGTCGGGCCCGCGGCCTGGAGATGAGGGTAATAGCCCATGATCCCTTCGTGCCGGAGGAGCGGGCGCGCGCCCTGGGCACCGAGCTGGTTCCCTTCGAGCAGCTACTGCGGGACTCGGACTTCCTGACGGTGCACACCAGCCTGAGCGAGAGCACGCGCCACCTCATGGGGGAAGCGGAGCTGCGGCAGATGAAGCCGACAGCGCGCCTGATCAACACCGCCCGCGGCGCCATCGTGGACGAGAAAGCGCTTGAGGCGGCCCTGAGCGAGGGCCGCCTGGCGGGCGCGGCGCTGGACGTGTTCGAGACGGAGCCCCTGACCAGCCACCCCTTGTTCGCCGACGAGCGAGTGGTGGTGACGCCCCACCTGGGCGCCTCCACGGCGGAGGCGCAGGAGCGAGTGTCCCAGGACGTGGCGGAGCAGATCATCTCCGTGCTTAAGGGAGAGCCGGCGCAGTACGCCGTCAACGCGCCCCTCATCTCTCCGGAGACCTACAGCTACCTTGCGCCGTACATCCCGGTGGCGTTCAAGACGGGCTCCCTGGCCGTGCAGCTCTGCGAGGGCCAGATGGAGGAGATCGAGATCGACTACTCAGGAGAGATCACCCAGCACGACCTGACGCCCCTCAAGGCAGCTATCGTCGGGGGTCTACTCGCGCCCATCAGCGAGGAGCAGGTCAACGTGGTAAACGTTGACGTCATCGCCGCCCGGCGAGGGATGCGGATTTTGGAGAAGCGCAGCCCCTCCCATAAGCTGTACGCCAACCTGATCACGGCGTCCATCACCACCACAGCGGGCGAGACGAGGGTGTCAGGCACCCTGGCACACGATGGGCCGCACATCGTCCTCATCGATGGCTTTTGGGTGGACGTGCCGCCGGGGGAGGGCTACCTGCTGGCGTGTGAGAACCGCGACCGGCCGGGGATGATCGGCGCGGTGGGCACCCTCCTGGGGCAGTTCGACGTGAACATCAGCTTCATGAACGTGGGCCGTCACGAGAAGCGGGGCACAGCGTTGATGGTGCTTACGCTGGACGAGCCTATGAGCGCCGAGCAACTGGACGAGGTGCGCAAGATACCGGATATCCTCTCGGCGAAGCTGGTGCGCCTGTAGGCGGCGCGGCGGAACGCGCCTAGGGCTGGAACAGCGGATAGAACAGGAGGCCCGTCGGCAGCTTCGGGTAGAAGAAGGTCGACTTTTGGGGCATTCGCTCACCGGCGTCGGCGACAGCGAGGATCCGCCGCGGGGATACCGGGTTGAGGAGAAGCCCATAGCGGGCCCGCCCGCGTCTCACCTCCGCCAGGACGGCCTCCGCGTCCTCTCCATACCAAAGCGTGCGGATGTCCTCCATCTGGGCGTCGCTAAGGCCCAGGGCGTGGTGGAGGATGAGGTGGTTGGCGATGGCGGCATCAAGGCGGTGCCAGATGGGAGGGCGCTCGCTGGGGAGGTGTGGCTCGGCGCCATCGGGATCGGACAGGGTAAGGATGTAGAAGTCCGGTGCGTCGGCCGCGATGAGGCCGAAGCTGCTCGTTGTGCGGCCGCGATCCCGCATGTCGCGCAGGAGCTCGGCGAGGGAGGGTCGCGTCTCGACGTCGAACAGCGACCTGAGGGAGTCAAGAGCCCGCGCCAGCGGCACGTCCACATCCACCAGGCGGTGAATGGGCAGGACCAGCAGGCCGGGGTCATCGGCTGCCGCCAGGGCAGCGAGGACGAAGTCCTCCGGTTCATCGCCGGAGCGCCCGGTGGTGGAGTCGCCCAGACGCTCGTCGCGATAGGCGAGGGCCGTCTCGTAGCGGTGGTGGCCGTCGGCCACGTAGAGTCGCTCCCGCTCCAGACCGCGGGCGATGGCGGCGGCCAGGTGGGAGTCAGTGATGCGCCAGAGGGCGTGGGAGAGGCCATCGTCGTCAGCAAATTCGACGGTGACGCGGTCGCCGACAGCACGGGCGACCAGGGGTGCCACCTGCTGCTGCGAGTCCGGATAGACCAGGAAGACAGGGCTGGTGTTCAGGCGCAGGGACTGGAGCAGCCTTAGGCGATCCTCCTTGGGGGCCTTGAACGTCTGCTCGTGGGGAAGCACCGCCCCCTGGTCCCAGGACTCCAAGCGCACGCGGCCGAACAGGGTACGCCGCCGGCGGGTCTCCTCACCGTAGCGGAACTCCTGCTGGTAGACGTAGAACGCCGGCGCCTCATCCCAGACCAGGGCGCCGGTGTTCAGCCATTTGCTCAGCGTCTTGGCCGCTGC
>DAOUMF010000209.1:0-5909 GCA_034411955.1 Dehalococcoidia bacterium
CGGGCACCCGGTTCATTGCGGGCCAGGAGCATACCAGCGTATTCGTGCTGTGTCCACGCTACGAGCGGCCGGGCTCCCATCCTGGCGTTCATCTCCAGCGCATCCCCGAAATGCTTCTCCGCATCCTCCCAACGGGCCATGGTGGCGGCCAGTTGCCCCAGGAAGCGCGAGGCCGAGCCTAGACAGGCTGCGGCGGTCCCAATCACGATGTTGTGTGCAGCGTAAGGTAGCAGCAAGTCGTAGAGGGCGATCGCACGGCGGGCGTCGCCCAAGAAGCTGCATGCCATAGCCAGATGGGCAAGCGCCACGTCCAGATTCGCATCCCGGGGCAGATCGCCGAAGTCGTCCACCGCCAGGACTTCAAACTCGGCTCTCGCTGGCTCCTCGCGACCGAGCTCGGCATACGTCATCACCAGCGCAGCTCGGTAGCCGAAAAAACGCGGATACTGCTGGACCCCTTGTCGCAACAGCGCCTCCAATTCGCCGAGTCGTCCCTGTGCCCAGCGCAGCGTCATCAGCTGAATCAGGCAATTCTGAATTAGCAGCCGGTCCTGAGCGCGCTGGGCAAGGGCAAAGGCCTCCCTCCCCAGATGCTCCGCTTCCTCCAAGCGGCCTACTAGAAGAGGCCGCATAGCCCGGAAAAGTGTCGTACCTCCGAGGAGTGAGGGTAGCTTGAGGTCCTGAGCCACTTCTCCATAGCCGTCGATCTCAGCGTCGGCGCCCGGTATGTCTCCGAGGCGAAGAAGTGTGTGCGCTCGCGCGTAGTGACCGTACACGGCCAACCACCTGTCGCCGGACTTGCGAGCCAGCTGAAGAAGTTCGTCGCCTATCCCCAATTTCTTCTGCAGTTCGGCTGGCCTGTTGAAGAAGGTCTGCCTGATCCACAGGGCATCGCCCAGCGCCCTCGGCTCACCAATCCGTCTTGCCTCCTCCAGCGCCTGCCGGCTGAAATCCTCTCCCTCGTCGGGCTTGAGGGCTCCGGCAAGTGCCAACGCGAGACGGGCGAGCACTCGGACTCGCAGGGCGCTATCTTCGCTTCCCAGTTCGGACAGGCTCTCCTCGAGAAGGTTTATGGCGACGGTGTCAGCGACTCCAACTTCGTTCCATGGTCCCGCAACTCCGAGGGCTGCGCGGGCCACGCTCTCCACGTCCTTGCGGTTCCGCGCGATTTCTGCTGCCTCCAGAAACACTTCCTTGGCTCTCTCCCGATCGCCTGCTCCATTTCGGGCCTCGCCTATGGACAACAGCAGTTCGCAGCGCTCGGCCTCTGCTGGCTTTTCGCTAACTTCCAAGGCCTGCAGCGCCCTCTCGTAGTGGCTGGCGGCATCCTCGTAGGCCAGAAGGCTCGTGGCCCGTTCACCCGCCCTCGTGGCGTAGTCGATGGCCTTGTCCACATCCCCGGCCTGAGCGCCCTCCGAGAAGTGGTATGCCAGCTCCGGCAGGTGCGGCTCCAGGTTGTCGCTGTGCAGGGCCTCCAGCACTTCCCCGATCTGACGGTGCAGCCGCACCCGGCGGGTCGTGGTCAGCTCCTCGTACAGCGTCTCGCGCATAAGGGCGTGGGAGAAAGAGTACCGGCCCACGACGCGGGGCACTTCGTTCAGAACGCGGGCGCCGACCGCCTCCTCCAGCGCCTCCAGCAGCCGGTCTCCCTTCAGCCGCTCATCCTGAGCCTGTCGAAGGATCACCCTCTCCAGGGCGTCGAGGCCGAACTCCCGGCCGATGACCGAGGCGACTGTGAGCACACGGTTGCACTCCTCGGACAGGTGGTCGAGGCGCCGGCCGACCACCTCACGCACGCCCTGGGGGATGGTCACGCTCCAGGACTTCACTTCCTCCGGCCGCTCCAGGCGGCCATCGGCGACCAGCAGGCGGACGACCTCGTTGACGAAGAAGGGGTTGCCCTCGGTCTCCCTGTAGACCGCGTCCACCAGGGCCCCGGGCGGGCTGACACCGGCGGTGATCTCGACGAAGCGGGCCACGTCGCGCTCCGTGAGGCCGCGCAGGAGGATGCGCTGGCTGAGCTGCTGCCGGGCGAGCTCGCCCAGGGTCTGCGAGAGGGGGTGCTGGCGTCGCAGCTCCACGTCCCGGTAGTTGCCCAGCACCATCAGGCGGGCGCCCCGCAGCTCCCGCACCAGGAACTGGAGCAGGAGGAGCGACGGCTTGTCGGCCCAGTGCAGGTCGTCAAGGACGAGGACGATCGGCTGACGGTTGCTCGCGTTCTTGAGGAAGGTGGTGATGGAGTCGAACAGGCGGAAGCGTGCCTGCTCAGGCTCCAGTGTTGGCGGGGTGGGGAGCCCTGGCAGCCGCTCCTTCACCTCCGACACCACCTGGGCGATGTCGGCGGCCCCCGGCCCCATCTCCGACATCAACGCCTGCGGCTCCCGGTCGTGGACGTAGGAACGGATGACCTGCACCCAGGGCCAGTAGGCGGGGGCGCCCTCGCCCTCGTAGCAGCGGCCCCACAGCACCTGGGTGTTGCGCAGGCTGGCGTAGGTGGCCAGCTCCTCCGCCGTGCGGGTCTTGCCTATGCCGGGCTCGCCCACCAGCATGAGCAGGCGTCCGCGGCCTGAGAGGGCGTCCTCCAGGCCGGCCCGCAGCTCGTCCATCTCCTTCTCGCGGCCCACGAAGACGCCGCCGGCCAGCCGATCAAGGGGGTTAGCCTCCTCCTGCACCACTCTCTCGGCCACTGCGGAGGCGGTCGTCATGATCGCTTGCATCGCCCCCGGCATGGCGGCGGCACTCTCCGGGCGTTCGTCAGGGTCCTTGGCCAGGCAGCGCAGGATGAGCGACTCCAGGGCCCGCGGCACCTCCGGGTTGTGCCAGGTGGGAGCCACCGGCGCCGTGTTGATGTGCTGGGAGATGATGGCCACGGCGTCGTCGCCAAGGAAGGGCGGGCGGCCTGCCACCATCTCGTAGAAGACGCAGCCCCACGAGTAGAGGTCGCTGCGGGCATCGGCCTCACGGCCCAGGGCCTGCTCCGGCGGCATGTAGGCCACGGTGCCCACCATCATCCCTTCCATGGTGAGGCGGGAGCGCTCCAGCGCCATGGCCAGGCCGAAGTCGCCCAGCTTGGCGGTGCCGTCCTCGCTAAGCCAGATGTTGCCCGGCTTCAGGTCGCGGTGGACGATGCCCCGCTCGTGGGCGTGCTCCAACGCTTGACGAACCTCGACGGCGATGCGGAGGGCCTGATCCAGGGGTAGGCGGCGGTTCTCGGCTTGTTGGAGCAGTCCCTCCAGGTCTCCGCCCGCCATGTACTGCGACACGATGTAGGGCTGAGGAGCCTGCCCTGAGCCTGGCGAAGGGTCCTCCTCGCCGATGTCGAAGACGGTGACGACATTCGGGTGATCGCGGAGGCGGCCCATGGCCTGGGCCTCCCGGCGGACGCGGACCAGGCCGGCCTCGTCCAGGCCCTCGGTCTTGATGAGGGCGATGGCAACGTCGCTTTCCAGCTTGGTGTCGTGGGCCAGGTAGACCCGCTTGCGGCCTCCCTCGCCCAGGAATCGCTTCACCTGGTAGCGGCCGCCGGCGAAGGAGGTGGGGAGCGCGGGGGAGGGTGCTGGTGTTGGAGTGCGGGTTGGGGGTGTGGCCTGGGCTAGGGGAGCGGCGCAAGAATCACAGAACTTCTGGTCGCTTGGATTGGACGTGCCGCAGTTGGCACAGGCAATCGCATCAGCCAGCGGAGCGGCGCATGCTCCGCAGAACGTTGCGCCCTCGCGGTTATCGTGGCCGCAGGATGGACAGAGCACCGTTCCCCCTAGTCTCGGCATCTCGGGGCAATGCAATGGTGCGCCAAAGTGGGCTAGTTGTCAAAGTGGCTTGCTCATGGCTCATAAGGGCTATAATGAGATGCACTTATTGCGAGGGGGTTGGGAACTGTGACCCAGGCTCTCCCGGAAGGCACCGTCACCGTCCTGTTCTCGGACGTTGTGGGCTCTACCGAGCTGACCACCCGCCAGGGCGATGAGGCTGCTCAGGAGATCCTTCGCGCCCAGCGGGAGCTGGTGCGGGGGCAAGTGGAGCAGCACAGCGGCCATGAGGTCAAGTCGATCGGCGACGGCTTCATGGTCGCGTTCGGGTCGGCGCGTCGAGCCGTGGGCTGCGCCGTCGGCATCCAGCGGGCGCTGGAGGGGCACAACCGCAGCCAGCCTCTCGACGAGCAGGTGCTGGTGCGCATCGGGCTCAACACCGGAGAGGTTCTTAAAGAAGAAGCTGATCTCTTCGGGGAGGCCGTGAACGCCGCCTCCCGTATAGCAGGCAAGGCCAAAGGCGGCCAGATACTGATCTCTGAGGCCACAAAGAGCGTCCTGGGTCGGGCTCAAGACGTCGAGCTGGTTGACCGCGGCCGCTTCCGGCTCAAGGGCTTCCCCGAACGCTGGCGTCTGTTCGAGGTCGTCTGGCAGGAAGAGAAGCCTGCCGTTGGCCCTGCCCTCGTTGAGCGGACGCCCTTCGTCGGCAGAGAGGCGGAGCGTGTGGAACTCCGCCGATGCGTGGAGCAGGCGGCCAACGGCCAAGGCGCTTTGGTCATGATCGGCGGCGAGCCGGGAGTCGGGAAGACACGGCTTGCCGAGGAGATGGCACTCGAGGCCCGCCAACGGGGCCTCCTGACCCTGATCGGCCACTGCTACGAGACGGAGGGAGCACCACCCTACATCCCCTTCGTGGAGATCGTGGAGGCCTCGGCCAGACTAGTCGCGTCAGAGGCACTGCGGGACGCGTTGGGTGAATCGGCGCCGGAGGTGGCCAAGCTGATGCCGGAGCTGCGCCGCATCTTCCCCGACATTCCGTCCCCTCCAGAACTGCCGCCGGAGCAGGAGCGCCGCTACCTGTTCAACGGCATGCGCGACTTCCTAGCGAGGGGAAGCCGGGTGCAGCCCATGTTCATAGTGGTCGACGACCTGCACTGGGCTGACGATTCAACGATGCTCCTTCTCCAGCACATCGCCCAGCAGCTCCGTGAGATGCCCCTGCTCTTGGTGGGGACCTACCGTGATGTGGAGCTGGAAGTCGCCCGCCCACTGGCCAGGGCCATGCGTGAACTCACCCGGCAGAGACTGGTCCACCGCCTCTCCGTCAGGCGGATGCCGGAGGCCGAGGTGGAGTCGATGCTACGAGCACTCGGTGGTCAAGATCCCCCGGCTGTTCTGGTGGAGGCCATCTACAGCGAGACGGAAGGCAACCCCTTCTTCGTGGAAGAGGTGTTTCAGCATCTCGCCGAGGAGGGGAGGCTGTTCGACGCGAAGGGACGGTGGCGATCGGATCTTAGCATCGACGAACTGGAAGTGCCGGAAGGCGTCCGCCTGGTCATCGGGGAACGACTGGAGCGGGTCGGCGAGGAGTGCCGAAAGGTCCTGGCATCGGCTGCTGTCATCGGCCGCGCCTTCACCTTCGAGCTGTTGGAGGCGCTGGGCGACGTGGACGCGGACACTCTCCTGGACGCCGTCGATGATGCAGAGCGAGCCCAGCTCATCACGTCCACGTCTGACGGCCCCGAGGCTCGCTTCACCTTCGCTCATGAGCTGATCCGCCAGACCCTGGTCAGCGGTCTCTCCCTGCCGCGGCGGCAGCGGATGCACCTGGGGGTGGCCGAGGCGATAGAGCGGGCACACGCCCGCGCGCCGGAGGAGCAGGCCACCGACCTGGCCCATCATCTCTACCAGGCTGGGGCCGCCGCCGACATGGCGAAAACGGTGCGCTACCTGACCCTGGCCGGGGAGCAGGCCTTCGCTGCCGCGGCTTTCGAGGACGCCCTCCGCCACTACGAGGATGCTCTCTCCCTGCAGCCAGCCCATGACCGGCAAGGACGGGCCGACCTCCTGTACAAGCGGGGCCACGCCCTGCGCAGCGTGGGCCGCTGGGAGGAGGCGCTGGCCGACTGGCGGCAGGCTCTGGCCGCCTACGAGGAACTGGCC
>DAOUMF010000210.1:0-3657 GCA_034411955.1 Dehalococcoidia bacterium
TTCAAGCCCCTCATGGCCGACAAGATCGAGACGCTGGAGACGCCCACCGATGACGAGTTGGCTCTCCTGCGCACGGAGTTGGACCAGCGCGGCCAGATCACGGACGTGGGCAAGCCCGTCGTCCTCCAGGACGACGGCACCTACGCCTTCGTCGAGCAGGAGAAAGAGAAGGGCGAGCTCCCCAGTAGCTGGTAGGGGGAAGGCCTACCGGAACAGGTCTCGCTCCGCCGGGCGGATCATGTCGCGGGCCGTGCCGGACCCCCTGGGGTACTCGTATCCCCGGATGATCGCCACGGGCACCCCGGACAGCTTCCCCATCACCAGTTCCGCCGCCCCCGCCAGCTCGTCGGCCACCGCCAGCGTGCTCACCCGCAGATCGTACCCGTGGGCGTCCACCTGCCCCACGTAGTCCACGAACGCCTCCATCCCGGCGATCCCCACCGCCACGTTGGTGTGGCCCTCCCGCCACGGCCGCCCGAACGTATCGCTGATCACCACCGCCACCTCCAGCCCCGTCCGCTCCCGCAGACCGGCCCTGATCTCCGCAGCCGAGCCGTCGGGGTCCTCCGGCAGCAGCGACACCAGCCCCCGGCCCACGTTGGAGGCGTCCACCCCGGCGTTGGCGCACACGAACCCGTGCCGCGTCTCCGTGATCAGCACCGGCCCCGCCTGGCGCACGATGCGGCGGCTCTCCCTCAGGATCAGCTCCACCACTCGCGGGTCCTTCTCCGTCTCCTGGGCCAGCCTCGCCGCCTCCGCGCCCGGCTCCACGTCCGCCAGGGCGACCACCCTCCCCTCGGCCTTGGAGACGATCTTCTGAGTGACCACCAGGACATCGCCCCTCCGCCTCAGGCGGATGCCCTGCCTCTCCGCCGCCTCCAGGATCAGCGCCGCGATATCGTCCCCGGATCTGACTTCGGGCAGGCCACCCAGGCCGATGACCCGTAGTTCCGGTGCGGCCATCGCCTCATACGCCCACGATTCGGACGCCCGTGTGGGTCTTGTGGATATAGTTCAGGTGGAGGAGCATCACCGTCCACTCTTCCAGATAGCGGGAGTTAGGCAACCCACCGGCGTCCAGCGCCCGCACGTACTCGATGTGCTCCACCACCTCCATCACCTTCTTCTTGGCGCCCTTGTGGTCGCCGCAGACCAGGACATCCCCTTGCATCGGTCGCTCGACCTTCTGAAGATCACTGCCGTCCAGATGATGGAAAGCACTGACCACTTTGGCCCGACGGGCGAGGGCCCGCGCCTGCTGGGCCGCCGAGCCCTCCTCCACCAGGATCGCCTTGGGCTGGCCGCGGTCGAACAGCATCGGTACCACCACGTCCACGAGGATCTTGTCGCCGATCGCCTCGGCCAGGTTCTCCAGAGTGCTGCTGTGGGCGTCCCAGGGCACCGTCAGGAACACCATCTCCGCCTTCTCCACCGCTTCGGCGTTGAGCAGCCCCTGCACGCTCGCCTCCGGCAGCGCCTCCTTCACCCTGCGCCCCGCCTCATCCGCCCTCTCCTGCGAGCGCGAGCCGATAAACACGCGGTCGCCCGCCTTCGCGAACCGCATCGCCAGCCCCAGCCCCTCCGGGCCGGTCCCGCCGATGATACCTATCTTGGTCATCCTCTCGTCCTCCATTATCCCAGCGCAACGGCACACAAAGCCCCGAACACGACAGTCCGGGCTGTGCCTGGGGATGGTGCCGCTAGTATAGTCACGCGCCTCCGCCGCCCGCAACCGAAGAGCCGTGAGCCAAACTCCAGCGCCCGGCCACGCCCCTTGCCTTAGCCCCCGCTAAGCGATACAATCATGCGCGACCCTGCCGGGAAGGCGGCGTGGGGTGTGCCTCCCGGCCCCAGCCTCAACGTGGCCATGCCCCAGCAGGCATCTCACCCCCGCAGCGACAACCCATACCGCCCCGCGCGGCGGCAACCAGTAAAGTTGCAGGCATGGCCAACGCCCAGCTCCTTGCTCAGCACGTTCGCCTTCCCACTCGTCCTGCCCCCGCGGCAAGCGTCCTTGCCTGCCCCAACGTCGAGGAGACCTAAGTGCTCCTGACCCATAACAGGCTTGACCCCCCGATAGAGGACCTGCTCGCCAAAGCAGTGGCGCAGGAGGAGGTCTCCCGCCGGGAGGCCTACCAGCTCATGCGGGCCAGGGCCAGCGAGCTGCCCGCACTCATGCTGGCCGCCAGCCTGGTGCGCGACCGTCACAAGGGCAACCTCGTCACCTACTCCCGCAAGGCGTTCATCCCCCTCACCAACCTCTGCCGCGACACCTGCGGCTACTGCACCTTCGTCAGACAGCCGGACGATCCCCAAGCGCACACGATGACGCCCGAAGAAGTCCTCGCCGTAGCGAATGCAGCCCGCAGCGCTGGCTGCAAGGAAGCCCTGCTCAGCCTGGGCGACAAGCCGGAGGACAAAGACCCCGAATACCGCGCTTGGCTGGAGCGGCGAGGATACTCGACCACCCTGGAGTACCTGCGGGACATGTGCGAGCTAGTGCACAAAGAGACGGGCCTCCTGCCTCACGCCAATCCCGGCCTCATGACCCGAAACGATATCGCCGCCCTGCGGGAGGTCAACGCCAGCATGGGCATAATGGTGGAGAACGTCAGCGCTCGCCTCCTCCGTACCGGGGAGGCCCACCATCGCTGCCCGGACAAGGTCCCCAGACGCAGGCTCGCCACGCTGGAATATGCCGGCCAGATGAAAGTAGCCTTCACCACCGGCATCCTCATCGGCATCGGCGAGACCCCGGAGGAGAGGGTCGACTCCCTGTTCGCCATCAAGGAGATCCACCAGCGGTACGGGCACATCCAGGAGGTGATCATTCAGAACTTCCGCACCAAGCCCGACATCCCCATGCGCGACCACCCCGAACCGACGCTGCTGGAGATGCTCCGCACCATCGCCGTCGCCCGCCTGGTCCTCGGCGGCGGCATGAACATCCAGGCTCCCCCCAACCTGACCCCCGACTCCTACCAGATGTACCTGTGCGCCGGGATCAACGATTGGGGCGGCATCTCCCCCCTCACCAAGGACTTCATCAACCCCGAGCGACCATGGCCCAAGATCATCGAGCTGCGGGCCGTCACGGAGGAAGCCGGCTTCCGGCTCCGTGAACGGCTGTCGATATACCCGGAATACGTGGTGCGGGGAGACGGGTTCATCCCCCCGTCTCTAGCCGAACGCGTCCTCGCCCTGGCCGACAGCCAAGGGCTAGTCAAGGAAGAGGCCGAAGGCCCGCTGTAGCGGCCGAAGGTCCGCCGAAGGACGGAGGAGAAGTGGTAGACGTGGCGAGTGAAAACTTCAGCGCCCTCAAGGAAGCCAGCGACCGCCTGCTCGGCTCTATCGACAGGGAGGTGGCAAGGGTCCTCGACAGGGCCCTGCAAGGCGAAGACATCAGCGTTGAGGAAGCGACAACGCTGTTCGAGGCCCGCGGCCCAGAGATCAACGCCATCGTCCTCGCAGCCGACGAGCTGCGGCGCCGCAGCGTGGGGGACGTCGTGACCTACATCATCAACCGCAACATCAACTTCACCAACGTCTGCATCAAGCACTGCGGCTTCTGCGCCTTCTCCCGCGACCACCGCGAGGAGGAAGGCTACTTCCTCCCCATCGATGAAGTGGTCCGCCGTGCCCGCGAGGCCTGGGACC
>DAOUMF010000211.1:0-2749 GCA_034411955.1 Dehalococcoidia bacterium
CATCGCGGCCCTCAAGGTTCTGTTCGAGGTGGACTCCGTGCGTCACCCGCCGGACCAGATCATGGACCGCCTGTTGGAGGAATCGCCCCTGCCCGAAGGCACCGCCGAATTCGCCCGCCACCTTGTCCACGGAGTCCTGGCCAACCGGCGACGCCTGGACGAAATCATCCGCAAGAACGCCCCCGCCTGGCCCCTGGAGCAGGGGGCTGCCGTGGACCGCAACATCCTCAGGCTTGCCATCTTCGAGATCGTCATCGATAATATGGTGCCGATGCGGGCAGCCATCAACGAAGCCGTCGAGCTGGCCAAAGAGTTCGGCGGCGAGGCTTCGCCCAAATTAGTCAACGGAGTTCTCGGTTCCGTCGCCGCGACGGGCACAAGGAGGTAAAAGGTGGCAACCGTCTTTGAGCGGGTACGCAAGATCATCGTAGAGCAACTGGGCGTGGAGGAGGGTGATGTCACCCCTCAGACCTCCTTCGTTGATGACCTGAACGCGGACTCTCTGGACCTGGTGGAGCTCATCATGGCGATGGAGGAGGAGTTCAGTCAGGCGGGGAAGAGCATGGAGATCTCCGACGAGGACGCCGAGAAGATCGTAGCCGTCCAGGACGCTGTCAACTACATCGTTGAGCACGGAATCGCCGAGGACGAGCCGTAATCGCCGACTCTCCACACGCAGAGCGCCCCACCTGAGTGGGGCCTTTTCCTTCTCTCCCGTATAATGAAGATGACACCCCTCGCCAGAGGCGGAATGGCATGGACTTTCTTGGGATCGGACTACCGGAGCTGATCATCGTTCTTATCGTCGCCACCATCGTGGTTGGCCCCAAGCGGCTGCCTGAGGTCGCTGTCCACATCGCCCGCGCCATCCGCCGCCTGCGGGGCTACGCCACCGACGTCACGTCGCAAATGCGGTCCGAGCTGGACGAGCTCACCCGCGAGTATGAGCAGGTGCGGAGGGAGCTCCGGGATTTTCGCCAGGCCGTCGCCAAAGACGTAGACTCCGTCTCCCGCGAGGTCGACCGCGCCGTGCGCGACGTGCCGGCCATCGTCGAGTCCAGCGGCGAGCCGGAGCCGAAGAAGCGTCCCTCTCCTCCCAGGACGGAGATCAGTCCCAGGAACGAGACCACCGGGGATGACGGCTCTTAGCGCCGCCTTCCTGCGCTTCTCTCCCCCGGCAGAGCCGCCATGACCCGTACCGCCCCCCCGGAGCCCCCGAGCGAAGCGCCCGAAGAGCAGTTCGGCGAGCGGTACATGACGGTGCTGGAGCACATTGAGGAGCTCCGCTTCCGGCTGTTCATCTCCGCATTCTTCGTGGTCATCGGGCTGGGCGTGTCCGTGTACTTCGGCCAGGACATTATCGACTTCCTGAAGCAACCCGCCGAGGAGCGGCACCCTGATTTCCAGCTCCAGTTCATCGAGCCGTTTGAGCTGTTCGTGACCTACTTCCGCGTCTCGCTGCTCGGCGGCCTCATCCTGGGCATGCCCATGATCGTCTACCAGGGGCTGCGCTTCGTCTCTCCCGGGCTCAAGGGCAATGAACGCCGGTGGCTGTACGGCACCGTATTTGGAGCGACGGTGCTGTTCCTGGCTGGCGTGGCTTTCGCCTTCTACGTAGCTTTGCCGCCGGCCCTGGACTTCCTGCTGGACTTCGGCGGTGGCGAGCTCGCCGAGCCCAACATCCGGATCGGGAGCTATGTGGATTTCGTGACCCGCCTGCTGTTCTGGACCGGCGTCGCCTTCGAGACGCCCTTGGTGGTGATGTACCTCGCCCGCTTTCGCATCACCAGCGCTGGCCAACTCCTGCGCTGGTGGCGCTTCGCCGTGGTCGCCGCCTTCGTCATCGCCGCCATCGTCACACCCACCATCGACCCGGTGACCCAATCGCTGGTGGCCGGCCCCATCATCGTCCTCTACTTCCTGGGCATCGTCCTAGCCGTTCTCGTGCAGCCGAGACGGTAGAGCGCGCTCGTTGACCCTCCACCGACCCGCTGCTATCATCATCCCAACGTGAGCGAGCTCGAGGAGCTACACGACCTCATCGCTTCCTGCCCCGACTGCGACCTCTGCCGCACCCGCAGTCACGTCGTCCCCGGCGAAGGCCCAGCCAACGCTGAGGTGCTTTTCGTGGGTGAGGCGCCGGGCTTCTACGAGGACCAGCAGGGGCGTCCCTTCGTCGGCCCCGCCGGCCGCTTCCTAGACGAACTCATCGCCTCCATCGACCTGAAGCGGGACGAGGTGTTCATCACCAACGTCGTCAAGTGCCGCCCGCCCAACAACCGCGACCCTCTCCCGGGAGAGGTGGACGCCTGCCGCAAGTACCTCCAGCGCCAGATCGAACTCATCCGGCCCAAGGTCATCGTCAGCCTGGGCCGCTACTCCCTGGCCTGGTTCTCTCCCCGCGATCCCATCAGCAAGGTCCACGGCCAGGCTAGGGTGAAGGACGGCGCCTACTTCATCCCCATGTACCACCCGGCCGCCGCCCTCCACGCCGCTAACATGCGCCATGTCATCGAAGAAGACTTCCGCAAGATACCCGCGGTCCTGGAACAGGCTCGTCAGGCACCGCCGCAGCAGGCTCCCGCTTCGGAGGCCGAGCCGGAGCAGATGCGCCTCTTTTAGCTAGATGGCTGACAAGCTCCGCGTTATCCCCCTGGGTGGCCTGGGGGAGATCGGCAAGAACATGATGGTCTTCGAGCTGGGCGAAGACCTCATCATCGTCGATGCCGGCCTCATGTTTCCCGAGGAG
>DAOUMF010000212.1:0-8292 GCA_034411955.1 Dehalococcoidia bacterium
ACCTTATCCTCGTCTGCTCTCCCGCCAGCCATCACTTCGTCGACGACGTGGAGGCCACCCTCTCCGATTACCTGGATGACCAGGCCCTTTCCGAACTCAACTCTCTCCAGGACAGCGAGCCCTCCGACCATGTCATCCGGAGGAGTCTGGAGCTCCTGGCCCCGGTCTACTTCCGTGAACCGGGACGCATCTCGGAGCTACACCTGGATTCGGTGCGGTTCGGGCCCGAGACCCAGGCAGTGTGGGACAGCCTGGAGGGGTTCGATCTGCGACCTAGGCTGAACGAGATCCAGGTTCCTAGCCTGGTGATCGCTGGTGCCCACGACCACAGCGTCACCCCCGAGCAAGCCCGCGAGACGGCGGACGCTCTGCCCCAGGGCCGGCTGCTAGTCATGGAGAGCAGCGGTCATTACCCGTTTGTCGAGGAGCCCGAGCCCTTCCTCTTCGCTGTCCTCGAGTTTCTGGGCCTCAAAGTTAAGAAGAGGGGGCTGTTCGGGCGGCGGTCTTCTTGAGCGCCGCCAGGCGCGCAACCGTGAGCCGCCGCTGCAGTTGCGGCGGCTGAGAAGAGCCCTCCGATAGTCCTTTGCCCAGTTTGGTTCCGATGCCGGCCAGCCAGTGTGTTCTTCGCATCTACGGTGTCTCCTCCATCAGCCCACGCAGCCGCTTTAGGGCGCGGAAGATAGATACGCGAACGTTGACCTCCGTCATGTGCAGGACGCGGCTGATCTCGGCGTAGCTGAGCTCGCCTTCGAACTTGAGGGCCAGCAGCTCCTGGTCCCGCTGCGAAAGTCTCCTTACGTGACTCATCAGGCTGGATACCATCTCGCTACGGAGCGCATCGTCCTCCGGGTTCGGCAGGGCTCCCGCCTGCCACAGGGATTCCCTCATCTTGTTCATCCCGCTGATCTCCCGCTTGTGCCGGCGGAAATGGCCGATGACGACGTTCTTGGCGACCATGAACAGCCAGGTCGCGTAGGCGCCGGTCTCCCGCACGCTATGCCCCTTGACGTAGGCCTTCTCAAACACCTCCGCCGTCAGGTCCTTGGCCGCCTCGACGTTGGCGACGCGGCTGTATATGTAGGCGAACACCTTGGTGTAGTAGCGCTCGTACGCCTCCACAAAGGCCGCCTCGTAGGCCGACTGGACGCTGCGCCCGGCGGGCGGGCCCGCGACCCTGCCTCTCAGGGTCATCGCCTGCTGTCCGTTCACGGTCTAGCCCCTCACCTGCCGCATTGGAATCCCGACGGTTCCAGTTTGGGTCGGCGACAGGGGCGCTCGTTAGTGGAAAGTGGCTATGAGAGGCGATTCTTTAGGCCACGCCGTGGGGCGTCAAGAGGAGCACGAGAAAGCGCCCCAGCGCATCCGCTGGGGCGCCGAGTGGCTAACCTGAACTATTTACCCGGCCATGCCGAGTGGACGTGGAGTCGCTACGGTGGAGGGTTCAGTCCGGCCCGCACGGCGTACACCGCTGCCTGCGTGCGGTCGGACACTCCTAGCTTCTCGATGACCCGCTGGACGACGTTCTTCACCGTGCCCACGCTGTAGTGCATCTCCGCCGCGATCTCCTTGTTGGTGAGGCCGCGCACCAGGAGCTGGAGCACCTCCTGCTCACGGGGGGTCAATGCTTCCAGAGCCCCTTCCACGCCCTGGAAGCGGCTCCCTTCCACGCCCAGCTCTCTCAAGAGCTCACTGAGAAGCCGCGCGTCGATGAGGGAGCCGCCGCCCCTGACCAGACGGATCGCGTCTATCAGGCTCTCTCGGGACATCCCCTTGAGGAGATAGCCGGCTGCCCCCACCTCGATCGCCCGGCGCAGGTAGTCCTTGCTCTCGTAGCTGGTGATGACGATCACGCTGGTCTCCGGGGATCCCTCTTTGACGATCTCCGTGGCTGTCAGCCCGTCCATGTCCGGCATGCGCACGTCCATCAGCACCACGTCCGGGTTGAGTTGCTGCACCGCCGCCACGGCCTCGGTGCCGTTGGCCGCTTCGCCGATGATCTCGATCCCATCGGCGTCCAGCATGCTGCGCAGCCCTTCGCGCACCATCGGGTGATCGTCCGCTATGACCACCGTTATCCCGCCTCGGCCGGACTCACGGTTCTTCCTGGCTTCCGTCATGGCAACCTCCTCCACCTTCTTCCGGCCTATCACCGGCGCCTCCGGCGGCACCACCGGCACCGAAACAGCTATCTTCGTCCCTTTGCCCGGCGCGCTCTCGATCCTGAAGTCGCCCCCGAGCAGCGCTGCCCGCTCTCGCATGCCCAGCAGGCCGACATGGAGGCCGGGACCCCACTGGGCCAGGATGCGGTTCACATCGAAGCCCTTGCCCCAGTCCCGCACTTCCAGGAACAGGAGGTCGTCGTCCCGGCGGAAGCCGATCCTCACCTTCCTGGCCCCAGAGTGCCTGGCGGCGTTGGACAGCGCCTCCTGCACGATGCGGAACAGGGCCATCTCCGCCATCCGGTCCAGGCGCTCCAGGCTCACATCGCCCTCGAACTCCGTCTCCCAGCTCTGCCGCTCCGCCACATCACCCAGGAGGCGCCGGCTGGCCTCCACCAGCCCCACCTCCTCCAGGAGGAGCGGCCCCAGCTCGGAGACCATGCGCCGCATCTCCACCACGGCGTCCTGGAGGCAGCGCTTCGCCTTGTTGAACTCTACCTCGCCCTCTCTTGACCCGGCCTCCTGCCGCTGCGCGGAGAACGCCTCCAAATGCATGGACGCGGCGGTCATGAGCTGGCCCAGGCCGTCGTGGATGTCGTAGGCCACCCGCCGCCGGTCCTCCTCCTGCACCTCCAGGAGGCGCCCCGTCAGCCGCCGCAGCTCTTCGGCCGCCTGCTTCTGCTCGCTGATGTCGTGGAAGACCAGCACGACGCCGATGATGTTGCCCTGCGAATCGCGGATCGGCGCCCCGCTGTCGTCGATGGGCCACTTGGTCCCGTCCCTGGCGATCAGCACCGTATGGTTTCCTAGTCCGACGACGAGGCCTTCCCGGATCACCCTCGCCACGGGGTCCTCGTCCACCCTCCCCGTCTTCTCGTTGACGATATTGAAGATATCTCCCATGGGCCTGCCTGCGGCCTCTTTCTGGGACCACCCGGTCATCGACTGCGCGGCGGGGTTCAGAAACATAACGCGGCCCTCGGTGTCGGTGGCGATGACGGCGTCGCCGATGCTGCTGAGGGTCGTGGAGAGCCACTCGTCCCGCTCGCGCAGCGCCTCCTCCGCGCGCTTGCGCTCGGTGATTTCCAGCTGAAGTTCGGCCGTGCGTTCCTCGACCAATTCCCCGAGGTGCTCGCGATGTTCCCTCAGCTCCTCCTCCGCGCGTTGGCGCTCCGTGATGTCCTCGATGGCCAGGAGGATCATCTGTGTACGGTTGGCATCGCGATATATCCGGCGGGCGTTGAGCAGCATCGTCTTGCGCCCGATCTGCTCGAAGTCGTGGTCAACCTGGAAGTCCTGGAACCAGGTGTTCTTGGGCAGGATCTCGTCTAGCAGCTCCCGCAGACTGGGGATGTCCCACTGGCGGTTCCCCAGATCGTAGAGGAGCTGATTGGCCGTCTCCTCGGGCGAGACCTGAAAGGTCTGGTAGAAGGAGCGGTTGGTCGATATCACGCGCAGGTCGGCGTCAAGGATGACCAGCGGTTCCCGCACCGTCTGCACGATGCTCTCGGCGTACGCCAGGGCCTCTCGCAGGGCCTCCTCCGCCCGCCTGCGCCCGCCGGTCCGCCCCTTCTTCACATCTTTCGCCATCCGCCCTGCCGCCTCATCCTCTTGCCCGCGCCGCCGCCGCGGCCCGCAGGTGACCAAACAGGCTACTATACGACCGCGGGCACGCCAGATGGCGTCAGGAGCGTGAATAAGGTGTGAAGGAAGGGAAGAGACGCGAGGTGGTGTTTCCCCGGCTGACGGCCCGCTGCCGGGGGCGGGCTAGGAGAGGCCCGCCTTCTCCCGCAGGCCCTTCAGTATCTCGACGTTCCGCTGGTCGGGGCCCTGGTTGTCGAAGCCCGGCACCTCCAGCAAGAACGGCACATCGCTGAACGCCGGGTGGGACATGACGTTCTGGAGCCCGCCCAGCCCGATGTACCCCTCGCCGATGTTCTCGTGCCGGTCGACGCCCCCGGCCAGCGGACACTTGGAGTCGTTGGCGTGTACGGCCACCAGCGTGTCCAGGCCGACCTCCGCATCGAACTCGGACATCGCCGCCTCGAGCCCGTCCTTCGTCTTCACGTCGTAGCCCGCGGCGAACATGTGCTGCGTGTCCAGGCACACCTTCACACGCGGGCTGCCCGCCTCGCGGATGATCCCGCCCAACTCCTCGAATTTGGAGCCGACGGAGCCGCCCATGCCGGCGCTGTTCTCCAGGATGAGCCAGGTGTCCTCCGGCGTGGCCTCGACAACGCTGCGAACGGACTCCACCACTTGCCGGAACACCTGATCGTAGCCGGCGCCGCGGTGACTGCCGAGGTGGAAGATCACGCCGCTAGCCCCCAGCAGGTGGCATACGTTCATGTCGTGCGCCAGGGCGTCCAGGGACTTGGCCAGGTGCTCCTGCTTGTCCGTCGCCAGGTTCACCAGATAGACGCCATGGACGAACGCGGGCTCAATGCCGGTCTCCGCCACCCGCGCCCGGTACGCCTCCACCTCCTCCGGCCGGTACTCCTTGCGACGCCAGGCCTGGGGGGCGCCGCTGAATATCTGGATCGTCTCCGCGCTCATCTCCTCGGCGCGGTCGATCGCCTTGTCCACGCCGCCGGCGGTCTTCACGTGAGCTCCGATCTTCATGAGTCCTCCCGGCCGAGACGGGTCAGGCCGTTCGGCACTGAATCGCATCTATTATTGCCAACCTGGCGGCAGGCAACAAGGGGAGCGTCCTATTGCTGGCCCTCGTAGCCCAGGCGTAGAATGGAAGCAGCGGCCAACTCCCCATTTCACGGCGAGACGTTATGTCCAGCAAGCTCGATCGGGACATCGAAGACATCCTGGCCAAGATCGATCGCTTCCCGCCTAAACGGCCGCTCCGGAGCCGGGTCCGCCGCTGGCTGGGCGCCGCCTTCGAGGGCGTGGGGCGGGCGGTGGCCACCCTTCCCAGGCCGCGGGTCAGCGTGGGTCAGGTGCTCCTCCTCGGCATCGCTCTCATCGTCATCGCCTACGTGTTCGGCGACTCTCTGGGCGGTGGCTCGATCGTCCGCATGTTCGTCATCGCTGCCATCGTCCTGTTCATCGGGGCGTTCATCTTCTCCCTGCGTCGCCAGTCCACGTCCCGGATGCCGGAGAGACGCTGGCGCGGCCAGCGGATGGACATGGACGAGGTTCCCGGTTCGGGGTCCTGGTGGGACCGCTGGCGATCCCGTCGCTAGTGTATCTCCGGCCTTGAGGCTCCCCGCCGCGGCCGCCCTCGTCGCGCTGCTGCTCCTCGCCGCATGCGGAGGCAGCTCGCCGGTGCCGACCCCCTCACCGTCGCCCATCACCACTCCCACGCCCAATGCCGTTCCCACCCCTGGGCTCGCCCCCTCGCCGACACCTCACGGTAGCTCCGACATCGGCCCTGTCCGATTCGATCCCGCCCGCGCCTTCGCCCACGTGGAGGCCCTGGCCGTGGACATCGGTTCCCGGCCCGCTGGCTCGAAGGCCGAGCGCCGGGCGGCCGTCTACCTGCGCGACCAGCTCCGCGGCTTCGGCTACGAGGCTGAGCTTCAGCCGTTCTCCTACGATGTCTTCGCTGACGCTGGTAGCAGCCTGGAGGTCATTTCGCCTCAGCCACTCTCCCCCGCCGTCTACGCCTTCGAACTCAGCGTCAGCGGAGTAGCGGAGGGGCAGCTCGTGGACGCCGGCATCGGCCGTCCCCAGGACTTCCCAGCCGACAGCGCCGGCAAGATCGCCCTGATGGGCAAGGGCGTCCTGTCCTTCTCGGATAAGGTGGACAACGCCGAGGCCGCCGGCGCCGCCGGCGTCATCGTCTATAATGACGAGCCGGGTCTGTTCAGCGGCAATCTCGCAAGGCCCTCGGCCATACCGGTACTCGCCATATCCCAGGAGGACGGCCAGGCTCTCCTGGCCACGGTCGGGGCGGGGCCGGTCTCTGCCCGCCTGGAGGTGAGGACGGAGAGCGGCTCCCGCGATTCGCAGAACGTAGTCGCCCGGCCTCAGGAGGGTGAGTGCCGCCTGGTCGCAGGCGGCCACTACGACTCGGTTCCCGCGGGCCCCGGCGCCAACGACAACGCGTCCGGCACCGCCACCGTGGTGGAGATGGCCCGCGTGCTGGCTGCCGACGGGGAGTTCGATGACGTGTGCTTCCTGCTGTTCGGCGCTGAGGAGATCGGCCTCATCGGCAGCGCCCGCTTCGTGGACTCGCTCACCCCCACTGAAGAGGAGACGCTGGAGGCGATGCTCAACTTCGACATGGTGGGCGTGGGAACGCAGTGGCTCCTCGCCGGCTCCCCCAGCATGACCGACCTCGCCGTCAGTGAGGCCGAGGAACAGGGTCTGGACTACGTCGTCGACGATGCGCCGCTATCCGTCAGCGACCACGCTAGCTTCATCGACGCCGGCATCCCGGCGGTCTTCTTCCACAGCTTCTTCGCGGTCGTCTCCGATGACCCCAACTACCACACGGCGGGGGACCGTGCGAAACACGTCCAGCCCACCCGCATGGCGGAGATCGCCGATCTGGCCCTGGCCGTCATCGACGATCTCCTGAGCAGCCGCTAGCCCGCTTGCCTCTCCTTTCCCGTTGCTGTACCATGCGGCCGATGTCGATGACCACCCGAGGCCTTGCCCTCCCGCTGCTCGTCCTGGCCCTCGCCCTCCTGCTGGCGACGGCCTGCGGCGGCGATGGTGACGGCGGCGAACGCGTCGCCGGTCGCCTGACCGATCCCCGCTCCGTGCCCACCGCCACCCCCTGGTCCGAACCGCCGGAGCCTATCATCCTGGAGCCCGGCGCCCTGACCCCCATCGGTGAGGATGAGGGCGACGAAGACGGAGGGCAGCAGGAGCAGGGGGTACAGGTCACGCCGGTCACCCCCTTCCAGGTCAGCTCTGAAGAGAGCAGCAATCTCCGGACGGGGCCCTCCACCGAGAGCGCCATAGCGGGGACTGTCAACGCCGGCGAGGAGAAAACGGTCATCGGGCAGGTCCCCGGCGAGGAGGTGGAGGCGGGCAACGACATCTGGTATCAACTCGATGACGAGACCTTCGTCTACTCCGGCGCCGTGGCGAAGGTCGAGGAGTAGGTCTCCTTCCTCAGTACAGGCGGCTGCTGGCCGGAAGCGAGAAGCATCCCGCCGCCTACCCCCGCTCGCCCTGGGCTCAGCCAGGAGCTGAAGATTCCCCACTGGAGAAGGTTGCTAATAGCAGGGCCGTATGATAACATCGGCCGAGCGATAGACTGCCGTTATCACGCCCCGCTTCACTTATAGCCCCCACGATGACCATCGACGAGAAGAGCAGCGAACTGCAACGCCTCAAAGAACTGGCGAAGCTGGGAGGTGGCCAGGAGCGCATCGAGGCCCAGCACGCCCGCGGCAAGCTCACCGCCCGTGAGCGCCTGAACATCCTCCTAGACGAGGGCACGTTAGAGGAGTTGGACTCCCTGGTGACCCACCGCACCGCCGAGTTCGGCCTGGACAAACAGAAGTACTACGGCGACGCTGTCGTCACCGCCCACGGCAAGATTGACGGCCGGCCGGTCTACGTCTTCTCCCAGGACTTCACCGTCCTCGGCGGCTCCCTCTCCGAGGCCGTCGGCGAGAAGATCTGCAAGGTGATGGACATGGCCATGAAGAACGGCGCCCCCATCATCGGGCTCAACGACTCCGGCGGCGCCCGCATTCAGGAAGGCGTCGTCTCCCTGAGGGGCTACGGCGATATCTTCCTGCGCAATACCCTCGCCTCAGGTGTCGTACCCCAGATCTCCGTCATCGTGGGGCCTTGCGCCGGTGGCGCCGTCTACTCTCCCGCCATCACCGACTTCACCTTCATGGTCGCAGGCACTTCTCAGATGTACATCACTGGTCCTGACGTCGTCCGCGCGGTCACCCAGGATGAGGTTACGCACGAGGAACTGGGCGGGGCGCAGGTACACTCCACCAGGAGCGGCGTCGCCCACTTCGCCATCGAGGGCGAGGAGGAGTGCCTAGCCGAAGTGCGGCGCCTCCTGTCCTTTATCCCGTCCAACAACATGGAGGACCCTCCCTTATCCGAGCCGGTGGATGACCCTGAGCGCTGCTGTGATGACCTGGCCTCCATAGTCCCCGAGGACCCGACGAAGCCCTACGACATCCGCGAGGCCATCTAC
>DAOUMF010000213.1:0-14259 GCA_034411955.1 Dehalococcoidia bacterium
ACACGATCTTGGAGCCGTGGTGCAGGAAGACCCCGTAGCCCCGGCAGCTCATGAAGAAGGGAATCGGTATGTAGTTGACCGTCGACATTAGCCCGCCCGTGGGGTCGCGCGCCCAGGAGACGATGCGCTGGCCGCGCTTCTCGAACGGGCCGAACTGCTCCCCCAGGCCATACAGCCGATCGTCCGGCGCCAGCGAGAGTGAGTCGTGGAAGGCCACGCGGCCGCGGCCGTCCAGCGAGAACCCCAGCGGCAGCACGAATGGCACCCGCAGCAGGCGGGCGTCCGCCGAGGGCTCCGCCAGGACGCGTCCGTCGGCGTCCTCCACCGTCATCGCCCAGCGCGAGCGCGCCAACCTCACCCTCAGCGAGCCGCTGTCCAGCACGAGAGCGCCTTCGTCCTCGCTCAGCCGCGGCTGGTAGCGCCGGTGGGCGCCCTCCACCAGCATCCGCGAGTCCACCGGCGGCTCGTCGTCCCGCCAGGCGCGCAAGCGGAACACCTCCGGCGAGACGAAGGCCAGCTCCGCCCGCATGGTCTCCCCGCCCTCGGTGCGCGCCTCCAGCCGCACGCCACCCTCAACCGGCCGGTCTTGGGCGATGGTGGAGACGTAGTCGTAGCTACGCTGAGGGTCGGCGAATATCGGTGTCCAGTCGTCGGCGAACTCGCGCAGGCTGCCGCCCGGTGTGACCATGATCCCTCCTAGCTCAGATTCGAGCCGTATGCTAGCACGCGGCCCGAGGTGCCACAATGGAGCGGGCCATAGCCGCAATCCCCGCCGACCGAAGGCGGCTCCGGTCGATGTAGCGGAGGCGCTCAGGCCTCCGTGCTTCTAGTGGCGACCTGAAGGGGCGGTTATCCCGATGACACACCTAAACTGGCAAGACGCCTAGAACCTTCCCGCACTTGTCGTTGAAGCAATAGACTACGATGACATCGCGAATGCCAGAGACCCCGATTAGTCCCTTCTTGTCCCCTTTCAGATTGTTCCCGACAACCGTTCCACAATGTGGGCACTTCGCCATGCGGCACCTCCTAGAGTTTCAGGTCTCGATAGCTGCTGGTTATGCGCCCAGTTGGAGACAAGAACCGCGCGAACGGTCGGCCTAGATTCTGGTCAATATCTTCTAGCCACGACCATTTGACCAACAGAAGCCACAGAACATCGGCGAGATGCTCCTCGCCTTTGGTCAGGTATACGATGCCTACTTTGGCATCTTCTATTGCTTTCCGTTCACGAGGGACTTGCAGCATTCGCTTATTACAGCTAAACACCAACCAACCATAATGCCCTGCCCGTTCTAGCCACCACGGGTCAGGCTTGCCTGCCCACCCCACTTCAAAAATAGACTTCGCTGGTTTAGCGACGAGACTGAGTGCTTTGGGTACTCTTGTGCCGATGTCCTCGTCGCAGAGTAGGATCACGCCGCAATCTTGTCCGCGTACTTCAAGACCCGTTCTACTAGCTGCGCATCCAACTGGAGGTCATCTGCGATAAAGCTAATGTTGTCCTTCGGATCGGCCTTCCAACGCCTATAGATGGCACCTACGGTCACGCCGCGCCCGTCGATTGTCGGTAGACCTGCGGCATAGAGAGGGTCAACGACTATTGGGATTTCCTTGCCGATTGGATACCAGCGGGCGGCTAGTTGGTGCTTGAATTCGAGTTCGCTCAGCCGTTGCTCCACTACCTTGCGCGTGCGCTCTTCAAGGAGCCCTGGCAAGCTGAATTGTTGCAGCCTATCGACCGACTGAGCGAGCTTCTGTTCCTTTAGCCAGCGCACTACATGGTGACCAGCCGATTCTAGCTCGGCGTGCGCGAATGGGTATTCTCTGCCGGACTCAACTCTCAGATTCGCATGTGCGTCCCTGATCACGTCGAGCTTCAGGTGGCTTATCTTACGAAAATCAGATGCAACTACGATCTCAACGAGTTGCAGGAAAGATACAAGTGAGGTCGTGGTGTCTTTAGGGCCAAAGACCGGCGGGCGCCGCCAATCTGGAAAGCGTCGATCAGGTGCGTATCCATGCAGCCAGCGCCGCACCGTGATGGGGGCCACATGAGCGAGACGGCCAGCCTCTCCGATGGTATACATGGGCTGGGTGCGCCAGCCGTCACCGTGGCCGGGGAGGAATTCAGACATGACGAATCGCCTCCATTCTGTTATGCTCGAATGGAGCTAGCGGGTAGTGATCCTGCGGCCACAGGATGGCTATCCCAACGTCTTGTCCTCACGGTAAGTATACATGACCACAGATCGCCGCAAACACGAAGATACCAGTGTCTCTCTGCATCCTCTGGGCTTTGAGGAAGCGATAGCAGCACTCGCCCATGCTCCTAAGCGTAAGGGTTCTCAGGCTGCGGAGTCTGGCAGAACCAAAGCAGCCGCCCCTGAGTCTCGCCCATCAAAGCGGCGAACCGCTCGGCGTCGGAAACCTTCCGACGGTTGAACCTGTAGTCGAACTCGCTCAGGTATTCCGGCAGGTGCCCCTCTGTAACGTGGTGGAACACACCGTAGATGCCCCGCTTTAGCAGGCTCCAAGCGTTCTCAATGGCCTGGGTGTGGATGTTGTCACCGGTTATGTAGGTGTCCTCGTGGCGCACCCTGTCGTGGGGCAAGTGGCGGCTTATCCCGCCGTAGAGGAATGATTCATCGGTGATGAGATGGGACCGCTCAGGGTCGATGTTCTCTAGGATCGTGGCCTGAACCCGCTTCTTGTCGATGGGCTTTATCACTATCGTGCGGACGCGGCCATCCCGCTCGATCATCCCGAACACCGGCACCTTCTTGCGCTTGGCATCACTGACGGCCTGCGGCATCGTCCCGCGCTTGTCGGCGGGGTGACGGCGGGGCCTGCCGCCGATGTAGGTCTCGTCGGCTTCGATGGTGCCGGTGAACGGCAGAGAACCCTTGTCCCGCATCGCCTCACGGACTCGGTGACACATGAACCATGCCGATTTGTAGGTAACGTCTAGCTGGCGGTGTAGCTGGTGGGCGCTGATGCCCTTCTTGGAGGCGCACATCAGGTATATCGCGGCGAACCACTTGTTTAGGGGAATCTTGGAGTCCTCGAAGATGGTGCCGACAGTGGCTGTGAACTGCCGCCGACATGCCTTGCAGCGGTAGAGGGAGCGGACGGCGTTCTTAGTCTCTGACCGGCGCGTGATCTTCCACGGCTCGCCAGCGCCGCACTTGGGGCAGATCGGGCCTTCCGGCCAGCGCATCCGCTCTAGGTATTCGCGGCACTGGTCGTCGCTCCATCGCAGGACTTTGAGGAATGAGGCTTGCGCATCCATCGTGCTACCCTCCATACTCCAAGAGTAGCACAGATGGTTTTGTGTGTCAAGTACCTAATCGCCCCTGAAGGTCGCCGCTACACGGGCCTTGAAGCGCGCTCTAGACGCCTCCCAGCAGGTACGCCTCCACCCGCGGGTCGTCCAGGCGCTCCACCACCAGGTCGGCCTCTCGCAGCTTCTCCGGCGGGCGGGTGGTGGCCACGCCGACGCAGCCCATGCCCGCCGCCTTGCCTCCCTCTATCCCCTCGGGGGCGTCCTCCAGCACCACGCAGTCCGCGGGCGGCACGCCCAGCCGCTTCGACGCCGCCAGGAAGCCCTCCGGGTGCGGCTTCCCCCGCCGCGCGTCCTCGGCCCCGACCACGACGTCGAAAGCCCCGGCGAGCCCCAGGGAGCCCAGGATCAGGTCGATATTGGCCCGCGGCGTGGACGACACGATGGCCATCGGCACGCCCGCTGCGCCCAGGCGACGCACCAGCTCGGCCGCTCCCGGCAGCGCCTCCACCTTCCCGGCGATCAGCTCCCGGAAGAGCTCCTCCTTCCGCTGCGCCAGTCGCTCCACCTCCGCGGGCGGCAGTTCGCCGAGCAGCCGGCGCAGGATCGCCTCATTGCGCAGCCCAAAGAGGTTCCGAAACTCGTCGAAGCCTATTTCCCGGCCGGACTCCGTCAGCAGCCTGCGATACGCCTCGTAGTGAAAGCGGGTGCTGTCCACCAGCACCCCGTCCAGGTCCCACAGAACCGCGGTCGCGGCCGTCATTCGTGAAGGGCCATGATCTGGGCCGCCGATCCCTAGCCCATCTCCGCCAGCGCCACCGGCCGGCCCTCTCTCGCCGCACGGTGGGCCGCCAGCGAGAACCGCAGCACCTCACGCCCCTCCTCGGCCGAGAGCTGCGGCTGACCGCCCTCCCGCACGGCGCGCACGAAGGCCCGGCTGGCCTGCACGAAGCCGGACGCCCAGTCGGTCTCCACGTCCTCGATGGCCTGCGTCTCGCCGTCCCGATAGACAACCAGCGGCGGGCCGGGCAGCATCTCCCCGGAGCAGCGGTTGACCCAGATGAGCCCTCGCGTGCCCGTCAGCTCCAGCCATTCGTCGTTGGGGTAATACTTGGAGCGCACCATCAGCTCAGGGGAGGTCACGGTCTCCCAGAAGCCGAAACGGGGGCCGCCCGAGTGGCGCCAGACGAGGGCCGCCGGGCTGTCCAGGGCCATCCCCGGCCCCACCTCCACCTGCTCGATCCAGGCGAAGACGCTCTCCACAGCGCCCAGGAAGTACATAGCGATGGAGAAGATGTGGTACCCGTGGTCGAAGATCATGGGGCCGCCGCCGCACTCCTCCTCGCTGAGCCGCCAGGCCCAGGCGCTCACGGGCACCTGCCAGCCGTGGCGGGGGTTGCCGCCGATGACCTTCACCCGCAGCGATAGCGGCTCGCCGATGGCGCCTTCATCCAGCAGTTCTTTCGCCCGCACGTAGGGCGGGTAGTAGCGAAAGTTCTCGAACACACGGAACACCCGGTCCGAACGCCGCGCCGCCGCCACGATGGCGTCGGCCTCCTCCAGGCTCACCGCCATCGGCTTCTGAAGAGAGACGTGCTTGCCGGCTCCCAGCGCCGCCACCGCCATCTCCGCGTGGAAGCGGTGGGGTGTCAGCACCTCCACCGCGTCCAGCTTCGGGTCCGCCAGCATCTCCCGATAGTCGGTGAAGCTGCGGCCCGCGCCCCACTCGCGAGCGCGGTCCGCCGCCACCTGGCCGTCCGTGTCGCACACGGCGTACAGCTCGGCGTCGGCGGCCTGCCCTGAGCCCGTCGAAGGATCCCGGTAGCCCAGCGCGTGCAGGTCGGCAATCCGCCCGGCGCCGATGAAACCGACTCGCAGTCTAGTCATGGCCTCGCTACTCCTGGCACTTCCGGCAGAAGTTGGTGATCCGCTGGCGTTGTGTCATTCTGAGCGCCGACCAGGCCCGCTCGGAAGCGTCGCGATGGCCGCGAAGGAATCTTGGGTGGGGTAGACGATCGATCTCGTGGTTCGCCTTAAGCTGCATGCAGGTTACCTACTCCTGGCACTTCCGGCAGAAGTTGGTGATCCGCTGCCCCGCCGTGATCTCCGAGATGCGCGAGCCGCAGCGGGGACAGGCCTCGCCTCCCCTGCGGTGTACCCGCAGGTGATCGCGGTAGTGATCGCTCGGCAGCCCTTCGCTCTCCATCCGCTCGACGACGATGCGCGTCGCCCACTCCATCACCGCCCGCAGGCTCCGGTAGAGCCGGGCCAGCGCCTCGTCTGCCAGTTCGACGCGGCGGCGATAGGGATGGATGCCCGCCTCCCAGAGCACCTCATCGACGTAGGCGTTGCCGAGCCCCGCCACGCACTGCTCTTTGGTCAGCACGTTCTTGATCTGGCCGCGATACCTCTGGAGCCGCTGCACGAACAGCTCCTCCGTCAGCTCCGGGCTCATGGCGTCGGGCCCCATCTCCGACCAGCGGGGCACCACCGCCGACAGCTCACTCTCGAGGCGGGCCAGATACACCTTCCCCATCAGGCGCTCGTCGTAGTAGCGAAGCTCCATTCCATCGCCCAGGCTCAGCACAAACGCCGTCTTTGCCCGCCGCTTCTCCCTCGGCTGGCAGTACTGGAAGCGTCCGCTCAGCATGGCATGAACGACCATGAGCGTACCGCTCTGGAATGGGAACAGCAGGTACTTGCCCTGCCGGCGCACCTCGGCGAACGTCCCGCCGGCCAGCGCCCGCGCGAACTCCTCCTTCGGCGCGCGCACCACTATGGGGATCGTCACCGCCGCCTCGGCGACGCGCACACCGGGCAGGCGCCGGTTGAAGTAGGCGCGGTAGCCCTCCAGGTCGGGGATCTCCGGCAAGGCCGCCTCCTATCCCTTTTCCCGGTGCTTTGGATAGGAGCCCAGGATACGGAAGAAGGAGCACTTCTGCCGCACCCCTTCCAGGCACTCTGCCAGCGCCTCCTCCGTGCGGTGACCGTCCAGATCGGCCAGGAAGATGTAGACGCCCAGCCGCTCCTTGGTGGGGCGCGACTCGATCTTCGACAGGTTGATGCCGCGCCCGGAGAACTCCTCCAGCGCCGACACGAGCAGCCCCGGCCGGTCCTCCACGGCGAACGCGAAGGCGAGCGACGTCTTGTCGTCGCCGGTGGGTGAGTTGTCCTCGTGGGCCAGCACGACGAACCGGGTGAGGTTGGAGCTGCGGTCCTGTATCCCCTCGGCCAGCACCTCGGCGCCGTAGAGCTCCGCCGCGCGCCGGTTGCCGATCGCAGCTGCGTTCTCCCGGCCCACTGTCTCCTCCACCGCCGCCGCCGTGGACAGGGCCGCCTCCAGGGCCGCCTTGGGGAAGCACCGCTCGATGAACCCTCGGCACTGGGCCAGCGCCTGCGGCACGGACGAGATGACCTTGACATCGCTGGGCTTGGTCCCCCGCCGCGCCAGCAGGAGGTGCTCGATGGGCAGGACGATCTCGTTACGCACGGACAGCCTCGAGTCGTGAATAAGAATGTCCAGCGTCTCCGGGACCGAGCCTTCAAGGCTGTTCTCGATGGGCACCACCCCTTCATCGGCCATCCCGGAGTCGATGGCGGCGGCCACGGCGCTGATGCTGACGAAGGGCAGGAACTGGGCTTCTGGGTCGTAGCGTAGGGCGGCCTCCTCGCTGAACGGCCCGGGCGGGCCCAGGAAGGCGAGGCGGCGGCTCATTGCTCTCGCTTGCCTATGGGCCCGTAGGGGCCGTAGGCGGCGGGGGAGGTGAGGACGGAGCGAAGGGCGTCCTCGTTCTCGGTGCGGGTCACAGCCACCACCTCGTCGCCCGCCCGCACCACGGTATCGTTCTTGGGCACCCTGGGCACGCCGTCCTCGTCGACGATGAGGGCGATGAGCGACTGCTGAGGCAGAAGGATCTCGCTGATGCGTTTGCCCACCACGGCGGAGTTCTCCGGCACCTTCACCTCCACCATCTCCAGGCCGCCGCCCTTGAGGGTCAGGAGGGGGATCAGCGGGTGCGTGGGCAGTTCCTGCTCGATCTGGGCGAGGATAGCGGCGGTGGCGCTGACTGTGCTGTCGATGCCCAGCCTCTTGAAAATCTCCTCGTTCTTGGGATTGTTGATGCGGGCCAGTGCGCGGGGGACGTTGAACTTCGCCTTCGCCACCTGACAGACGACGAGATTGTCCTCATCGTCCCCGGTCACGGAGATGACCATGTCGGCCCGACCGAAGCCGGCCATTTCCATGGTGGCGGCCTCACAGCCATCGCCGCGCAGAGTGATGTCTCCCAGGTTCTCGGCGATGCGCTCCACCTTGGCAACGTCCTTCTCGATGACCAAGACCTCGTGGCCCTCCTCCACCAGCTCCTTGGCCAGATAGTAGCCTACCTTGCCCCCGCCTACCACGATGATGTACATCAGTCTCCCGCCTCTGGCGGGGTGGCCGGCTCCCGCTCCAGCGCCTCCTTCAGCAGGCGCGCCCCCACCTTGGTGGGGCTGATCGTCTCCAGGCCGAGGCCACGATATATTTCCTCCCTGATCGGATCGTATATTCGGCAGACCACCTTGGGCACGCCGAAGATGTGCTTGGCCATCTGCGCCGCCATCACGTTGCGGTTGTCCCCCTGAGTGACCACGACGAAGGCGTCCGCTTCGCCCACGTCTATCCGCGCCAGCACTTCCTGGTCGATGCCGTTGCCCACCTGGCGCTGCCCACCGAACCCCGGCGGCAGGCGCCGGAAGGAGTCCGGGTCCCTATCGAGGACCGTCACGTCGTGGCCCTCGTCGTCGAGCATGGACGCCAGCTCCGCTCCCACGCGGCCACAGCCCATGATGACGACCTTCACTCCGACGCCCCCCCGACCGCCGAGCGGCAGAGCAGCACCTGGCAGGGGGCGTGGCGCAGGATATACTGAGACGTCTGCCCCATCTGGAACTCGCCCAGCGGCCGCTTGTACTCCATGCCGAGAAGGATGGCGTCCACGTCCCGCTCGATCGCCTCATCTACTATGGCGTGGCCAGCATCGCGGGCCTGGAGCAGCTCGCCCGTGACCTCAAAGTCCAGGGAGTCGGCCACCTGCTCCGCCCGGGCCAGTATCTCCTCGCCTTGCTTGGCCTCCGGACTGAGGTCGGCGTCAAGGGGCAGTGTCCTCGCCACCTCTATTACGTACACCGCGTACACCTTCCCCTTGTTTCGCTTGGCCAGTAGGCAGGCCAGGGCCAACGCCTCCCGACTGGCCTGGGAACCATCCACCGGCACCAAGACCTCCTTGACCTGGATCGTACTGAAGTCCAAACTTCGATCAGCCTTCTCGCAAGCCGCCATAGCGAGGCGTCAACGTATTATATGCGCGCCGGTACGCCTAATCAACACAGGCGGAGGCCCCGCAAGTAAGTGGCCTCCGCGGCCCTGTGTGAATTCGTCCACCGCCGACTGAAGTCGGCGGCTTGCGCGTTTGGAGCCACGCACTTCCCCGCCCAAGGTGGGGCCCCCTCTGGCGGATTTGCGCGGCGCGGATGTCACGTCTCACGCCCCAGCCTTCAGGACGAGGTGCCAGTGCCCCCACCTCGCCGCTGCGCTCCCGCCGCACGCGCCCGTCCCAGCGGCCCAGGCGTGAACTCTGTCTACGGTGGTGTGCAGGACTGGAACAGGAACGGCACCACGGCGTTCAGGTCCTGCAAGTCGATGGCTCCGTCCACCGACAGGTTGTAGCGCTCATTTCCGGCGAGCGGCTGAAACAGGAACGGCACAATAGCGTTCAGGTCCTGGAAGTCCACCACCTGGTCGTCAGTCGTGTCTGGCGGCCACGCTGCTGCCCCGCAGGCAACGAGTGGATCCGTGCCCATGGATGACTCGTCGGCAGTCATGAAGCCATCACAGTCGGAGTCATCGGCGGGCACCGTCCAGGGAGGCAGGGACTGGTCAGTGTTGGGCCAGGCCGGGCAATTGTCGGAGAAGTCAGGGACGCCGTCGCCGTCGTTGTCGGGCGGGAGAGTGGAAGTGATCGTGACTTCCCAACAGGGGCTGGAACACGCAGTGTTTCCCGCGTTTTCCATCACCAGTACGGCGTCGTCATAGGCGTCGTACGGCAAATGGGCCCACCCATCCCTCGCGGCATCAAGGGTCAATCGTTGCTCGCTGATGCTCGCACCTTTCTTCGTCGCCAACTTCACCTGGTAGTTCACTGCGGTGTCGAGCCCATCGAAGAAAAGCCAATAGTCCGAAGTGGCGGGGTCAAGGCCGAAAGTGATGTAGTCGGCCGCCCAGGTGTCCATCCACGCGTCCCAGCTCACGTTAGTAGAGTCTATCGTGAAGGGCAGCCCGTCCGTTGCGGCATCGTATTCATATTCGATCCACACGCCGCCGTAGGTCGTTCCCGCAACCGCCGACCTGTAGTCTGCCCCGTCTACGTACGAGTCCTCGAGAAAGAAGTCAGCCACACCGAAACTGTTGAACTCGTCGACTAGGTCGGATCCGCGCGTTTGCAGAACGTTGTCAATTGCCGTCAGCCCATCGGCTGTCTGATCCTCCACCCAGATGTCGTAGATAATGTCGTCGCCAAAGTCTTCCGAGAGGCGTTTCGCCCAAATGAAGTTTCCGTATTCATGACTGCCGTTGAAGGTCGTAAGCCCGTACGTATCGCTGAACTCGAACCAATTGTCGAGATACGTGTAGTTATCGTTAACCACGGGGTATACTTCGTCCTCCATGTACGTAGCGGTCGTCTCCATCCACCAGACGTCTTCCTGCACGTCATATGTGAACTGGATCGCATGATGGAACTCATGGGCGGCCGTAACCTTCATTGCGCCCTTGGCGCTTCCCTCTGGGTCATCATTCGCGGGCGCCCAGTTGTAGTCCTTGTTCACGTCGATGTAGCTGTAAGTGGGGCTTGTCGAGCTCTTCGGATACGTAACGCCATACAATCCAGAGCCCAGGTCGTACACGAAGACGTCGTAGCGCCCGTCCGGGTTCCTGTTGTTTCCATCGTTGGGCTCCGCAGCGTCGCTGGGAGGCGGGCTGAAGCTTCTGGTGACCGTCTGAAAGCCATAGGAAGTCTCGAAATAGGAGGCATAGTCTTCAATGTAGTCAGGCACTCCGCTGAAATCACTGTCGGTCAGATCCGGCACATCAGCGGCGGCCCCACCGTCGGTTCCAATCGTATAGTGAAAGACGAAATTGGTGGTGCCATACAGCGTTGGCAGGAGATGTTGATTGCTGTCGTAACCCCCGCCCGGATCTGTGGGTCTCAAGAATACCCATCTCAGAGCGTTCCGTTTTTCGGGGCTCAGCTTGTCCCAGTTCGTGATGGCTTCTAGCACGAGGGTGGTGCCGCACTTAGGCGGTCGATCGGGTAGGGCTTTCTGGCACCCGTGCTCCCCTCGTGCGTGGAAGCCGTCCTTCCCTCGAGCGTTGGCTCCAGACGAGGGGCCTACAGCGATTGCGGTGGCGAGAGCGCCGCCAACCGCCAGCAGCGCCGCCACCGCCAGCGTCAGCAGGAGAATTCGCAGATATCGAATCGCCGCCCCTCCCCTCGGCCTCCTGCCAGTCAGGATGGGACAATTATTGCGCCCTCCCCATAGCCTGTCAAGTTTCCCAAGAATGCGCACTGTTTGATAGCGTTGCTCCTGGCCCTTTCTCCCCGTATACTGAACTCACTTGGAGGTGGTCCCCCAATGGCTGTCGAGACCGGAACCGATACCGTCAAGCGTGGCCTGGCTCAGATGCTCAAGGGCGGCGTCATCATGGACGTCGTCACCCCGGACCACGCCAAGATCGCCCAGGAAGCCGGCGCCTGCGCCGTCATGGCCCTGGAGCGAGTACCCGCCGACATCCGCGCCGCCGGCGGCGTCGCCCGCATGGCCGACCCGGAGGTCATCCTGCGCATCATGGACGCCGTGTCCATCCCCGTCATGGCCAAGTGCCGCATCGGCCACTTCGTGGAGGCCCAGATCCTCGAGTCTCTGGGCGTCGACTACCTGGACGAATCTGAGGTGCTCACCCCCGCCGACGAGGCGCACCACATCGACAAGCACCCCTTCAAGATCCCCTTCGTCTGTGGCTGCCGCGACCTGGGCGAGGCGCTCCGTCGGATCGGCGAGGGGGCAGCGATGATCCGCACCAAGGGCGAGGCCGGCACCGGCGACATCGTCGAGGCGGTGCGCCACATGCGAGCCGTCTGGGACGGCATCCGCAAGCTCCAGTCCCTGCCCGAAGAGGAGCTCATGGCCGAGGCGAAGGCCCTTGGCGCCCCCCTGGAGCCGCTGAAGGAGACGCGGGAGTTGGGCCGCCTGCCGGTGGTGAACTTCGCCGCCGGCGGTGTCGCCACCCCCGCCGACGCCGCCCTCATGATGCAGCTTGGCGCCGACGGCGTCTTCGTCGGCTCCGGTATCTTCAAGTCGGAAGACCCCGATCGCATGGGCCGCGCCATCGTCAAGGCGGTAACGAACTACAACGACCCCGCCATCCTCGCAGAGGTCTCACGTGGCCTGGGCGAGGCGATGAAGGGGCTGGCCGCCAAGGCCCTGAGCCAGGAGGAGCTCCTGGCCACCCGCGGCTGGTAGCAGTCCTCTCAGCTACAGATTGGCATGGGTTAGCTGCAGATATTGTGCGTGACGCGTATCTATGCCCTATTCAATACCTCCGCCGCGAGGATGCCGGGGTCGTGAATACCTCCCACCTCGCGCTAAAATAGAACCGCAGTGACTACCATCGGTGTCCTGGCCCTCCAGGGTGATTTCATTGAACACCAGACCGTTCTCCGCCGTCTGGACACCGGCGTCCGCCAGGTGCGCACCAACGACGAACTGCGCGACCTGGACGGGCTCATCATTCCCGGCGGCGAGAGCACTACCTTCTGCCGTCTCATGCAGGACTTCAACCTGTACGAGCCCCTGCGGGCGCTCATTGAGCGGGGCCTGCCCACGTGGGGCACCTGCGCCGGCCTCATCGTCCTGGCCCGACGGGCCCCCGACCTGGACTTCCCCACTCTGGACGCCCTCGACATCACCGTGCGGCGCAACGCCTACGGCCGCCAGGTCGACAGCTTCGAGGCCGACCTGGCTGTACCGGCCCTCAACAGCCGACACTCACCGCGGCCGTTCCACGGCGTGTTCATCCGCGCCCCCGTCGTCGACGAAGTGGGCACCGGGGTGGAGGTGCTGGCCCGCCTGCCCGCCGACGCCGGTTCCACAGGGGGAAGCCCGGTCGCCCTGCGCCAGGAGTCACTCCTGGCCACCTCCTTCCACCCCGAACTGACCGACGACGACCGCTTCCACCATTACTTCCTCGAGATTGTCCGACAGCAAGGGAGGCGATCCAGCCCCAAATGAGTCGAGCCCGCTATCCCCTGCCCACGGACCTGGTGGCCCTCATCGCCCACGACGGCCGCGTCTACCCCAACGAGGCCAAGACCTGGGACCGTATGGGCACGGCCAACGGCGGCCCCCACCCCCTGGGAACCGCCCTGGAGCAGTGGCTCTCCTTCGCCACCGGCAAGCACACCTGGGTAAGCGTCCGCGGCGCCACCATCCGCGGCCTGGTCTCCGCCCGCCGCCGCGCCAAGCGCACCGCCTGGGAGGTCGACTGCTTGATCAACGCCGATGAGGACCGCTCGGTGGCCCGCTCGCTCCTGGAGCGCATGACCGCCGGCGCGACCAAGGAGGGGGCGGAGCGCATCTTCCTGCGCCTAGCCGCCGACAGCCTTATGGTGGAGGTCGCTCGCAGCGTCGGCTTCTTCGCCTACGCCCAGGAGACCCTGTACCGCGCCGACGACCCCGCCCCGACCCCAGACCCGGGCCTGCCACTCCGGCCGGCGTCCAAGGCCGACGCCTTCGGCGTATACCAACTCTACAGCGCCGTGACGCCGGCCAATGTCCGCGCCATAGAGGGCGCCACGTTCCGGGAATGGCAGGCCGCCCGCGAACCCTGGGGAGGCAGCCCCAGCGACCTCGGGCTGGAGGAAGACGGCATAATCACCGGCTGGCTGCGCCTGCTGCGCGCCAACGAGAGCCGCTTCTCCATGCTGATCCATCCCCAGCGCCGGGACGCCGAGGCCTTCTTGGAAACGGCGCTGGCCCGCCTGAAGGGATCACGCCCCATCCTCTGCCTGGCCGCGTCCCGCGGCGACTCTCTTTCGCGCCTGCTGCGCGCGCTGGCCTTCGCTCCCGTGGAGGACTATGCGATGATGGCCAAGCGGACAGCCAAACTCAGCCAGGAGTTGGCGGCGGAGACAGTGGGCACCGCCGTGCCCGTGAGCTGACACCGTGCTGAAGATCACCGACGACCTCGACGCCCTCATCGATGTCCTCCCGCCCCACCTGGCCGAGTCCGTGCGGAAGCGTCCCAACAACTTCGAGCTGCTGGAGGTAGTGCTCGACCTGGGACGGCTGCCGCAGGCCCGTTACCCCAGCGAAGAGGCGATCCTCAGCGAGCAGGAGGTCTCGCCCCAGGACATCGAATACGTCACATCCCGCATCGGCGAGTTCACCGCCGATAACCGCGCCGGCATAGAGCGCACCCTCCACCGCATCTCCTGCATTCGCAACCGCCAGGGACGCATCGTTGGCCTCACCTGCCGCGTCGGCCGCGCCGTCTTCGGCACCATCCGCATCATCGAGGACCTGGTGAGCGCGGGGAAGAGCGTGCTCCTGCTGGGCCGCCCCGGTGTCGGCAAGACGACGATGTTGCGAGAGGTGGCCCGCTACCTCGCCGACGACATGAACAGCCGGGTCGTCGTGGTGGACACCTCCAACGAGATCGCCGGCGACGGCGACATCCCCCACCCCGGCATCGGGCGCGCGCGCCGGATGCAGGTGCCGCGGCCCGAACTGCAGCACCGCGTGATGATCGAGGCCGTCGAGAACCACATGCCCGAGGTGATCGTGATAGACGAGATCGGCACCGAGGCGGAGGCCGTGGCGGCGCGCACCATCGCGGAGCGCGGCGTGCAGTTGATCGCTACGGCGCACGGCAACAC
>DAOUMF010000214.1:0-31871 GCA_034411955.1 Dehalococcoidia bacterium
GGGTGGCGAGGAGGGCGGCCACGACGGGGGCGAGGCGGAACATGTGGCAGGCCGACTCACGTGCTGGCGGCCGCGGGGCTCCGGCAGGAGGCGCAGCGGCCGTAGAACTCCAGCCAGTGACCCTCGATGTCGTAGCCGGAAGCGGCGGCGAGATCCCGGATTGAGTCACCTACGGCGCAGTCGTCAAGGACATGGACGTTGTCGCAGGAGACACAGACTAGGTGGTGGTGATGGCGCGCTCGATGGCTGACGCGGTAGTGCAGGCTGCCGTCCTCCAGCAGCACGCGGCAGACGATGTTGAGCTCTGTGAGGAGACGCATGGTGCGGAAGACGGTGGCGCGGCCGACGTTGCGGGCCTGACGCAGGATGTCGTCGACGGAGAAATGGCCGTTCTGAGCGAGGACGGCATTGATGACGCCCGTGCGGGAGGGGGTGATCCGGTGGCCGAGGGCCTGGAGCCTGCGGGCGATGGATTCCAGTTCAGACATGAGAGTGATACCTGGTATCAGTGAGACCTAGTATCATCTATCCCCACGCCGCTTGTCAAGCGGGGGGAGGCGGTAGGGGACACTACTCCTCGAGTTCGGCGAGGAGGAACATCTCGCCCGGTTCGTCTACGTCTTGGGCGTGTTCGATGCTGACGCCGACGGCCACCGGGTGCTCAGGGATGTCCTCCAGATACATGCTGGTCTGGCCTGAGCCGTCCCAGATCTCGAACCTGCCGGCAGGGTAGGTGTCGTCCTCCGTGAGGAACCAGATCTGGTACGCGTCTCCCTCTTGCAGGCGGGGCAGGTTGTTGCAGAGGATAGCTCCCATTTTGGTGGCGGCGCTCCAGTGGTAAACGGCGCCGGCCGAGGAGGCAGGATCGGTTGGTTCTAGCCTGATCTGCTGTACGTCCGGAGCGGCCAGGAGGGTCATGACCTGCTGCTGCTGCGTCAGGCGGGTGTCGGTGGTTTGGATCTGGGATGTCAGTCGGTCGTTCTCGCCGCGCAGGTCGCTGACTTGGACTTGCAGGAAGAGGGCGAAGGCGAGGGAGGCGGCGGCGGTGGCGGACAGGACGCCGAGGCCGACCGGCCACAGCCTGCGCAGTCGCTCCGAGGGTCTTGGCCCCGCGGGATGCTCCATCCGTTCGGCCTCGGCCAGGATGCGCTTGCGCAGGGACTGGGGGGCCCGCTTGAGGGTGATGGAGAGGGCGATGGCGGCAGCGGTGCGCTGGGCCTCGCTGAATGTGGGCCAGCAGCGGACGCAGTCGGCCATGTGCTCCTCCAGGGCGGCGGCCTCTTCCGGTTCGGCGGCGCCCAGAGCGTAGGCGTCCAGCAGCTCTTTGACCTGCTCGCAGTCCATCAGATCCGTTCCGACCTCGTGGCAGGGGCGAGGGACGCCCGAAGCTTCTGCATCCCCAGGCGGATGCGGGTTTTGACGGTGCCCAGGGGCTGGGCCAGCCTGTCCGCTATCTCCTGCTGGGTAAGGCCTCCGAAGAAGGCAAGTTCGATGACCTGGCGCTGCTCCGGAGGAAGCTCGGCCAGGGCGGCGCGGACGATGCGGCGCTGCTCGGCGAGTTGGGCGCTGAGGAGCGGGTCATTGGCCGTGTCGGCGGGCAGCTCTCGCTCTTGCCCCTCAGGGGGGGCGGCCTCGTGGCGCTGTCGGCGGCCGCGGGCGCGCCCCTCGTCCACGGCGCGGTTGCGGGTGACGGAGATGAGCCAGGTGAGGAAGCGGCCGCGCTCAGCTACGTAGCTGTCGGGCTTGCGCCAGAGACGGACGAAGATCTCTTGGGAGATGTCCTCCGCTAGATGCGGGTCGCGCAGGACCCGGAGGGCGGTTGAGTACACTAGATCGCCGTACCTGTCGTATATTTCCTCAAAGGCGTGGCTGTCGCGGAGGAAGAGCCGCTGCATCAGCTCTTCGTCGCTCAGCTCTCCTTGGCTCGAGCTACTAGATGATACGTTCACGTGCGCCAGGCCAGATTCTTCGTGTCCTCTTGAGACCGCCGGTGCGGAACCATTCTACATGCCAAGACCTGACTGGTGCACCTAAACGTTGTTACACTGGAGGAAAGGAGGATTGCCGTGCAGCGATCTGTCCCGGTGAGCCTGTTCGTCATCCTTGTATCCCTGGCTCTGGCGGTGCTCCTGGCCGCCTGCAACGGTGGCTCCGATGGGACGCCGTCGGCCGTCACGCCGTCGCCTGGCGTGCCGGAAACGCCGTCGCCCACCGCTGCCGCGGATGGCATGCCCAGCGGTGGGGACGTTCTGTATGCGCCAGAAGTCGTGAAAGAGCTACGGCCGTCCGTGGTTCACGTCCTCAGCGAGGCGGCGACGTTAGACGTGTTCGGGCAGGTGACGCCGACTCAGGGCGTAGGCACGGGCTTCATCATCGACAAGGGAGGCCACATCGTCACCAACAACCACGTCATAACGGTGGACAGTGATCAGCCCGCTCACAGCATCACGATAACTCTTGACGACGGCCGCCAGTTCCCCGCCAGCATAGTGGGGCGGGATGCCCCCACGGACATGGCGGTGCTCCAGATCGATGCCAATGACCTGACGCCGGTGAAGCTGGGGAGCTCCGAAGCGCTGCAGGTGGGCGATGACGTGCTGGCCATAGGCAACGCCCTCGATCTCCCGGGCGGGCCGACGGTGACCAGTGGCGTGGTCAGCGCCAAGGGACGCCTGATCCAGGAGGGCGGCACGACGATCCCAGACGCGATCCAGACCGATGCCGCCATCAACCCCGGAAACTCCGGGGGGCCGCTGGTGAACGGGCGGGGCGAAGTCGTGGGGATCACCACTGCGGTGATCCGTGGCCAGGCGGAGGGCATCGGCCTGGCGATCTCCATCGACAGCGCGCGGCCGATAGTGGAGGAGCTCATCGATAAGGGGGAGATAGACCGGGGTCTCCTGGGGATAACTATCGTGGAGATTACGCCGGCGCTGGCGGAAAGCTTCAACCTGCCGGTGGACCACGGTATTGGCCTGCGGGATGTGCAGGCCGGTGGCCCGGCTGATCGTGGTGGCCTGGAGAGCGGGGACGTCATCGTGGATCTGGCCGGCCAGGAGATGAACAACTCCGGGGATCTGTTCCAGGCCCTGACTGACCATCGGGCGGGGGAGACGGTCACGGTGGGGTTCTATAGGGGCGAGACGCTGATGAGCGCCGAGGTCACGCTGGGATAGCGGCCGCCGGAGCGGGTGGTGGCATGCGCTACGTAGACGGGCTGGGCAGGACGCTGGAGGTGAAGTCGCCGCCGCGGCGCATCGTCTCGCTGGTGCCCAGCCTCACGGAGGCGCTGTTCGTGTTCGGCGTGGGTAAGGCGGTGGTTGGCGTCACCGACTTCTGTGTGGAGCCGAGGGAGGGCGTGGTTGCCAAGACCAAGGTAGGCGGGACCAAGACGCTGGACGTGCCGCAGGTGCAGGCGCTGCGGCCGGATCTGGTGGTGGCCAGCGCAGAGGAGAACCGCAAGGAGGACATCCAGGCGCTGGTGCAGGCGGGGCTGCCTGTGTTCGTGACTCTGCCTACGACCGTCGGCGGCGCGATCGACCTGCTGGAGCAGATGGCGGGGATGACCGGCGCTGTGGAGGCGGGGGGGCGCGTGGTGGCGGAGGCGAGGCAGGCGCTGGCCGAGGTACAGGCGTCCAACGAGGAGCGGCAGCCGGTGCGGACGTTCTGCCCCGTCTGGCGCAACCCGTGGATGACCGTCGGCCCGGGCAGCTACGTGCACGACTTCATTACGGTGTGCGGCGGAGAGAACGTGTTCGGACTGCGGCACGAGCGCTATCCGCGGGTGCAGCTTTCGGAGATGGCGGAGCGGGATCCGGAGGTGGTGCTTCTGCCGGACGAGCCCTACCGGTTCGGGCCCGAGCACGTCCCGGAGATCAGCGCTTTCGGGGAAGTCTCGGCGGTGCGGGACGGTCGTATCTATCTAGTGGAGGGAAAGCACTTGTGCTGGTACGGGCCGAGGATAGCCGGGAGCCTGCGGTATGTGTCGGGGCTCATCGGTGGGGGAAGCGCTTGAGGTGATATGGGGATTGGGTTATGCTTGTAAGCTGGAGCACATGAGTTCTGCGCTCCGAGGTGGGTCATAGATGAACACGCTAAAGACGTTATTCCTGCTGGTCTTGCTGTCAGGGATATTCCTGGCCATAGGAGGGCTTGTGGGGGGCACAACGGGGCTGATCGTGGCCGCTGTGTTCGCCGCAGGGATGAACTTCTTCTCCTACTGGTTCTCGGACAAGCTCGCGTTGCGGATGTCCGGCGCGCATGAGGTGACCCCGGACCAGGAGCCGCACCTGCATCGTATCGTCGATGAGGTGTCGGCGATGGCGGGGATGCCCAAGCCGAAGGTCTACGTAATAAACAACGACGCCCCCAACGCCTTTGCCACCGGGCGGAACGCCAAGCACGCCGCCGTGGCCGCCACCAGCGGCATCATGCGCATACTGGACGACCGTGAGCTGACGGCTGTGCTGGGCCACGAGCTGGGCCACATCCGTAATCGCGACATCCTGGTGAGCGCCATCGTGGCTACGATAGCGACAGCGATCATGTTCATCGCTTTCATCGGGCGGTGGTCGCTGTTCTTCGGTTTTGGGCGCTCGCGGAACGGCTACGCCGGTATCATGCAACTTGTCGCTTTGCTGGCGATGGTCATCCTGGCGCCGATAGCGGCGACGGTGATCCGCCTGGCGATCTCGCGCCAGCGGGAGTACGGAGCGGACGATACGGGGGCGCGGATAACGCACACGCCGCTGGCCCTGGCCAGCGCGCTGGAGAAGCTGGAGACCTACTCGCAGGCGCGGCCGATGAACGTGAACCCGGCGGTCTCCCATCTGTTCATCGTCAATCCCCTGAAGGGCGCACGCCGGCAACAGGAAAGCGATATGATGGCGGGCTTCTTCGGCTCGGAGGCGTTCAGCACGCACCCGCCCATCCAGAAGCGCATCGAGCGGTTGAACGAGATCGCGCGCAAGATGGGGACGTACGCCTAGACACTGGCTGAACTGCGCAGACCAGACGGGCCTCGATGCAGCGAGGCCCCTCTTGGTTTAAGGCAGGAGGTGATGACGGATGGAGAGGGACGAGGAGCGACCCGAAGCTGAGGCGGAGGAGGGGGGCGGCCCGGAGAAGCCAGCGCAGGGGGAGGGCGGCCCGGAGGAGCCAGCGCAGGGGGAGGGCGGCCGGGAGGAGCCCGTGCAGGGGGAGGGCGGCCCGGAGGAGCCAGCGCAGGAGGAGGGCGGCCGGGAGGAGCCAGCGCAGGTTCAGGCAGCGGAGACGACGGCTGAGACCGAAGCGCCTGCGGAGGAGCTAGCTGTACCAGCAGAAGGCCCTCGGCGAGGGGAGCGGCAGCCGTACGTCCTGATGGTGGGGGTCTCCGTCGCCGCCGTCATCCTTGGCGTCGTGTTGTTTGTGGCGGGGTTCCTGACCCACACCCTGCTGGACGACGACGTCGACCTGGATCCCGTTCAAAAGGATCTCGCCGCGCTGACTCAGCGGGTAGGCGAGATTCAGGGCGTTCTGGGTATCGGTGGTGGCGACGCGGCGTCGCCCACGCCAGCGCCAGTGGTGGCAGCGAGCGTTGACGATGACCCATTCGTAGGGCCAGAGGACGCGGCAGTGACCATCATCGAGTTCAGCGATTACCAGTGACCGTACTGCAAGCGGTTCCGTGACGAAACGCTGGATCAAATCCTGAAGACCTACGAGGGCAAGATCAGGTTTGTATACAGGGACTTCCCCCTCAACAGCATCCACCAGTACGCGCAAAAGGCGGCAGAGGCGAGCGAATGCGCGGACGACCAGGGCAAATTCTGGGAGTACCATGACCTAATGTTCGCCAACCAGAGTGCCATCGATGTGGATAGCCTGAAGGGTTACGCGGACCAACTGGGCCTCGACACAGCTACCTTCAATGACTGCCTGGACAATGGCAAGCAGACCGCGGAGGTGCAGAAGGACTCCGAGGATGCCCAGGCGGCTGGGGCGGGTGGCACGCCCGCCTTCTTCATCAACGGCCAGTTCGTGTCAGGGGCCATCCCGTTCGAGGACTATACGGATCAATCCGGTGCGACGCAGCCGGGGTTCAAGAGCATCATCGACGCCGCCCTGAAAGCGGCGGAATAGGGCGCCTTCGGGTCACGTGCGGGCTCAGGCCTGAGCGGCCCGAGGCGTCGGCCGCGCTCGCACATCCCCTGAGCGCCGCCAGGCGGGGTTGCGCGTTCGCGGTCTCAGCCCTGAGGCGTGCCGGCGATGCCCAGCTCGGCCGCTACGGGCTTGAGGGCTTCGATGACGAAGGCGATGTGCTCGTCCAGGTCCACGCCCATCTGCTCCGCTCCCTTGATGACGTCGTCGCGGTTGACGGCGCGGGCGAAGCTCTTGTCCTTCATCTTCTTGCGCACGGCCTTGGCGTCCACCTCGTGGATGCTCTTGTTGGGGCGGACGAGGGCGACGGCGATGATGAGGCCGGTGAGCTCATCGACGGCGTAGATGGCGCGGTCGAGGGGCGTCTTGCGGTCCAGGTTCAGGTGGTCGGCGTGGCACATGACGGCGTAGATGGTGTCCTCAGGCCAGCCGTGCTGGCGCAAGATCTCGGCGCCCTTGAGGGGGTGTTCCTCCAGGGTGGGGTGGACCTCATAGTCGAAGTCGTGGAGGAGGCCGACGGCGGCCCACTGCTCCTCGTCGCCGCCGAGCTTGCGGGCGTAGGCTCGCATCGCCGCTTCCACGGCTAGGGCGTGCTTGCGCAGGGGCTCCGTCTTGGTGTATTCGCAGAGGAGGTCCCAGGCGGCCTGACGATCGTAGCGTTCACTCACTGTGCAGCCTCCGCGGTCTCTGTAGGCTCTGGGGTCTCTTCGCCCTCCGCCACTTCCTTGACGGCGCTGGAGTAGACGAAGGTGCCGTCCTCTAGCTGATACCAGATATCGTTGTCGGCATCAACCTCCTCGCCGATGATGCGGCCGGTGACGGTGGCCGTATCGCCCGGGACGAGGGTGCCGGCGACGGTGTCCTGGCCGCCTTCGGTGGAGGGTTCCGTGCGCAGGTTGACGGCCTCCTCGGCTTCGATCTGGAAAGCGGTGACGGGGGTGGCGTCGGCCGCGAGCGGGCTGCCCTCGGGGCTGGGTTCGGGGGAGGGCTCGGGTGAGCGCTGGAGGAACGGCGGCGTGCCCGTCGCTTCCGGTCCGCCGTCGTCCAGGAGGAAATCGCTCTCGTCGTTGCAGGCGGCGAGGAGGGCCAGGGCGGTGAATAGCAGGAGCAGGACGGCTATTGTGCGGGCCATATCGTCTCCTCCCTCGGCGGTCGCATCAGGTGGGTACCGCCGTCACGAACAGAAGTGCCTTGGCCAGGACCTCGCTGGCGAGGACGAGGGCCGTGGCGATGTACAGCAGTGCGGTGACGTTTGCATGGCGCGGGCGCCGCCGATGGTGAACTCGGCGAGGATGATGAGGAGCGTGTAGGGCAGGGCGTCAGCACTCATGCGACGACAACCATGATAGGGTCACGGGGTTGGCGGGTCAAAGGGGTGGCGGTAGGGAGTGCGGCTACTGACTGTCCCAGTCGCCGGTGATGGGGGTGAGGGTTTGTTGTTCGGGTCCGAAGTCGAAGCAGACGGTCTTGCCGTCGGGTGCGCCGCAGCTGCCTGGGCTAAGGGCGTTGCGGAGCTGCCAGTGGTGGTCAGATTGCCGGAACCAGCCCACGGTGTCCTGGCCGTCGCCGTCCCAGTCGCCGGTGATGGGGATGAGGGTTTGTCCTTCGGGTCCGAAGTCGAAGCAGACGGTCTTGCCGTCGGGTGCGCCACAGCTGCCTGGGCTGAGGGCGTTGCGGAGGTGCCAGTGATGATCAGATTGCCGGAACCAGCCCACGGTGACCTGGCCGTCGCCGTCCCAGTCGCCGGTGATGGGGGTGAGGGTTTGTCCTTCGGGTCCGAAGTCGAAGCAGACGGTCTTGCCGTCGGGTTCACCGCAGCTGCCTGGGCTGAGGGCGTTGCGGAGCTGCCAGTGGTGGTCAGATTGCCGGAACCAGCCCACGGTGTCGGTGCCTGGATAATAGCTGGGCGGACAGATCGTCCAGTAGTAATCCGCACCGCAAGGTGTGGGGTAGTAATCCCTGATGTTGTAGATGTCATACGGATCAAAGTTGGCTCCGTTTGCGTCTTCGAGCTCGAAGTGCAGATGAGTGAAACCCGGAGGAACAACATAGCCGGTGCTGCCCGCGACACCTATCTTCTGGCCGATGCTCACATTAGTGTCTACACCCGGCGGCAGTGGGGAGCTGCTCAGGTGGGCATAGGTGGTGTAGTAGGTTTGGCCACTGACTGTGTGGCGGATATTGACGTACCGTCCCAGGCCGCCATTCCAGCTATCGCCTATGGTGTAAGTAGCTGCTCCCCCGGCAGCGGCAGTGACGTCAAAGTTGGAAGCGGGAGTATCTAGCGGGCCGTCAACGTAGTCTATGGATAAGTGTGTTGGATTCGTAGGATCGTCGTCTGTGTAAGCCCATCCCTGCTGAACCGTGAGCTGTTTGGCGGCAGGCAGGGCCACGAAGTGAGGGGCGGCGAGCGCTCCCGGCCCCGCAGGCGGGCCAAGTTCTATGGAGGCAACCAACCTATCAAACTCCAGGAGATAGGTTGCCGTCTCTTCTGTTCTGACTGCCGAATAGTTGAAAATGGCTAGCGTAGCGATGTACCAGTAGTGCCCGTAAGTGAAGCTGACAGTCTTGGTCCTGGCGAGCCTGTCGGGATCTGGCCTGGAGATGGTTTCGTGGAAGAAGGCGTGTGCAGAGCCTACCGTCAAGTTGCCGGAGGATAGGACCTGCTCGGCAAGCGCCGCTCCATCCTGGAGTTCAGCCTGAATGCCGTTCTTCGGCACAAAATGGGAAATCTGGAGCTCAATCTTGGCACCGCGATCGGGGTGGGGTAATCGTGCCGAGGGGGCCGATTGGGATAGCGGGTCTCCCCAAGCAACCCAATACCCGTCTTCAGTTGGGCTCTCGGCCATCTTCCAGCCGGCAGGGCATGCGAGCGATAGATTTTCAACGGCGTTCTCATAAGTGCATGCGGGGCCAAACGCGGCCGTCAAGATACTGGTCAGGGTATCGCCAAGCGCAGTAAATAGTCCCAGAAAGATCAGGGTGAAAGAAAGCGTAAGAAGGCCTCGCCTGAAGGGTTTACTTACCTTCACGGAAACTCCTGAAGATCGCCTCGAACCGTTGTCTCGCGTAGTCCGGCGTCTTCACGATTTTGAACACAACGCCTTGACAAGGAAGGTGATCGGGGCCAACCAGCGGACAGGTAGCAAATGAAATGTAGACGGCGTCGTAAGTGTAATCACCATTGTCATTGGCTTCCCTTCGCGTAACCCTGATAGCCGGTTTCCCTGAATCCAACGTCTCCTCACGGATGTCGGTATTTTCTACTGTCAGGCCCCCCTGGTAGGTGTTTTCCAGAAAGGCTACTTGGGATTGCCATGAATGGCTAATCCGGATGGAGTGGCCCAAAGCAAACTTGAACCATGGGGACAAAGCAATGCCAATCTCTTGAGACGCCCGTTCAATGAACTGTTGCTCCTCAGATTCACTGAGGGTTGTCAGAACCACGTGGTCCTCTGGGACAGCAGTCACCCGAGGGTTCGAGGTCAACTCCGCAAATTGCTGCATGTATGCGGAAGCCAGTCTCCAGTCCACGGGTAGCGTCACCTCGTACCCATACTTCGCATTCCGATAGGCTGATTGCACCGGGGGAGATGTTGCAGGAACGGCTGTCGGCGCTGGAGTCGGGGTCGGCTCGGCAGCAGGCGTGGGCGTGGCGGACGGCTGCTCGGTAGGCGTGGAGGTAGGTTGGGTCGCCGGGGCTTCGTCCCCGCTGCCCGCGCCGGCCACCGCGAAGTAGGCGCCAGCGCCAGCCCCGGCCAGGACAACGGCTATAAGCGGCGCTACGAGAATGGGCTTCATCTGCGCTTCCCCCTCGCTCGCTCCGTCATTCTACACCCCCCCGAAGAAGAACGTGTCAAGCTTCTGATAGGTACGGCTTGGGGAAAGTTGGGGAAAAGCCTCGCCTTGCCGACTGAAGGGATGCGGCTGATGGGGATTGAGAGAGGTCGGCGATGCGTTCGGATGCATCGGGACGATTTTCTGGAAATCGTGCCGATAGGGGTTGAAACATACGTTCGGCGCGGGTTAGAATATGCGTGCTAGGCCCAGGACGGGCGGCGAATCGGGCCGTGCGCTGGCCCATCGCGCAGGTATCGATCCCGAATATGCCTCCCCTGAAGCCCCCACTCCCGATGAGCCAGCGCACGGCCGGGCGGCGACGGGGTGCCCCTCTCCAAGGGCGGCGAGATACAATGGTCGGGTGCTGGACGAACGCGATACGCAGGGCTGGCTGCTGAAGGCGCTGGGGGAGGCCGGCAACTCCCTGCTCTCGGAGCTGTACGGGCTGGAGGAGGAGGAGCTGTGCTGGCGCGCGGCTGAGGGGGAGTGGTCGCTGAAGGAGATCGCGGCCCACCTGCGGGACGCCGAGGAGCTGGCCCTGGCCCAGATCAACGCCTTCGTCTCGGGATCATCTTCGCCCCTGCCGGCGTGGGACGTGGACCTGCTCCCCCAGGAGCGCGACTACCAGAGTGAAGAGATGGCGGAGCTGCTGGCCGCCTTCGGCGGGATGCGGCGGGAGACGACGTATCTGCTATGGGGCCTGGCGGATGCCGACTGGGGGCGGTCGGCGGAGCATCCGTACCGGGGGTCGGTGACGCTGGAGGAGGTGGCGCGGGAGCTGGCCCAGCACGATCTGGAGCACCTGTGGCAGGTGCGTCAGCTCAAGGAGCGGCTGCGGCAGGGGGTGTCGGCGCGGAAGGAGGACTAACGTCCTAGTGGGTGTGGACCGGGTAGGACATGCCCTTGCCCTGGGCGTAGGCTAGGAAGAACTGCTGATCGTCCTGCGGGGGCGTCAATATCTGGTCCTCGCGCTTCTGGAGGCGGAGGGCGTCCGGGGCACAGACGAAGGTGCACTGGCCGCAGCCCAGGCACAGCTCGTGCATGATCTCCGGCAGGTCGTCCACCATGGTGATGGCGTCGACGGGACAGCGCAGCTCGCAGTTGCCACAGCCGTTGCAGAGGTCTGCGTCCAGGACGGACCAGAAGCTGGACGGGGCGATGGCGCCAGCGCCCTTGTAGGTGGTGACGCCCCTGAGCAGCCCGCAGGCATGGGGGCAGCAGTTGCAGATGAACCAGGGGTCGTCCTGACAGTTCAAGGTGATATGCACCAGGCCGGCGTCTGAGGCTAGCTTCAGGGTCTCCACGACCTCCTCCGCGTCGGCGGGCCGAATGCGGGCCGGGTTCCCGATGAGGTGGTGGGAGTCGATGACCGGGGTGCCGTCCTCGCGCGGGTTGGGGACGCCCTGGCTGAGGGCGATGCAGACCCGAATCGGGTCGTCGCAGTAGTGGTGGGCGGTGCGGCAGGAGCAGGGGATGATGGCAGGAGAGGGGGCTCTCTTCACCACCTCCACGGCGTCCTCGAAGGACAGGACGTTCTCCTTGGGCGCCTTGATGGCGGGCAGCGTACGGCCGATGGCGATGCCACCGCTGTGCATCTCGGCGCCGAAGCCCTCGTGCATGTATTGTTCCCAGAGTTCGCCGAGGCGGTCCAGGTCCGGCGATGGGTCCCGGATGATGAAGGGGATCTCGAATAGCGCGTCGGCGACGGCGAGGAGCTTGAGGCGGAAGGTGCGGGTGCCGTCGGGGCGGCGAAAGCCGATGACGAAGAACTTGGAGGACATCTTGGTGAGCAGTTCCGACGCTTCCTCCAGCGATAGGCCCGCTCGCTTCGCGATGGCCTCCTCGGGCTCCGGCTGGAAGCTCATCTTGGCCGCCAGGGCCGCCTCCTGCGGCTCGAAGTAGAACTTGAGGATCTCAGTGAGGGTCTGGCTCTCGGGCGCCCCCAAGGGATGGCTGGCGTAGGTGCGCCACAGGTCCTGGTATGGCTTGTCCTTCGCTGCTGTCATTGCCCGCCTCCGTCATCACTGGCGCTGCTTGCGGATGCTACAAGTGAACGACGAGCCGACGTGGTTGTCAATCGGGCCACGCCCTACTGCCGCGGGGCAGCGCCCGACGCTTGGCGGGTGCCGGGTGGCGGCGGCGGGTCGCCTCAGGCTGAAAGGTCGCCGCTATGGCGTTTGGGGGGTGGCGGAATGTCCGCCTAGGGCGGACTGGACGCTCTCCGCCAGGGCGGACGGGTCGGTGACGGGGGCGGAGCACACAGTGCCCAGGCAGACGTAGGCGGCCGGCGAAGGCTGCGGCGGCAGGGCCAGCGTCTCCAGGCGGGCGGCGTCGCGTTCCGGGTCGAGGAGCTGGACGATGCGGTGGGGGACGTCGAGGGTGAGGGCGGCCTGATGTAGGGCGCGGGCGCCTTCGCTCTCCGCCGTGCCGACGATGTTGACCGCCGGGGGCGGGTTGAGGAGCAGGTCCACCTGCTTGGCGTAGGCGGCGGCGAAGTGGCCCAGGGCGTGGTACGAGGGCGCGAACGCCTCAAGGGTGGCCTGGGCGATCTGGCTGTGCTCCTCGCTGCGGGTGAGGTGCTGCAGGCGGATGAACACCTCGGCGCAGACGGCGTTGTCCTGGAGAGACTTCTGGCGCTCGGCCAGGCGCCCGAGGTTATCGGTCTCGTCCCAGACGTCGAAGAAGCCCCCGTCTTTGTCGGCGAAGCGGTCGGTGAGGAGGCGGGCGAGCTCCCCGGCGCGGTCGAGGTAGGTGAAGTCGCCGGTGACCTCGTGGGCGTCGAGGAGGGCGCGGGCCATGCAGGCCTGGTCGCCGAGGAGGCCGGGGACGTGTGGGGAGCCGTCGTGGTAGCGGTACATGACCGCGGGGCCGTCCGCCTCAGGCGGATTGTGCCAGGCGAAGTCGAGGGCGTGGAGGGCGGCGTCGCGCAGTTGAGGGCGGTCGAGCGTCCATGAGGCCTCGAGGTAGGCGGAGGCGGCCATGGCGTTCCAGGAGGTGTAGCAGGTGCGGTCGATGTAGGGCTCCGGGAGCTTCTCCCGCTCGGCGGCGGGCAGCTTGTAGAACTCCTCGTCGGCGTCCTGGGAGCCGTAGAAGAAGCCGCGTTGGGGGTCTCGCAGCTTGGCTTCGAGGTAGTCGATGGTGCGGGAGGCGACATGGGCGTGGGCGTCGTCGCCGGTGGTGCGGTAGAGGGCGAGGAGGTTGCGCAGGAGGTTGGCGTTGTCCTCCAGCATCTTCTCGTAGTGGGGCTCCGACCAGTCGCGCTGCGTGGCGTAGCGGAAGAAGCCGCCCCATTCGTGGTCGAAGACGCCGCCGGCGGCCATGAAGTCCAGGGTCTTGCAGGCCATGTGCAGGAGGTCGGGGTCGCGGTCGCGGCGATGGGCGTAGAGGAGGAGGTCGATGGAGTCGGTGTGGGGGAACTTGGGGGCGTCGCCGAAGCCGCCGAAGAGGGGGTTGTAGCTGGTGGAGACGGCGCGGAGGATGTTGTCGAAGATGGCGGGGGAGAGGGCGGCCCGCTGGGTGGTGGCTGCCGCGGCGCGGCGTTCCTGCAGCTCCCGCGTCTTGCGGGCGATCTCATCACGGCTGCTGCTGTACTGAGCGGCGATGCGGGGGAGGTGCTCCCGCATCGCTTCCGGAGGGATGTAGGTGCCGCCGGTCATGAGCTCGCCATCGGGGGTGAGGAAGGCGGTGGTGGGCCAGCCGCCCATGTTGTAGCGGGCGTTGATATCGGGCCGCTGGTCGTTGTCGACGCGGACGGGGACATAGTGCTCGTTGATGTAGGAGATGACGGCCGGATCGGAGTAGGAGGTCTCGTCCATGACGTGGCACCAGTGGCACCAGACGGCGGAGAGGGCGAGGAGGATGGGCTTGTCCTGTGCCTGGGCCTCCTGGAACGCCTGGGGGCCCCACCGGCGCCAGCGGATCTCGTGGGCGCGGTTGGGGCGTGGGGAGAAGTGGAAGCGCGAATGTGCTTCGGTCATGGTGGCCCGCCCTTTCCAGGGGTTCAGGATTTGATTTCGGCGACGAGTTCGGCGACGAGATCGAAGCGGCCGAAGGAGGGGACGATGTAGACGCCGGCGCACTTCTGGCGGCAGAGGGCGAGGAAGTCGCGGGCCATCGCCTGGCCTTCCTTGGGGCCGCGCTCGTCGCCGGCGCGGCGCATGCGGTCGCGAACGGAGTCCGGGAGGTGCATGCCGGGGACCTGGGTGTGAAGGAACTCCGCGTGGCGCGAGTTGTGGAGGGGGAGCACGCCCATGATGACTGGGAGGCGGAGACGCTGGGTCCTGTCCAGGAAGGTCTCCAGCAGCTTCTCGTCGAAGACGTTCTGGCTCATGAAGAACTGGGCGCCGGCCTCGGCCTTGCGGCGCATGAGGCGGATCTGGGGCTCCAGCGGCTGCGTGTTGGGGTCGCAGGCGGCGCCGATGAAGAAGTTGGCCTGGCCGCTGATGGGCTTGCCGGTCCAGTCCGCTCCTTCGTTGAGGAGCTTGAGGAAGCGCATGAGGCCGACGGCGCTGATGTCCCAGACGCCGACGATGTCGTTGTAGCCGCCGACGGTGGGGGGATCGCCGCGCAGGCAGAGGATGTTGCGAATGCCCAGGGCGTGGGCGCCGATCATGTCGGAGTGGACGGCCAGGGCGTTACGGTCGCGGGTGGTGTAGTGCATGATGATGTCGACGCCGAGCTCGCGGTGGAGGAGGACGGACATGGCCAGGGGGGACATGCGAACCTTGGCGGTGGGGTTGTCGCCGACGTTGATGGCGTCGACGCCGGCTTCCTTGAGGAGGGTGGCGCCCTGGAAGGCGCGGCGGGTGCGCAGGCCGTGGGGCGGGTCCACCTCGGCGCTGACGACGAAGCGGCCGGCGGCCAGCTTCTCGGGCAGAGTGGTGGGCCCGGCGGCGACGGTGGTTGGGTTGGCCCTAGCGCTCACAGTAAAGTCAGCTTAGCGGATAGGCGAAGGGCTGGCAACTTCAGGGTCAGGCTCTGGTCGTGGCCGCCTTGAACTCGGCCAGGACGAAGGAGGGCGGGGCGGCGCTACTAGCCGCAGGGGCGGGCCTGGCCGCCGCCCTCGGCGGTGTCGAAGCTCTGACCGCATGCGCAGGACTTGACGGCGTTGGGGTTGAAGATGGTGAAGCCGGCCCTCATCAGGTCGTCCACGTAGTCGATCTCGGCGCCTTCCAGGAAGGGGGCGCTGTCGGGGTCGACCACCAGCCTGACGCCGTCGTGCTCGATGACGAGGTCATCGTCGTCTGGCTGGCGGGCTAGGGCCATGCCGTACTGGTAGCCGGAACAGCCGCCGCCGACGACGAAGACGCGCAGGGCGGCCTGGCCTTCCAGGCCCTTCTCCTCGACGAGCTCCTTGACCTTGGTGGCGGCCTTCTCGGTCAGCGATATCATGGGCGGCACCTCATTTTCCCAGTTTGGCAAGCGCATAATTCCTATACTCGATGAGAGCGTATCAGGGGCAGGAGAGGTGTGTCAACAGCTGGCGGCGGGCGGAGAGCTGCCGTTGGCTGGCCCGCTTTGATCCGCCTCCGGCGGACGGACTGGCCGTGGCCTGCGGTTTCTCCGCCACGTGCCCGTCGACCTTGTAGGCGAGGGAGCGCGGGGAGACCTTCCAGAAGAGGGGGAGGAAGCGGTCCCACTGGTCGAGGATGTGGCGGGCGCGGGCGCTAGCAGTCTTATCGGCGTGCTCCTGGATGAAGCTCTTCAGCTCAGCGATGTCCTCGCTCGCCAGCACCCTGTCGATGGCGACGAGCTCCGGGTTGTACTTGCGGGGGAAGGTAGCGTCCTCGTCCAGGACGTAGGCGAAGCCGTGGGTCATGCCGGCGCCGAAGTTGCGTCCGGTGGAGCCGAGGACGACGACAGTGCCCTGGGTCATGTACTCGCAGCAGTGGTCGCCGGCGCCCTCGACGACGGCGACGGCGCCGCTGTTGCGGACGGCGAAGCGCTCGCCGGCGCGGCCGGCGGCGAACAGGCGGCCGCCGGTGGCGCCATAGAGGACGGTGTTGCCGATGATGACGTTTTCGTGGGAGAGGAAGGGGGCGTGCGCGGGCGGTCGGACGATGATCTCGCCGCCGGACATGCCCTTGCCCACGTAGTCGTTCGCTTCGCCCTTGAGGGTGAGGCGGAGGCCGTTCACGCACCAGGCGCCGAAGCTCTGGCCGGCGGTGCCGCGATAGGTGATGGCGATGGTGTTCTCCGGGAGACCATCGGCGCGGTGGCGCTCGGCGATGAGTCCGGCGATGCGGCCACCGGCGGTCAGGTCGCTGTTGCGGATGTCGGTCGAGACGCGGACGGGAGTGCCGTCGTCAAGGGCGGGCCGGATGTGGGGGAGGATGCGGTCGTCGGCGCAGGGGTGAGGGCGGTCGTTGCGGGGCTGGACGCAGCGGCGAGGGCTAAGGCCGGCCGGATCGACGTCGGCCAGGATGGCCTGGAGGAGCAGGGAGCGGCCGCGGTGGGCCTTGGGCAGGCCCTTGGGCGTGAGGAGGCTGACGCGGCCGATGATCTCAGCGAGGCTGCGGTAGCCGAGGTTGGCCAGGTACTCACGGACCTCCTCGGCCACGAAGGAGAAGTAGTTGACGATGTGCTCTACCTGGCCCTTGAAGCGATTCTCGATGAGGTCGGGGCGCTGGGTGGCGATGCCGGTGGGGCAGGTGTTGAGGTGGCACTGGCGGGCCATGTCGCAGCCCATGGAGACGAGGGCTGCGGTGCCGAAGCCGTATTCGTCGGCGCCCAGGAGGGCGGCGACGATGACGTCGCGGCCGGTCTTGATGCCGCCGTCGGTGCGGAGGCGGACGCGGCCGCGCAGGCCGTTCATGACGAGGACCTGCTGGGTCTCGGCCAGGCCGAGCTCCCAGGGGCAGCCGGCGTTCTTGATGGAGGAGAGGGGGGAGGCGCCGGTGCCGCCGTCCATGCCGCTGATCTGGACGTAGTCGGCGTAGGCCTTGGCTACCCCAGCGGCGACGGTGCCGACGCCGCTTTCGGCGACGAGCTTGACGCCGACGCGGGCCCTGGGGTTGGCCTGCTTCAGGTCATAGATGAGCTGGGCTATGTCCTCGATGCTGTAGATGTCGTGGTGGGGCGGTGGGGAGATGAGGGGGATGCCGGGGATGGCGTGACGGACGCGGGCGATGAACTCGGTGACCTTGTGGCCGGGGAGCTGGCCGCCCTCGCCGGGCTTGGAGCCCTGGGCGATCTTGATCTCGATCTCGTCAGCCATGGCCAGGTATTCGGCGGTGACGCCGAAGCGGCCGGAGGCGACCTGCTTGATGCGGCTGTTGGCGGAGTCGCCGCTGGGCAGGGGCTCGTACCAGTGGCGGTCCTCTCCGCCCTCGCCGGTGTTGGAGCGGGCGCCCATGCGGTTCATGGCGGCGGCCAGGGTCATGTGGGCCTGGGGGCTGAGCGCCCCCATGGACATGGCGGCGCTGACGAACCTGCTGCGGATCTCCTCCAGGGGCTCTACCTGCTCGATAGGGATGGGAGGGCGGTCGCTCTGGAATTCCAGGATGTCCCGCAGGGTGCGGGGAGGTCCGCCGTGGACCAGGCGCGAGTATTCGCGGTAGCTCGAATAGTCGCCGTTGCGGACTGCGGTCTGCAGGGCGGTGACGATAGCCGGATTGAAGCCGTGGTATTCGCCCTCCCTGCGGAAGCGGACGTAGCCAATGTCGATGAGCCTGCTGGGGGCGTCTTGGGGGAAGGCCTGGCCGTGCCAGAACAGGACGTCCTCACCGAGCTCGCGAAGGCCGATGCCGCCGAGGCGGGCGGGGGCGCCGGTGAAGGAGCGCTCCACTACCTCCTCGGAGAGGCCGACGATCTCGAAGATCTGGGCGCCCCGATAGGAGCTGACGGTGGAGATGCCCATCTTGGACATGATCTTGAGGAGGCCGCGGTCTATGGCCGTGCGGAAGCTGGCCTCTGCCTGTTCGGCGGTGGACTGCTGCATGTCGCGATCCTGGAGGAGGGAGCGAATGGTGGCGAGGGCCAGGTAGGGGAAGATGGCGTTGACGCCGAAGCCGAGCAAGAGGGCGAAGTGGTGGATGTCCCAAGCGGCCCCGGTCTCCACCACAATGTCTGCTTTCATGCGCTTGCCCGCGCGGATGAGGTGGTGGTGGATGGAGGCGGCGGCCAGGAGCATGGGGATGGGGGCGCGCTCGGCGTCGACGCCTCTATCGCTGAGGATGAGGATGGTGGCGCCGTCGTCGATGGCGGTGGAGGCGGCAGCGCATATGTCCTGTAGAGCCCTCTCCAGCGCTTCCGGTCCGTCCTTGGCGGGGAACAGGCAGGAGATGTCGGCCGGGCGGAAGGAGGGATCGCTGCTCTGGCGCAGGGCCAGCATGTGTTGGGGCGTCAGGAGGGGCGTCTGGAGGTGGACGAGTCTGGCATGGCGGTCGGTCTCTTGGAGCAGGCTGGGACGGGGCCCCAGATAGCAGTCCAGGGACATGACCAGCTCTTCGCGTAGGGGATCGATGGGCGGGTTGGTGACCTGGGCGAAGCGCTGCTTGAAGTAGAAGCTCAAGGGCCGGTGCATTTGGGAGAGGACGGCAAGGGGGATGTCGTCACCCATTGACCAGACCGGGTCGTGCCCCTGGGTGACCATCGTCTTGATGGTCATGCGCACGTCTTCGCTGGTGCAGGCGAAGGCGGTCTGGAGCTGGGGGAGAGAGATGCCGTTGAGGGCAGTGTGATAGCCGTCGCCATCCGTGCCGGGGGGCGCCGGGGGCAGGCGCTTGAGGTTGTGCCTGATCCACTTACCGTAAGGCCGGCGGTTCACCACCTGGGCCATGATGTCCGGCTTCTTGAGGGTGCGGCCGCCAGCGGTGTCCACGACGATCATGTCGCCGGGGGCGAGGCGCCCCTTCTCGACGATATGCTCGTCCGGCATGTCTACGACGCCCACTTCGGATGCGGCGACGACGAGGCCGTCGCGGGCGATCTTGTAGCGGAGAGGGCGGAGGCCGTTGCGGTCCAGGGTAGCGCCGACGAGGGCGCCGTCGGTGAAGCTGATGGCTGCCGGCCCGTCCCAGGGCTCCGTGAGGCAGGCGTGGTATTCGTAGAAGTGGCGCCAGTCGGGGTCGAGGTCTGGCATGCGCTCCCAGGCCTCGGGGACGAGCATGAGCATGGAGTGGAGGAGGTCGCGCCCGGAGAGGAGGAGGGCCTCCAGGACGTTGTCCAGCTTGGCGGAGTCGCTGCCACCGGGGACGGCGATGGGCGCCAGCTTGCCTATCTCCTCGCCCCAGATCTGAGAGTGGAGCTCCGGTTCGCGGGCGCGCATCCAGTTCTCGTTGCCCTGAAGGGTATTGATCTCGCCGTTATGGGCCAAGAGCCGCATGGGCTGGGCCAGGGGCCAGGTGGGGAAGGTGTTGGTGCTGTAACGCTGGTGGAACAGGGCCAGGGCCGACTCGAAGGCGGGGTCCTGGAGGTCCAGATAGAAGTCGCGTAGTTGCCTGGCGACGAGGAGGCCCTTGTAGACCACGGTGCGGTGGGAGAAGGAGGGCAGGTAGCAGTCTCTTATCCCTTGCTCCCGAAGGGCGGCCTCGGCCTCCTTGCGGGCCAGGTAGAGGACGCGCTCGTAGGCGTCGCCGTCCGTGCCTGCTGGGGGCAGGACGAGCAGTTGCCAGATGTCGGGGCAGGTGGCGATCGCCTTCTCGCCGAGGATGGAGCGGTTCAAAGCCAGCCGCCGCCAGCCGAGGACGCGAAGGCCACGGCTGCGCGCCCGCTGATCGATGATGTCGCGGCAGCGGGAGGCGCGATCTTGGTCGGTGGGCAGGAAGGCCATGGCGACGCCAAGGCGCTGAGGGTCGTCGAGGCGCAGGCCCATCTTCTGGATCTCGCGGGCGAGGAAGCGACGGGGGATCTGGACGAGGATGCCGGCGCCGTCGCCGGTCTTGGCGTCGGCGTCTAGGGCGCCGCGATGGGTCAGGTTGACGACGGCGGTTAGCGCCATCTCCACGACGTCGTGGCTGGGCGTGCTGCTGGGACGGGCCAGGAAGCCGACGCCGCAGGCGTCCTGCTCGTAGCGGGGATCGTATAGGGTTTGGGGGTTCGCTTCCGGGAAGTAGCTCATATGCCGCTCATCGTCCCGTGCCAACGTCAGATATATGGGAATGCGCCAGGGCTGTTGAAGAAAGGAGACCGCCCGCCCGGTGCTGTTATAGATTAATTCGATGGTAAGGCCAGTCTAGCATTGACGAGAGCCTATGTCAACGCGGCGGCGGCGATTTTTCGGGATAGACCGACGATAGTCCCCCGTATGGGTCGTTGACAAAGAAGCGCGATAGGTTTAGCCTCGTTTCGTGAGATTTCAATGCCGCCAGGGCGCCAGGCGCGGCCTGAGCAGCAGGAAGGCAAGGTGAAGCCATGGCAGAGCAGGAGAGAGGCGGCATCGTGGAGCGGGTGAGAGACAGTGTGGTGGGGGCCATCAAGGGCGTCGGTGACGTGGCGAGCGCCGCCGTAGACGCCGTCAGCGGCACGCTGGTGACGGCCCTCAGAGGGGTGAACGAGATCACGAGCGAGGCGACCTCGGTGATCTTCGATACGGTGCGGGGCGTCATCCAGGGCGCAGCCGATACAGGCCAAGACCTGGCCAAGGCCGCCCGGGGTATCGTCGTGGGCGTCCTCCGCGCAACCAAGGAGACGGGTACCGAGGCCATGGGCGCCGTCTCCGCGACGGCGGGAGCGGTGGTGAAGAGCGCGTCCGAGGTTGGCGGCGATGTGGTTGGGGCGGCCAGGGGCGCCGTGGAGGGCGCCATCGAGGGTGCCAGAGAGATGGGGCTCAGTGCGGAAGAGGCCGCTTCGGCGGCGGCCATCGGCGCGGTGAAGGCGGCGGGCGAGCTGGGAGGCACCGCCGTGGAGCAGGTGCGCAACGCCGTCACCGGAACCATCTCCGGGGTCAGGGTGATCCTGCAGGAGCCCTTCAAGGGCGAGGACGAAGAGAAGAAGTAACCCCCGCGGCTACAGTCGATGTCGAGACAGGAGGCGGGCCCGCAGTCACCCCTTGCGCTGAGCTGCCTTTTCCGCTAAAAATACATTAGCACTCTGCCCCGGTGAGTGCTAACCCTAGTTCGGCACAGGACCAACCAGAAGGAGAGGTTCACACCATGGCCAAGCAGCTCCTGTTCGATGAGGCGGCACGTCACGCCATGAAGGCGGGCGTCGACGCTCTTGCTGATGCCGTGAAGATCACCCTCGGGCCCAAGGGGCGCAACGTCGTCCTGGAGAAGAAGTTCGGCTCGCCGACGATCACCAACGACGGCGTCACCATCGCCAAGGACGTCGAGCTGGAGGACCCGTTCGAGAACATCGGCGCCCAACTGGCGCGGGAGATCGCCTCCAAGACCAACGATATCGCCGGAGACGGGACGACCACCGCCACCGTCCTCGGCCAGTCCATCGTGCAGGAGGGGCTGAAGAACGTGGCGGCCGGCGCCAACCCGATGGCTCTGAAGCGCGGCGTCGAAAAGGGCGCCGAGGCGGTCCTGGACGCGATCAAGGGCATCGCTACCCCGGTGACCACTCGCCAACAGATGGCTCAGATCGCCGCCATCTCCGCCAACAACGACCAGGAGATCGGAGAGCTGATCGGCGAGGTGATGGAGAAGGTCGGTAAGGACGGCGTCATAACCGTGGAGGAGTCCAAGGGGATCACTACGGAGGTGGAGTATGTGGAGGGGATGAACTTCGACCGCGGTTACATCTCGCCGTACTTCGTCACCAACCCGGAGCGCATGGAGTGCGTGATCGAGGAGCCGCTCATTCTGGTGACGGACAAGAAGCTGTCGGCGGTGAACGACATCCTGCCGGTGCTGGAGCGGGTGCTCCAGACGGGGAAGAAGGACATGTTGGTCATCTGCGAGGACTGCGACGGGGAGGCGCTGGCCACGCTGGCGGTGAACCGGCTGCGGGGTGCCCTCAACGTGTGCGCGGTAAAGGCCCCGGGGTTCGGCGACAGGCGCAAGGACAACCTGGGGGATGTCGCCATCATAAGCGGCGCGCAGGTGATCAGCGAAGAGGTGGGCCGCAAGCTGGACTCGGTCCAGATGGAGGACCTGGGCCAGGCGCGCAAGGTGGTGGTGGCGAAGGAAGACACCACGATCGTCGAGGGCCGCGGCTCCAAGGAGGGGATCGAGGCCCGAATCCGCCAGGTGAAAGGGGCGATCGAGGAGACGACCTCCGACTGGGATCGCGAGAAGCTGCAAGAACGGCTGGGGAAGCTGTCGGGCAGCGTGGCCGTGATCAAGGTCGGCGCCGCCACGGAGACTGAGCTTAAGGAGCGGAAGCACCGGGTGGAGGACGCCGTGCAGGCGACGCGCGCCGCGGTGGAAGAGGGGCTCGTGCCCGGCGGCGGCGTCTCCTACCTGAACGCCGTGCCTGCCCTGGACAAAGTGAAGCTGGAAGGCGACGAGGCGACCGGCGTAAACATCCTGCGCCGAGCCCTGGAGGAGCCGCTGCGGCGCATCGCCACCAACGCCGGCCAGGACGGGTCCGTCATCGTGCAGAAGGTGAAGAGGCTGAAGAAGGGTAACGGCTACGACGCCGCCGAGGACGATTACGCGAACATGGTGGAGCGCGGCATCGTCGACCCGGCGAAGGTGACCCGTTCCGCCCTGGAGAACGCGGTGAGCATCGCCGGCATGGTCCTCACCACCAATTGCCTGGTGGCGGACATCCCGGAGAAGAAGGCGGCGATGCCCGCTCCTCCGCCAGAGGGGATGTACTAGGCGCAGCGGCAACGGCAGGGGAACTCGCAAACCGGTAGGCGCGGCAGTCGGTCTATTGGCTGAAAGGGTTTCTGGTTCTCGCGAGGGCTAGGCCAGGGGGAGAGGCTTGTTCACTGAGAACGGCGTCCTGATCGACCTGGAAGAGGTGGGCAAGGTGGTGGACACCAGCGACGTGTTCACCATCGGCTTCCCCATGTTCCCCCAACGGGTCGTCATCGATACGCGGGAGACGGGAGAGGTTGGGCCGATGGTGCGGGTGGTGGAGCCGGTGGCGACGGTCGAGGAGCGGTTCCACTGGCTGGGCCGCGAGCGGCCTGAGTTCGGGGCGCCGGAGGGGTTCGCCTTCTTCGTGTGGCCCCACTCGCTGGAGTTCTTCGAGTCCTCCGGGGTGCCGCAGCGGGTGCGCGACCGGCTGCGGGCGTCGGAGCGGCCGCAGATGGCGCGGATGGCGGATGAGGCGCTGGAGGAGCTGCGGCGACTCGAACGGCAGGCGGTACAACAGGCGCTGTCGGGCGAGGGTTATCACTCCCTGTGGCCCCAGGCCTGATGGTGGGCTCTTCTCGACTCTACGGCGCCATCGACCTGGGCGGTACCAAGCTGCGGTCCATCGTGGCCGAGGGCTCCGGTCGCGTGCTCGGCGATGACATACGCCTCTCCCGGACTGAGGAGGGGCTAGAGGCTGTCCTGGGCCGGATGGTGGAGTGCCTGGACGCCTCTCTGGCGAAGGCGGGAGTGGAGCGGGCGCAACTATTGGCCCTGGGGATTGCCTCCCCGGGTGCGGTGGACTTGGCGCGGGGGATAGTCCCCGACGCGCCGCAGCTTCCAGGCTGGAACAACGTGCCGCTCGTGCGGCTGATGGAGGAGCGGGTCGGGGTGCCCGCGCGCCTGGAGAACGACGCCACGGCTGCGGCCCTGGGCGAGCACCGGTTCGGAGCCGGCCGGGGCAGTCGCTACATGCTGTATTTGACGGTGAGCACTGGAATCGGCGGCGGCATCATCATCGATGGGGAGATGTACGGCGGGAAGAGCGGCGCCGCTGGCGAGCTGGGACACGTGGTGATCGACATGAACGGGCCGCCGTGTGGCTGCGGCGGCCGCGGCTGCCTGGAGGCGCTGGCTTCGGGCACGGCCATCGCCAGGAAAGGCGAGGCGCTGGCGGAGAGCGGCCGCTCTCCCATCCTGGCCGGTTTGCGGCGGGAGGAGGGACGGGTGACGGCGGAGATGATGCAGCGGGCTGCGGAGATGGGGGATACGGCCTCGCGGGAGGCGTTTCGGGAGGCGGGGCACTACTTCGGGGTGGCGCTGGCCAGCTACGTCAACATCTTCGACCCGGAGGTCATCGTCATAGGCGGCGGGGTGGCGAAGGCCGGGGAGCTGCTCCTGGAGCAGGCTCGGATCACCATGGGGGCTTCGGCGATGGCGCAGCCGCTGAGAGGTGTTCGCCTGGTGGTGAGCGAGCTGGGGGAGTTCGTGGGCACCCTGGGGATGGTGGCGCGACTGACGGAGGAAGCGGAGGCGAAGGCGCAGGAGGGCTAGAGCGGCGAGCCGCGCCGCCGGCGGCGCTGGAAGCGGCCGCCTCCCGGGCGCCTGGCCGGAACCAGGGCCTCCAGCTCCGGCGGGACGTTGCTCCGCTCCTCCTCCACGATGGGCTGAAGGACGGTTATCGTCTCCGCGAGGCGTCGGGCTACCTCGTCGGCCAGGGGCTCGCTGAGGGGGTCGTAGGGGATGGTCTGGTGGATGCGCGTCCAGGAGGGCGTCCACTCCTCCAGGTCGACCTGGGCGCCGAGCCGGGCCTGGACCTCCGGCATGCGGGCGGCCATCACCTCCGCCCAACGGTAGGAGAACTGGCGCTCGCCTTCGAAGTGGAGGCCGATCTCGATGCGTCCTGTCTTGCGGGTGAGCCAGACCTCGTAGTGGACCTTGGGCGTCCAGTAGTGGAGCTGGAGCCAGACGAAGCGGGTGCGGGCGTTGAATCGGCGCAGCTCCGGGGGCAGGAGCGCCGTGGAGCGTTCCAAGACCAGCGACATGAAGTCGCGCACGCGCAGGGGCCTGTCCTGAGCCTGTCGAAGGGGCATGACGGAGCCATGATAGCACCGCCGACGGGGCCGTTTGGAGGGCGGCGTGCTACAATTTGCGGGTGCGCGGAGGAAATGGCGAGGGAGCCAGGAAAGGGGGCCGTAAATGGTCGCCATCATCGTAGTCGTTGTTATCGTTGCCATCATCGTGCTGATCGGCCTAGTGATGGTGGGTATGTACAACGGACTGATCCGGGCGCGGGTGCGGACGCGGGAGGCATGGTCGGGGATCGACGTCCAGTTGAAGAGACGGGCCAACCTCATCCCTAACCTGGTGGAGACGGTGAGGGGCTACGCCGCCCACGAGCGGGAGACGTTTGAGGAGGTGACGCGGGCGCGGTCGATGGTGGAGGAGGCGGGGGACGTGGGTAGCGCCGCCGACGCCAACAATATGCTGACGGGGGCGCTGCGACACCTGTTCGCGGTGGCGGAAAGGTACCCGGACCTCAAGGCCAACCAGAACTTCCTGGATCTCCAGCGGGAACTGTCGGACCTCGAGGAGAAGATCGCCTACGCGCGGCAGTTCTACAACCGCAACGTCATGAGCTACAACACGCGCATCCAGACGTTCCCGAACGTGATTATGGCCAACATGTTCGGCTTTGTGCCGTTCGATTTCTTCCAGGCGGAGGAGGAGGCGCGGGAGGTCCCTGAGGTCAGCTTCGTGCCGCCGTCGGCGGAGCCACCGACTACCCCGCCGTCAGCCTCCGAACCGCCCGCTTCGACACCGGAACAGTAAAGGTCGCCGCGTGGCTGGGAGCGAGCAGCCCGTCCTCATCTACGACCGCATAGAATCGAACCGCCGCAGTACGTTGCTGCTCCTGGTGCTGTTCGCTGTTGTGCTGCTGCCCGCCGTTGCCTACGTGACGCAGTACCTGATGTTCATCGCGTTTCTTGTGGTACTATCTGGGGTTGCCGCGAACACCACTGTGCAGATCGTCCTGGCCGCGATCATCGCGGTGGCTGTTATCGTGCTCGCCGCATACGTGCAGTACAGTCATGCGTCCGCTCTGCTGCTCCGGTTCGCCGGGGCGCGTGGGGCGGGGTGCGACCAGGAACCCGAGCTGTGGCGGATTGTCGAGAACCTGTGCATTGGGGCCGGCCTGCCGCAACCGAGGGTCTACGTGGTGGAAACGTTGGCGGCAAACGCCTTCGCTACCGGGTTGGATCCCGAACGTGCGTCGCTTGTGGTCACGCGCGGTCTGCTGGAACTCCTCGACCGGCGTGAGCTGGAGGCCATCATCGCTCATGAGCTGTCGCAGATAGGCAACTACGACACCCGCTTGAGCACGGTTCTGGCGGCGGGCGTGGGGATGCTTCGCCTCCCTTTCGTCATCGTCTCGGGGTTCTTCCGCTCTCTGTTCGAGCTGCACTGGATGCTTGGACTCGGCGCGCTGCTCTATTTCGGCGTCCCGCTTGTGCTCGGCCTGGCCGTCGGCCTGAGCTTGATTGCCATCAACCCGGCGTTCGGTTCGATCTTGCTGTTCGCCACCGCCCTGCCGCTGTACGTGGTGTTGGGAGCGCCCTTGCTGGGGCTGCTTATCCAGCGGGCCATATGGCAGCAGCAGGAGTTCCTAGCCGATGCCGACGCTGTCCTGTTGACCCGCAGCGCTGAAGCCCTGGCGCGGGCTCTGGTGAAGCTAGGCGCGGCCGGTAGTTCTCGAATGAAGGTGGGAAGTGCGACGGCCCACCTCTACGTCGTTGATCCCTTGCCGGAGGATGCACCGTGGTGGGACAGGCTCTTCTCAACCCATCCGCCCATAAGGGAGCGCATAGCGGCGCTGGCGGAGGTGGGAGGCGGAGTCGCGGCGCCGGTGCTGCGGGCGGCCGAAGAGGCCGGAATTAGATTCCGCTATGGGCAGAGGCCTATCGCCGTCACCCAGTCCATGGCGGCGGGAAACAGCGCGCCGACAGACGACATTGCGCCCAGCGAGGTTGCCGCCGCCAGCGAGGCCAGACGCGCGCCCGTGGCTTTCCGCCTGACTGGTGCGGGCACCACGCTGTACCAGAAGCCAGATGTGGGCTCCGCCCCCCTGGCGCGCCTTCCGGGCGGGGCCTTGATCACAGTATCGGAGACGGAAGGAGACTTCTTGGGAGTCATTACGACAGACGATTCATTCGGCTACGTATCACGTTCGGCGCCGATGACCGAGGTTGACCTCGATGAGCCAGCCACCTGACCGCGTCCTCATCTACGACCGTATAGACGCCAACCGCAGGAACACGTTCCTGTTGCTCTTCGTGTTCGTGGCGCTGCTGGCAGGGGCGTCCATCGCCATGGGGGTCATCCTGGGGCTGCCCTACCCCTTCGCCCCGCTGCTTATCATCCCCTTCCTGGTCGTCGCCCTGGTGAGCTACTACAGTTCGTCGCGGGTGGCCCTGGCTATCTCCCAGGCGCGGGAGGTGACGAAGGAAGAAGAGCCAGAGCTGTTCCGCACAGTGGAGAACCTGTGCATCGGGGCCGGGCTGCCGATGCCCAAGGTCTACGTCATTGAGGACGGCTCCCCCAACGCCTTCGCCACCGGCCGCGACCCTGACCACGCTGCTATCGCCGTCACCCGCGGCCTCCTGCAGAAGCTGGACAGGTTAGAGCTGGAGGGAGTCATCGCCCACGAGCTCTCCCACATCGGCAACTACGATATCCGGGTGATGACCATCGTTGTGGTGCTGGTGGGCCTGGCGGCGCTCATGGCCGACTTTGCCCTGCGGCTCACCTTTTGGGGTGCCGGACGCCGGTCCGGCAACCGCGGCCGCAGCGGCGGCGCCGGGGTGGCGATCATCTACGCCATCGCCCTGGTGGCCATCATCCTGACCCCGATCGTCGCTCAGCTTATCCGCTTCGCTGTCTCCCGCCAGCGGGAGTTCCTGGCCGACGCCTCGGGCGCGCTGCTGTGCCGCAACCCGGACGCCCTGGCCCGCGCTCTGGAGAAGATATCCGCCGACCCCGACCCGCTGGAGGTGGCGAACAAAGCGACCGCCCACCTCTACATCAACAACCCCCTCCGCGAGCATCAGAGCTTTCTGAACAACCTGTTCGCTACGCACCCGCCCATCGAGGAGCGGGTGCAACTGTTGCGGGCGATGACGTAAGGGCTCGGAAGACTCGATCGGTCGTGCGTCTGGCTCCGTCGGCGGAGGCTACGGCACCACCTCTACGCCCCGGCCCTTGATCATTTCGCCGACCCGCCAGACGGGCAGCTCGGCGGCGGCGAAGCGGGCTTCCACGTCGGCGGCCTTGCCGGGGGCGACGGCCAGGAGGAGGCCACCCGAGGTCTGGGCGTCGAACAGGATGTGCTGCAGCTCCTCGCTGACATCGCCGGAGAAGGTGACCTTGTCCTGAAGGTGGCTGCGGTTGCGGGAAGCGCCGCCGGTGATTATGCCCTTGGAAGCGTAGTCGAGGGCACCGGGGAGCAGCGGCATGCGGCCGGCGCTGAGGCGGAGGGCCATGTCGCTGGCGGCGGCTACCTCGTAGGCGTGGCCGAGGATGCCGTAGCCGGTGACGTCGGTGAGGGCGTGGGCCTGCACGTCCCGGGCGATGTGGGAGGGATGACGGTTGAGCCGGGTCATCCACTCGGTGGCGGTGCGGAGGTGCTCCGGCTTCGCCTCGTTGGCCATGGCAGCGGTGGTGATGATACCGGTGCCCAGGGGCTTGCTGAGGTAGAGCACGTCGCCCGGCCGGGCCCCGGTCTTGGCGAGGATGCGCTTGGGATGGACGAGGCCGAGGACGCAGAGGCCGTACTTGGGCTCGGCGTCGATGATGGTGTGGCCACCGGCGATGACCGCGCCCGCCTCGGCCACCTTGTCCGCTGAGCCCTGGAGGATCTTGCCGACGGTCTCGTGAGCGAGGTCCTCGGGGAAAGCGGCGACGTTGAGGGCGAGGATGACCTCGGCGCCCATGGCGTAGACGTCGCTCATGGCGTTGGCGGCGGCGATGGCCCCGTACTGGTAGGGGTCGTCCACGAGAGGGGCGAAGAAATCCAGCGTGAGCACCACCGCGCGCTCGTCGTCGAGCTTGTATACGGCGGCGTCGTCGGGCGCGGCCAGACCGACCAGGAGGTCGGGGTGCTGGTCGACTTGTCTATCGCTGAGGTAACGCAGGACCTGCGTCAGGGCTTCCGCCCCCGCCTTGCCGGCTCAACCGGCGCAGGAGGCCAGCTCGGTGAGGCGCACCGGCTTCGTGGCCATGGACTCTCCTTTCCGGCGGACGATACGTCCGCACAAGCCAGTATAGATGTGCGGCGAGGAGGACGACAACAACGTTGAGTTTGTGTTCGGTGCCGTTCCGCGAGAGAATTGGTGGAATGAAGCGCTTGCCGGTGGGTCTCTTCGTGCTGCCGCTGCTCTGCTTGCTGTCCGCGGCCGCGTGCGGGGGCGGCGCCGCCCAGCCAGCGGTGAGCATCAGCCCCCGCCCGGAGCCCACGCCGACACCGGAGTCCGCGCCGACACCGGAGCCCGCCTCCACTCTTGTCCCGGCGACAGCGGTGGCTGTGCCCACGGTGAGCCTGCCGGAGGTGAAGTCGCTGGAGCACCTGAGCGCGGACGTGGCGGTGCCGGCGCTACCGGCGACCTTCGCCCCGTCTTCGGAGGACCCGGCCTTGGAAGCCCTCATTCGAACCACGCTGTCCGGCTACAAGGGGAAGTACTCCGTGGTGGTGCGCAACCTGGAGGACGGGCGCTCCGCCTCTCTAAACGAGGGTCAGGTGTACTATGCGGCCAGCCTGTTCAAGCTGGCCCTCCTCCTGGAGGCCTACCGCCAGCGCGACGCGGGGGAGATCGACTTCTCACAGGTGGTGACGCTGGACGAGGAGTACGCTGGCTACGACTTAGGCACCCTGGAATCGCTGGAGCTGGAGGTGGGCGACATGCTGGCCCTGGCCGACGCCCTGAAGGCGATGATCATCGTGAGCGATACTCCCACGGCAGTGATGGTGCAGGACGTGGTGAATCCCTGGCGGGTGGACCAGACGCTGAGATCGCTGGGGATCAACGCTATGTCCGTGATGACCACCGAGCTGCCCACGACGGCACGGGACATGGCCCTGCTGATGGAGGCGGTGGCTGCGGGCAAGGGCGTGACGGCGGAGTCGCGGGGCGAGATGCTGGCGCTGCTGCTCCAGGAGTGGATCCGGGGCGGCATCCCGTCCGGCGTGCCGGCCAACTCGGCGGTGGCCCACAAGACGGGCAACCTGACCAACGCCACCCACGATGTGGCGCTGGTGTGGGGCCCAGGCGGGCCGTACATCATCGCGGTGCTGACCGACCGCTCCTGGGACTGGGAGCCGACGGTGGCGGTCTCGCGGGCGGTGTGGGACTACTTCGCCACCAACCCATAGCCCATGGCGAGGACGAGGACGAAGGCGCCGCCGCTCACGCCCGGGGGGATCGTGGAGGGGCTGTCGGCCCTGTACGGCCGGCCGGTGTGGCGGCCGCACGGCGACGCGATGACGGAGCTGGTGCTCACCATCCTCTCTCAGAATACGTCGGACGCCAACTCCGGCCGCGCCTTCATGCGGCTCCGGTCGCGCTTTCCCACGTGGGAGACGCTGATGGCGGCCGACCCAGGGGAGATCGAGAGCGAGATCAGGGTGGGCGGACTGGCGGCGACCAAGGCGCCTCGTATTAAGGCGATCCTGGATGAGGTGTGGCAGCGTCTGGGCTCCTTCGACCTGTCGTTCCTGGGGGAGATGCCGCTGGCGGAGGCGAAAGCGTGGCTACGGTCGCTGCCGGGGGTGGGGCCGAAGACGACGGCCTGCGTGTTGATGTTCGCCCTGGGGCGGCCGGCGCTGCCGGTGGACACCCACGTGGGGCGGATAGCGCGGCGACTGGGCCTGGTACCGGCCAAGACGGGCGCAGCGGAGGCCCACGACCTGCTGGAGGCGATGCTGGCCCCCGAGGAGGTCTATCCGTTCCACGTCTCGCTGATCAAGCACGGGCGTCGGCTGTGCCGGGCGCAGCGTCCTCTGTGCGCCGACTGCCCTCTACGCGACCGCTGCCCCACGGCGCCGCTGTACCTGGGGACGAAGCAGGAATAGGCCACCTGAGGCCGTAATGTTCGCTCAACACCTCTCCTCGGTGTTATGCTGCCAGGTGCTGATGACGGATAAGGTTGTTCATGCGGGGGAGCAACCGTTGAGTTCCTGGCGTTGGTCGGTTCCTGAATCACTAGAGGAGGGAGCGATGGACGTTCTGATATGGCGCGATTCCGACGGTGATGAATACGCCTTCTGTTCAATCAAGTGTCTGCAGGAACATGTCGTTGAGGAAGTCGAGACTGTGGAGAGGTTGAAGGCCCAATGGGAACGTGAATGGGAGGATATTCCCGAGGCCAAACCTGTCCGCGTTTTGGCGAAGGGTGAGCCATTACCCCCAGCCAATGAGCCACTTGGAGTCTGTTACAACTGCCTTGAGTCTCTTGAGGAAGAAGGCGAAGAAGAAGAGGCTATCATCGGAAATGACATGGAAGGGTTGGCCTCCCGTGAACGCGAAACAGTAAGCGGCGTACAGGGCGTGACTGGAGGTCAACGGCTGGTCGAAGGTGCGGGTACACCGTCACCAGGTGTGGGGGAGGCTGCCGCGTCGACCGTTGCCGTCATCACTGCCCTCATAGCAACGGTGACATTCACCGTGCTTGGCTTCATTTGGATCTGGTCAATCGGTGGGCTTGGGGCAGCGATTCTCGCTGCGATTTTCCTCTGGTGGATACCAGCGACTGTAGGATACTGGGTGGGATTGGCGGTTGTTCTCCCGTTTCTTGTTGCGTTGGGTGTCTTTAGAGGCGCTCGAGGGGCCAAGGGCTGAATCTGATTCAAACGCCCTCAAGCTTCCTGACCAAGACGGCAACGCGGCGAAGCATGAAAGTCTATGCGGTGAAGACCGGATGAGCGAGGGCTGGATTGTCTTAGCAGTTTTCGTGACAGGTATTATGAACCTGATTATCGCGTATGCTGTCCAGCGCTGGACGGCAGAGAGGAATATCGCGGCCGAGCGCCGACAGGCGCGAATGAATGAGCGCCGACAGGCCGTAGCTGCCGTTAGTCATTTCTTGGAGATTGCAGCGCGGGCTGGCGCCTTTCGCTCTGTTCACGCAGATCTCGATGATATGTAC
>DAOUMF010000215.1:0-19179 GCA_034411955.1 Dehalococcoidia bacterium
TGTCCATCTGAAGGGCGGTTATGCCCTTCTTCGTGCCAGCCACCTTGAAGTCCATGTCGCCCATGGCATCTTCCAGGCCGGCGATATCGGTCAGGACACGCAAATGGTCGTCGCCCTTGACGAGGCCCATGGCCACCCCCGCGACCGGGGCCTTGATGGGAACGCCAGCGTCCATGAGGGAGAGCGTGTTGCCGCAGACACTGGCCATGGAGGTGCTGCCGTTGCTGGACAGCACCTCCGTAACGAGGCGAATGGTGTAGGGAAACTCCTCTTCATCGGGTACCACCGAGAGGAGTGCCCGCTCCGCCAGGGCGCCGTGGCCGACGTCGCGGCGGGAGGGCCCCCTCAGGAATCGTGCCTCACCGACGGAGAAGGGCGGGAAGTTGTAGTGGTGCAGAAAGCGCCTTCTCTCTTCCGGCTCAATGCCGTCCAGCTTCTGCTGCTCGCCCACAGAGCCCAACGTGGCGATCGTCAGCACCTGCGTCTCGCCGCGGGTAAACAGGCCGGAGCCGTGGGTGCGGGGAAGGAGCCCTACCTCGCAGGTGACAGGCCGAATCTCATCCGTCTTCCGGCCATCCGGTCGCCGGCCCTCCTCGAGGATGTGCTGGCGAACCTTTGCTTTCACTACCTCCGTGAGTGCAGCTTTGAGCTGGTTCTCCGGGTAGGTCTCACCCAGGGCCTCTATGAGTTCCGTGCGTCGCTCAGCGAGCGCCTCGTCTCGTTCGTCCTTGGCGGAGGCCAGGAGGTCCCAATCTCGGCTGCTGACGAACTCCTCCACGGCGGCGCGCACCTCCTCGGGGAGGGTCGTCATCTCCACCTGCGCCTTTGGTTTGCCTACTCGCGCGGCCATCTCCTCCTGGAGGTCGATAAGGTCGGCGTTAACGTCCTGGCCGATGCGTATGGCCTCTAGAACCAGCGACTCAGCCACCTCAGTAGCGCCGGCCTCTACCATGACCACGGCGTCACGGGTTCCGGCTACCACCAAATCGAGTTCGCTGTCGATCAGTTGAGCGAACGTAGGATTTATCACGAACTGACCATCTACATAGCCCACGCGGGTGCCGGCGACGGGGCCCTCAAAGGGGATATCGGATATGGTGAGGGCAGCGGAGGCACCGGTGACAATCAAGATGTCGGGGTCGTTCTCCTGGTCGGCCGAGAGGACGGTGCCGATGATCTGGATTTCGTTGCGCATGCCCTTGGGGAACAGCGGCCGCAGGGGCCTGTCGGTGAGGCGGTCGGTGAGTATCGCCTGGCTGCTTGGTCGGCCTTCGCGGCGGAAGAAGCTGCCGGGAATCTTGCCCGCTGCGTATAACCGCTCCTCGTAGTCTACCGTGAGGGGAAAGAAATCGATCCCCTCCCGGGGCTTGTCCATGCAAGCGGTTACCAAGATCATGGAGTCCCCGTAGCGGACCATGACCGCCCCGTTGGCCTGACCGGCAACGCGGCCTACCTCCATGGACAACTCGCGACCGCCGATGTTGCGGCTGAACTTCTCAATCATGCCTTGTGAAACCTCCCATCGCTCCCACAGCGACTTGCAATCCGCTTATCGCGGAACTACGGATTGGTTTGTATGGACATGTGCTCCACTTACTTGCTTGTCCGTGTATGAAGGCGGCATCGTTAGCGGAGCAGCGTCTGTCTCTTTTCCGGCCTTTGGGAGGAGTGCCGCCTGTGGAAGGGCTCGGGCCCCGTCTACTTGCGGATACCCAGCCTGGCGATGAGCGCCTTGTAGCGCTCGGGCTCCCTGCGGCTGACGTAGCGCAGGAGCCGACGTCGCCGTCCCACGATCTTCATCAGGCCGCGCTGAGAGTGATGATCCTTGCGGTGTTCCCGCAGGTGCTCCGTCAGTTGACGAATACGCTCCGTCAAGAACCCAATCTGCACATCCGCGGAGCCTGTATCGCTCGCATGCAGGCGGTTCTGCTCTGTGATCTCCTTCTTCTCCGCCTGATTCAGCATATTTCGCGCGGCCAGCGCCTCTGCGTCTTTCCTCCTTTATTCCGTCGCCGCCGAGTATAGCACAAGCGCGGTGACGGAGGCAATCAGGCCAAAGTATACTGGTGCACGGAGACGTCCAGCGGCGTCTGTTGATTGATCTTACATGTCCAGGACAGCGATAGTGACGGACAGCTCAGCCTGTCTGCCAGCGGAGCTGATTCGGGCGCACCGGATTACGATCGTCCCCCTGGCGTTCCTGTTCGACGACGACCTCCACCATGACGGCAGCCTGAGCAGCCGCGATTTCTATGCGCTGCTGCGGGCCTCGCGCAAGTTCCCTACCACCGCCTCCCCGCCGCCAGCGGCGTTCGTTGAGGCGTTCCGCCAAGCCGCCCAGACCGCAGAAGCGGCCCTCTGCATAACCCTGCCCTCCAATTTCAGCGCCACTTACGACTCCGCCCTCACCGCCATGGAGTTGGCTCAGCAGGAGTTGCCCGGATTCCCCATCCGCGTCGTCGATTCCCACTGCCTGGCGATGTGTCACGGATTTGCCGTCCTGGCTGCCGCCAGGGAGGTGGAGAAGGGTGCAAGCATGGACACGGCGGAGGCGGTAGTGAGGGACGTCGCCGCCCGCTCCTACCTCATCGGGGCGCTGGACACACTGCGCTTCCTGGCCAAGAGCGGCCGTGTGCCGCTGGTGCTGCACTGGGCCACCTCCCTGCTCCAGATCAAACCCATCCTGGCCGCCAAGGGAGAACAGATCCGGGCTGTGGGGCGCGCCCGCACCATGCCGCGAGCCCTCAGCCGGCTGCTCTCCCACGTGGAGGAGCGCCTGGACGGCCAGCGCCCTCTTTACATGGCCGTGATGCACGCCGACGCTCCCGCGCCCGCGGACGACCTGACCGACGCCATCCGCCAACGCTTCGACCCGGAGGAACTCCTTATCACGGAGTTCACCAGCGTGATGGGGGCCCATACCGGCCCCGGCTTCGTGGGCGTGGCCTTCTTCTCCGGTGAGCCGGCCAGCCGCACGCCGAATAATATCTCCCGTGTACCCTCCGACGCATCGCAGCCCAGCCTCCAGAAAGACGTCCTCAAGTTGGAATCCTCTCTGGCAGACCTGCCCCCACCCGCCTCCGGCGCGCCGTCCCTGGTTCTGGTCAGCGGACTGCCCGGCAGCGGCAAGAGCCATTTCAGCCGGGAGCTTGCCAACCGCTATCCGCTGGCCCACCTCAACAGCGATGTCCTGCGCAAGGCCCTGTTCCGTCGCCCCAACCACAGCGCCGCCGAGAGCGCCCGCCTGTTCGCCGCCGTGCACGCCCTGGTGGAGAAGCTCCTGGCTCGCGGCGTCGGCATCGTCCTGGACGCCACCAACCTGAAGGAAGCGCACCGCCGCCCCCTGTACGACATCGCTGCGCGGGCCGGGGCCGTCCTCGTCATCGTCCATACCGAGGCCCCGCCGGACGTGGCGCGCCGGCGACTGGCCGCCCGCGCCCGCGGCCAGGGTACCGAGGACGCCTCAGAGGCGACGGTGCCCGTATATGATAGGATGAGGCGAGAGGCCGAGCCCATCGACCGGCCGCACATACGAGTGGACACGTCCAAAGACCTTGAACCAGCGTTGCAGAAGGTTCTGCGGAGGCTGGAGAGCGTGAGCGAGAGGCCAGCCAGATGAGGAGATGGGGGCTCGCCGCCTTCCCCCTGACACTGCCGTTCCCGCCCTGGACCTGTGGCGGCGACAGCCGCGCGGACACCTCTCACGCAGTCCACGCCTTCCCTGACCAGGTCTGCGAACACCTGCCGCCAGAGGGGCCCTGATGCTGGGGGCCAAACCCTATCTGCTCGTTCGCGCCAGCCTCGACCCGACGGTGATGGAGGAGTTCGATCGCTGGTACCGTGAGGTTCATCTTCCGCACGTAATGGACATCCCCGGGATCGTCCGCGCCTATCGCACCGACTGGACGCGCGGTGCCACCAACTGGGCCGCCTTCTACGAGTTCGACAATGAGGAATCAGTGCAGGAGGCGCTGGCCAGCCCCCAGGCGAGGGTAGCCCGCTTGGACTGGGAGCGCTGGCTGCCTCACGTCAGTGAACTGACAGTGGAAGTCTACGCCAGCCTCAGCCCTCTGCCGACGTACCACCACTGGAACTAGCGCCCCCAAGGCCGCCGCTGAACTCTGCCTCCGGCTTCGCCTCGCCGGTGTCAGCCGGCAGCCACCCGCGCAGGGCCGGCCAGGGCGAGCGCTCCAGCGCCGCTATGAGCGGCGGGTAAGCCCAGCGTCGGAGGGCGAAGGCGGCCGGAAATCCCAAGAGCGCCACCACCGACCCGGCAGCGGCGTCCAGGAAGTAGTGGTTGGCGGTGGCGGTGATGGCCGGTATCTGGCTGAGGGGCAGAAAGATGCCAATGGGCAGGGTTATCCACATCAACCTCTGCCGCCACGACGCCCACACTATCCCCACGCCCAACAGCAGGTCCCAGCCAAAGTGCAGGCTGGGCATCGCCGCGTAGGGGTTCACGAAGGCCTTAGTGGACTGCGCCTGATAGCCGTACCCCAGGTACTCATGCATGGTGTCGAAGAAGCCCGTCACGTAGGAAGGGGCGTCAGGGTCGAAGCCCCTGTCTACCGCCAGCTCCTTCAGCGTCCACGGCGGCGCCACAGGATACAGCCAGTAGATGATGAGGGCGATGGCCCCGGAGAGGAGGAAGGCGTCCCGCATCAGCGTGTACTTGCCCCGCTGCCCGTAGTAAAGATAAATCCCGAAGGCGATGATCAAGGGGAAGTGCAGCCAGAAGTAGACTATATTCGCCGTCTGCGCCCAGAACTCCCGGTCCCTGATCCATTCGTTCATGTCGTCTTCCCAGAAGATCCCTAGGTAGCGCTCCGCATCGATCACGTCCATGGTGTGGCGATAGGCGGTCTCCGGACGGTCGATCACGGCTCCACGGACGGCGAAATACAGCAGGAAGGCCACACCCACGACCAGGGCCTCCACCAGGTCCCTGCGACTGAACATGCCCCTGAACCGCCGCCACAGGGAGCCGACGCGCGCGGCAAGACCGACCTCAGGCACGGCCCACCCGGGAGAGAGGCCGGCCTGCGCCGCTAGGCCTGGGCACGTCGAAGGCTCAGAGGAGCTACCCGGTTCCAGACGCGGCCGCCGTGCCGGTCTAGCATCACCGCAACCCACAGGCCAAACAACGCCACAGCCGTGCCTGCAACCACATCCAGGATGAAGTGGTTGCCGGTGACGACCACAGCCAGGCCCATGGCGACGGGCATGATGACGGCAAACGCCCTCAGCAACACATTCTTGCTGCTGCAGATGATTGCGATTCCGAGGAGGAGATTCCAGCCGAAGTGCAGACTGGGCACGGCGGCGTACTGGTTCACGAACGCCGCCGGCTGCATATCATAGTTCACCCGTGAGTACGCCGCTACAGTGTCGATCAGCCCGTAGCCCCAGAACAGCAACCGTGGCGGCGCTGTCGGGAACAGGTTGAACAGGATCAGCCCAATGCCACCCGAGATGAGAAACGCATTGCGAAACACGATGAACTGCCGACGGTGCAGGAAGAACAGCCACAGGCCGATCGCGGCCACTAGCGGGAAGTGGGCCCACACGTAGATGCCGTTGAACACCCTCACCGCGATCTCGCTGGACATCACCCAGGCCTGCATCTGGCCCTCCCAGAACAGGCCCAGGCTCTTCTCCAGCTCCACCAGCCGGATCGCCCGCGAGGTGGCCTCCGCGGCCCGCTGCGCCACCGCACCCCGCACCAGGTAGTAGAGAACAAAGGCCACCACAATCAGGGCCAGGTCCCACAGACCGCTCTTGCGGATGACCGCCGCAGTCCTCACGACAGTTGGCGCCAACCGGTCGACCACGTCAGACACTCCCTTTGCAGGCACCTCATTCTATGCCTAATCGCGGCGCCTTTTCAAGACGGCGCGCCTTTGACCATGCCTGCGCCCGCGTCTATGATGACGATGCACGACTGGAAAAGGGGTTCCTGTGGACATCAAGGTCGAAAAGGGCGATCTCGCCCAGCACCCGGCCAAGGCCGTCATCGTCAACCTGTTCGAGGAGGTGAAGAAGCCCGGCGGCGGCACCGGCGCCGTTGATAGGGCCTTGGACGGCGCCATCAGCCAACTCATCGCCGATGGTGAGATCAAGGGGAAGAAGAGCGAGCTCACCCTCATTCACACCCTGGGCAAGCTGCCCACGCCGCGTGTGCTCGTCGTAGGCCTGGGCAAGCAGAAGGAGTTCGGCCTGGACACCATCCGCGACGTCACCGGCACAGCGCTGCGCCGGCTCCGCAACGTAGGCGCCGCCACGGTGGCTACTATCATCCACGGCGGCGGCATCGCCGGCCTAGAGCCGGAAGCCTGCGCCCAGGCCATCGCCGAGGGAGCGGTCATGGGTCTGTACCGCTTCGACCGCCTCAAGAAGCCAGACGAGAACCAAAAGCAGATCGATTCTGTCACCCTGGTGGAGTTCGATGAGTCCAAGCTAGCCTTGCTGGAGCGCGGCGTGGAGCGCGGCCTCATCCTGGGCCAGGCAGCCAACCACGCCCGCGACATGGCTAACGAGCCAGCCAACCTGTTTACACCCTCGGTCATGGCGGAACGGGCGCAGGCGCTGGCCCACGACGCCGGGCTCGAATGCCAGGTTCTGGAGAGAGCGGAGATGGAGAAGATGGGCATGGGCGCCCTTCTCGGCGTGGCCGCCGGGTCCGCCCAGCCCCCTAAGTTCATCGTCCTCCGCCACCGCGGCAACAGCGGCGCCCAGGAGGCCATCGGCCTGCTGGGCAAGGGGATCACCTTCGATTCCGGCGGCATCTCCATCAAGCCGTCCCGCGGCATGGAAGAGATGAAGGGCGACATGTCGGGCGGGGCCGCCGTTATCTCCGCCATGTGGGCACTGGCCAAGCTGAAAGCGCCGCTGAACGTGACGACCGTCGTGCCTGCCACCGAGAACATGCCCTCCGGGTCGGCGACGAAGCCGGGGGACGTCCTCCGCGCCATGAACGGCAAGACCATCGAGGTCATCAACACCGACGCCGAGGGCCGCCTCATCCTGGCCGACGCCATCTGCTACGCCCGCCAGGAGAAGCTCTCCCCCATCATCGACGTAGCCACGCTGACGGGGGCGATGCAGATCGCCCTGGGCCCAGCGGCCACCGGCTTCATGACCAATGACGACGCCCTGGCCGAGGAGGTGGTCAAGGCCGGAGAGGCCTGCGGCGAGCGTATGTGGCGCTTCCCCCTCATAGACGAATACCACGAGTCGCTGAAGAGCACCATCGCCGACATCAAGAACACCGGCAGCCGCTTCGGGGGCGCCATCAGCGCCGCCAAGTTCCTCCACTTCTTCGTCGAGGACACCCCCTGGCTGCATATCGACATGTCCCCCACGGACGACGTGGACAAGGACAAGGGCGCCTGGGTGAAGGGCGCCACCGGCATCCCCACCCGCACGCTGGTGAACCTAGTGCTGTCCCTAGCAGAGAAGAGAAAGTAGGCAGATGCCAACGGTTCCGCTGGAGCCCGTCGGCTCCCTGACCGTCACCATCCTCGTCGACAACGCCGCCGACGTACTGCTGCCCGACCAGGGGCCGGCCAAGCGACCCGGTCTAGGTGGCCGCGACATCCCGCGCCTGCCCGCCGCGTTCCTTGAGGGCGGCGAAACGTTCGATGTCCCGCTGGCCGAGCACGGCTTCTCCGCCCTCGTCTCCATTCAGAAGGAAGGCCGCGAGCACCGCGTCCTCTTCGACACGGGGCTTACCCCCAACGGGCTGGTGGACAACATGCGTCGCCTCAGCCTCTCCCCCAAAGACATCGAGACCATCGTCCTCAGCCACGGACACTTCGACCACACCACCGGCCTCGACGGCCTCGCCCGCGCCCTGGGCCGCCCCAACCTGCCCGTGATCATCCACCCCGAGTTCTGGAGCCGCCGCCGCATAGCCCTGCCCGGCCGCGAGCCTTTCGAGCTGCCCTCCACCAGCAAGTCCGCCCTCCTGGGCGCCGGCTTCGACGTCATCGAAGAGAGCCAGCCTTCCTTCCTCCTCGACGGCTCCCTCCTGGTCACGGGGGAGGTGGACCGCACCACCGAGTTCGAGCGGGGCTTCCCGATCCACCAGGCTCTGCGGGACGGACAGTGGCAACCGGACCCCCTCATCCTCGACGACCAGGCGCTGGTGATGAACGTCCGCGATAAGGGCCTGGTGGTGCTGACGGGGTGCGGCCACGCGGGAGTGGTCAACATCGTGCGGTACGCCAGGAAGCTCACCGGCGTAGACCGCCTGTACGCGGTCATGGGCGGCTTTCACCTCAACGGCCCCCTGTTCGAGCCGATCATCCCGGACACCTGCGCCGCGCTGGCGGAGCTGGCGCCGCAGGTGATTGTGCCCACCCACTGCACCGGCTGGAAGGCGACTCACGCCCTGGCGGCCCAATTCCCCGACGCCTTCATCCAGAACACCATCGGCACCCGCTACGAGCTGTAGCCGCCATAGGGCAAGCAAAGGGAGGAACCATGCCCACGCTGAAAGAAGCAGTCGATGACTTCCTGGCTCAGAAGCGGATTGCCGTCGTGGGGGTCTCGCGCAGCTCAGACCAAGCCGCCAATCTCGTCTACCGGGGCCTCCGCAAGGCGACCTACGAAGTCTTCGCCGTCAACCCCAACGCCGACGAAGTGGAGGGCGACGCCTGCTACCCCGACCTCAAGTCGATCTCGGGCGGCGTTGACGCAGTGGTCGTCGCCACCTCTCCAGAGGTTACCGAGGCCATCGTGCGCGACTGCTCAGCGCAGGGCATCGCGCGCGTGTGGATGCACCGCTCGTTCGGCAAAGGCAGCGTCTCCGGGCGGGCGGTCGACTTCTGCCGGGAGAACGGCATCACCGCCATCGCCGGCGGCTGCCCCATGATGTTCATTCCAACGGCGGACATCGCCCACAGGTGCATGCGCTGGATCTTGAACCTCACGGCAGGCCTGCCCAAGCAGGCCTGACCTCGTCGCATTGGAGCGCCCGCGGCTCCCCCAGGTGAGGAGCTAGGCGCGAAGAGGTACCGCCCCGCTATTCCCTCTTGACACAAGCAGAGGCAGACATTATTGTGGTATTGACTGACCGGTCAGTCGACCCCAAGGAGCGTGTCGTATGGCGAATGAATTCACACTGGAGAGCAAGCGCCGCGGTCAGATCATCTCCGCCGCCAGACAGGTGTTCTCGCGCAAGGGCTATGACGCTGCAACCGTGGACGAGATCGCCGAGGGCGCCCGCGTGAGTAAGGGCCTAATCTACCATTACTTTCGAAGTAAAGAAGACATCCTTGTGGCCACAGCCGAGGCCTGGCTGGACGCCTTTGAGGAGGACACGAAGCGGATGACCACCGCTGAAGCCACGGCGCGCGGCAAGCTTCTGGCCGTGCAGCGGCTGCACACGGAGGGAACGATCAAAGGATGGGATTTCGTCCTGGTCCAGGTCGAATTCTGGTCCGAGTTGCTCCGCCAGCCGGAGATCGCCCATCACTACGCGCGGATGTTTCGGAACGCCCGCTCGCTTCTGGCCGCGACTATCGAGGAAGGCATCGCCAGCGGGGAGTTTCGTCCCGTGCCCGCGAAGGAGGTGGCTTCCCTCATGCTGGCGATGGTCGATGGGCTGACGCTCCAGCGCATGGCAGACAAGCGTGCCTTCAGTTGGCGAAGCGTCTCAGATGCTATGGATGACCTGCTCTTCAACGGCCTGCTGACACGAGGAAAGGAAGGGTAGACACGATGTCCTTCATTGCCCTCATCATCAAGAACCTAGTCCGTCAGCGTATTCGCTCCGGCCTGACGATCCTCGGCATCAGCATGGGCATTACTACGGTCGTGGCGCTGGGCGTCGTGACCAGCAGCCTCAAACAGTCGGCCGGCGAAATCATCCGCCTTGGCGAGGCCGACTTCATGGTCGCCCAGGAGGGCGCCGCGGACCTCACCTTCAGTATCGTCTCCCGAGAGGACGCGAACGCCCTCGACCGGTACCCGGACGTGGCCCGCGCCGAAGGCGTCCTGTTTCACGTGGGCCGAGTCGGCTCCAACCCGTTCTTCTTCCTGATAGGCCGCGATGCTCAGGGCCTGGCTACCAGCCCTCCGTCGTCTATCGAAGGCCAGCTCTTGGCCCCAGACGCTATCGATGAGGTGATGCTCGGCAAGCGCGCCGCGGACGACCTCAACGCCCAGGTTGGCGACACGGTCACCATCGAAGACATCGCCTTTCAAGTAGTTGGGATCTACCAGACCGGGAAGCTCCTGGAGGACGGCGGCGCCTACGCCCCCCTGTCAGTCGTGCAGGAGATCGCGGCCAAGCCTGATGTGGTTACGGCCGTCTTCGTCACCGTTGAGCCCGGAGCCGATGCGGCCGTTGTGGCCGACAGCATCGAGGAGGACTTCCAGAACCTGGCTACGATCTCCAATGTTGACGAGTACAGCAAAGTTGATCAGGGCATACAGTTCATGGACGCCGCGAACATCGCCATCTCCGTGCTGGCCGTTGGCATCGGTGCCATCGGGGTGATGAACACGATGGTCATGTCGGTGCTAGAGCGCACCCGAGAGATCGGGATCCTGCGCGCGGTCGGCTGGAGCGGGCGCAGAATCCTGCGCATGATCATCGGCGAATCGCTGCTCCTGTGCGTGATCGCGGCCGCCGTGGGCGCGACACTGGGCGTGCTTGCCACCAGGGCCATCCTGCTGATCGACATGGTCAGGAACCTGCTCGAGCCGCAATACACCCTTGATATCTTCATCCGAGGGCTCGTCGTTGCCGTAGTGGTGGCCCTCCTCGGCGCCATCTACCCGGCGTTGCGTGCGGTGCGCCTGACTCCCATAGAGGCTCTGCGCTATGAATAATGGTCAACCCGCCGTTGAAGTCAGCGGTCTCGTCAAGACCTTCGAAGGCGGCCTCATCCGCGCCCTCGATGGCACCGATCTCACAGTCGCGCCTGGCGAGTTCGTCGCCGTTGTCGGCCCGTCCGGGTGCGGCAAGTCAACGCTCCTTCACCTCATCGCCGCCTTGGACCGGCCGGACGCGGGAACGATCAGAGTCAACGGACGCGATCTGGCCGAGGAGCGCAACTTGGCCCGCTACCGTGCGCGGGAGGTCGGGCTCGTCTTCCAACTGGACAACCTGCTGCCTACCCTCGGCGCCAGCGAGAACGTCCAGGTGCCGATGTTCGAGGTGGGCGTTTCAGCCCCAGAGCGCCGCAAACGGGCGAGCGCGCTACTCACACAGGTGGGCCTGAGCAAGAAGGGGAAGAACTTACCGACCGAGCTGTCCGGCGGAGAGCGCCAGCGGGTGGCTATGGCGCGCGCACTGGCGAACGACCCGGCGATCCTCCTAGCCGACGAACCTACAGGCAGGCTGGACTCCCAGTCCGGCCGTATGGTGCTCGATCTGCTGAAGGAACTCCGGCAGAGCCGCGGCCTGACGGTAGTCCTAGTGACCCACGAGGACAGCGTAGCTCAGCGCGCGCACCGGATCGTGCGGATGCTGGATGGCCGTATCGTCGGTGAGGAGATCCTGACACGGCACCCAGGGCAGTCCCTAACGCCGTCCTCGCCCGCCTAGCGGCCGCGGGCCTTACTTCCGCCGCCCCCCCGCAGGGCGCGGATGACCATCGCCAGGCCAAGGAAAATAGTGGCGGTGGTGATGATGCGCGTCCAATCGAAGATGGGCACCATGCGAGTCTCCGCGGCGGTGACCTCCACTACGCCGATGGGATGGACGCGGACGCCGCCGCCACCACCGCTGCCCACGCCGCTACGACTAGAACCGTCGCCGCCCGGCTCCTCACGCGCCCTCGTCCCCGCCCCCGCCCCAAAGCCGTAGGCTACCGCCGCCACAGGGATGATCGTCTTATCGCCGATCTCCCGCGGCTCCCCGAACACCACCTCCACCTTGGCCGACCCTTTGACCCGATCCAGAAGCTCGCTGACGATGCGCTCACCGGTAAGGGCAGGCTCCTGCATGGCGGACCTCCTCTCTGAACGAAAGGCTTGCGCGATTCAACCCCAGCTCGACGGGGTCTAGTTCTTGGCGGCCACGACGAGCAGCCAGTTGCGGGGCGAGGTCTCCAGCCCCAACTCCTCGAAGGCGGCCCGGGCGCCGTGCTTTAGCGCCTCGCTGCCCGGCTCCAGGGGCACGCCGGGCATCACTCCCTCGATGAACAGGCCGGACTCGCTAATGGCCTCGAACCCCTTCAGAGTCATCGGCACCGGCACGACCTGGTTCTCGCGCACGAGGAAGCCGTTGGCCTCCAGCAGGGCGCCGTACTCTTCCGGGCTCAAGGGCTGACGGGCCAGGGCCCGCTGCGCCTTATCGGGAGACAAGTCGTAGTTCTCACGAAGGAAGCGCAGGGCCTTCATCATCCAGCGCCGGTAGAACTGGATCGACTCTGGCGGCTCCGCTCCCAGGAAGAAGGCGGTGTTGAAGGAGAAGGTACCGCCCTTTCGCAGGCTCTGGTATACCTCTTGGACCACGGCCGCCTTCTCCTTCACCAGGTGGATGGCGTTGCAGAAGAACACCGCGTCCACCGGCCTGCGCACGAGCTGGGACAGCCGCTCCGCGCTCCCCTGAGCGAAGCGGACGACGGCACCGCTGATGTTCTCCAGATTGCGCCGCGCCGCCTCTATCGCCGACTCCGAGGGCTCAACCGCGATAACCTCCGCGGTGGGCTCACTGGCCACCTCCGCCACCAGCAGCCTGGTGACCGCACCCGTGCCCGCTCCCAGGTCCACTACACGCTGGCCCGGCTGAGGCCGTGCCAGCGCCACCAGGCGCCGGTTAACATCCTCATAGAACGGGTTCTGGGAGAACTTCTCCAGAGTGAAGCCGTCTACCATGGCGACCTCCTTCACGGCTTCCCGCGAGCGCTGTAGTCACCGAAGGGTCCGTCGCGCTGCTGCAGCGCCTCTCGGATGCCTTTCTCATCGATGAGTCTACGCCATGCCAGCCCCTCAGGGGTATGCCTCATGAGCCCGTCCAGGATGGAACCCAGAAGCTGGGTCGTGCGCAGACCCATGTTCTCGTAGGCCTGATTCACCAGCAGCTTCATCGACACCAGTTGGGATATCGGTATCTGGGCGATCCGGCGGGCCAGCGTGTCCACCTCTCGCTCCAAGTCCGCCGCTGGCACGGCCTTATGGATGAGCCCGATGCGCTCCGCCGTGCGCCCGTCCACCGGGTCACCGGTGAGGAGCAGCCGCTTGGCCCACTCCGGCCCCAAGCGGTAGACCCACATGGCCGTGGTCGGGGAGCCCCACACCCGCGCCGGCGCATAGCCGATCTGAGCGTCCTCCGCCGCCACTATCAGATCGCTGCACAGCACCATATCGGTGCCGCCAGCCACGCACCAGCCGTGCACCTGGGCGATGGTGGGCTTGCGGCTGTACCACAAGCTCATGAACTTGGCGACGAGAGCGGTCATCGTCGAATAGTCCCTCACGGGGTCCCACTGTGACGGTCCGCTGAACAGGCCCGGCTCCAGATCGAAGCCGGCGCAGAAGACACGTCCGGCACCCCGCAGGACAATGACGTGCACCTGCGGGTTCGCGTTGGCCTCGCCTACGGCCCGCTCCAGTTCGTCGGGCATCTTCAAGACGATGGCGTTCAGCCGCTCGGGGCGGTTGAGGGTAATCCTGGCCAGTGGGCCGTCCGTCTCGTAGATGATCGTCTCGTATGCCATCTAGCCTCTACCCACCGATGAGTGACACCACACGGTCAAGGATGCGGCCCGCGACCTCGTATTTGCTCATAAGGGGCAGTTCCTCCGTTCCCTCGCCATCCAAGAGCGTCACCTTGTTGGTGTCCGAGCCGAAACCGGAAACCTCAGCAGTCACGTCGTTGGCGGCGATGAGGTCCAACCCCTTCTCCTCCAGCTTGCGCCGAGCATTGGTCACCAGGTCCTCGCTCTCGGCTGCGAACCCCACCCTGACCAACCCCGGCCGCCGCCCGATCTCCGCCAGGATGTCCGGCGTCCGCACCAGGGAGAGGGCCATCTCATCCTTCCGGCGCTTGATCTTCTGGGTCACGGCCTCCGCCGGCTGGTAGTCGGCCACAGCGGCCGCCATGACCACGGCATCCGCGTCCGCGCACTCTGTTACCACAGCGTCGCGCATCTCCGCCGCCCGCCACACAGGGACGACCCGGACAGCATAGGGAGCGGTCACCGCCACCGGCCCACTGACCACAACCACCTCGGCGCCCCGGTCGCGGGCAGCCTCGGCCAGGGCGTAGCCCATCTTCCCGGAGGAGTAGTTTCCAATGTAGCGGACGGGGTCGATGGGCTCCTGCGTACCGCCCGCGCTGACCACCACTTTTTTGCCGGCTAAGTCGCCCTCCCTACCCAGGACATATCTCACCGCGCCGATAATGCTGTCAACCTCAGACATGCGGCCCGGGCCGACATGGCCGGAGGCCAGGCGGCCCACCTCCGGGCCCACCACGTGCACGCCGCGGCTACGCAGCGTCTCCAGATGTCCCTGAGTGGCCTCGTGTTCGAACATCTGAGGATCCATGGCCGGGCAGATGATGATGGGGGCCCGCGTCGCCAGGGCGGTAAGGCTCACCATGTCCTCAGCCAGGCCCAGAGCCACCCGGGCGATGGTGGTGGCGGTGGCCGGAGCGATGACCACGGCGTGAGCGCGGCGAGCCAGTTCGATATGCAGCTCCGATGCGCCAGACGCGATATCGAACATGTCCACGAAAGCGGGCCGGCCGCTGACCCCCTGAAAGGTGAGGGGCGAGATGAAGCGGGCCCCCGATGACGTCAGGAGGACATCCACCTTCGCGCCTGCCTGGGTGAGCTTGCTCGCCAGATCCACAGCCTTATAGGAGGCTATGCTTCCGCTCACCCCCAGCACGATATTTCGGTCAGTCAGATTGTACATCTCGCTCTTTCACCCACACGCCGCTACCCTCGGTTCATCTCATAGATGATGCGCAGCCCTTCGAGCGTGAGATCCACGTTCACGGTATCGATGACGTTGGTCTCGCGTGCAATTAGGTCAGCGTAGCCGCCAGTGCCGATGACCTTGGTGCTTGGGCCCAACTCCTCCTTGAAGCGGCCCACGATCCCTTCCACCAGCCCAACGTAGCCGAACACGATCCCCGACTGAATCGCTGCCACGGTGTTGCCGCCGATGGCCGACTTCGGGCGGGTGAGCTCCACCCGGTGCAGCTTGGCCGCCCGTTGGAACAACGCCTCCGCGGCGATCCCCAGGCCGGGGGCTATGGCACCGCCCACATAATCCCCCTCCCCATTAATGCCGTCAAACACGGTGCCAGTTCCCATGTCCACGATCACCATCGGGGGAGGCCCGTAAAGGTGGAGCGCCGCCACAGCATCTGCCACGCGGTCCACGCCCACGTCCCGAGGAGTGTCATACACGATGCGGAGCCCCGTTCGTACCCCTGTCGCCAGCACTAGCGGCCTCACCTGGAAGTAGCGCGAACATACCTCCTCGAACACCGGCTCCAGGTCCGGCACCACGCTCCCCATCACCGCATCACTGACCTCGGCGATGTCGAGCCCCTCATGGGCAAGAAGCCCCGCCATCAGCACGCCGTACTCATCTGCCAGCTTGCCCACATCAGTGGAAAAACGCCAGGTCGCCCTGAGTGTATTGCTCTCAAAGACCCCCAGGGTCACGGTGGTATTACCCACATCCACAGCTAGCAGCACTTCTGAACGATCACCTCCCACGACGGCGTGGACATTATAACAGGCGAAATGAGAGCCCGGTGAAGGAGGTGCTATCCCTATCGAGAAGGCCAGAAACGGAGCCACATTTTGCCCACAAGGAAAGGGGACACATTTTACCGACGGAGTTGTCATAAAATCCTTGACCGCCTTGCTTGGCGGTTGCTATCGTTCCGCGCGTCCGCTCCCCTAAGTCGCCCGTTTCATTTCGCCGCCCTACGGAGGGGGACCCGATGGAAGACCCCGCTGCCCGCCGTGTATGGGATACTGCCCTCGGACAGCTCCAACTCCAAGTCACCCGCCCCAATTTCGACACATGGCTCAAGGATACCGTGGGCCTGGCCGCTGCCAACGGCACCTTCCTCATCGGAACGCCCTCCGACTTCGTCAGCGAGTGGCTCAGTGAGAAGATGCGGCCCGTCATAGCCCGCACCGTGAGCGCCATCCTTGGGCAGCCCGTAAGCGTCCACTTCCAGGTCGTCTCACCCTTGACCGGCGGCAACGGCCACCAGTTGGACGCTTCACCCCTCACACCAGCGGGCACCCCCGTCCCCACCGCACCCAGCCCCAACCCAACCAAGAACGCGCACACCAGCTTCACTTTCAACCGCTTCGTTGTCGGAGACTGCAACCGCCTGGCAGCAGCCGCCGCCCTGGCAGCCGCCGACCAGCCAGCCCACGTATACAACCCCGTTCTCATCTACGGTGACACTGGCCTAGGCAAGACTCACCTCCTCCGGGCCATCGCTCACCGCATCGGCAACGGCTATCGACACATCATGTACACCACCAGCGAGCAGTTCACTAACGAGTTCCTTACCAGCATTGACCAGCACAAACAGGACTCCTTCCGCCGCAAATATCGCTCCCTCGATGTCCTCCTCATCGACGACATCCAGTTCCTGTCCGGCAAGGAACACACGCAGGAGGAGTTCTTTCACACTTTCAACGATCTCCACGCCTCGGGCTGTCAGCTCGTTCTCACCTGCGACCGACCACCCAAGGCTATCACAGGCCTAGAGAGGCGACTCTGCTCCCGCTTCCAATGCGGGCTCGTCGCCGACATCCAGCCGCCGGACGAGGACACACGCCTGGCCATCCTCCGTGTCAAGGCCCTCGAGCAGCGGATGAACATCACCCCTGACGTCGCCCAGCTAATCGCTGACCGTGCTCAGGACAACATCCGCGAACTCGAGGGCCTCCTCAATCGCATCACCGCCTACGCCAGGCTGACCCGTGCCGCCATCGACCTTCAGCTCGCCCGCGCTGCCCTCAAGGCTCTCACCCCACCCTCGCCCTCCTCACCACCTAGCCCTGAGACCATCCTTCACCGCGTCGCCTGCTACTTCAACACAACCCCGCAAGCCCTCACTGGACCCAGCCGAGTCAAGCCTATCGCTGAAGCCCGCCACATAGCCATGTACCTACTTCGAGAGGATGCACAATTGCCTCTCAAGACCATCGGCCACCTCCTAGGCAACCGCGACCACTCCACAGTAATCCACGGCTGCCGCAAAGCATCCACTTACCTCAACAACCCCACACGCCGCCGCCAGCTCGCCGAAATCCGCTGCAACACCGCAGGCTAGCATCACCTCTCTCACTACATCATTCCCAACCCACATCTCAACCATTACCCCACACTCTCTTGCGCTATCCCACACGCGCATCCACTCTCCCCTCAGAAACGCCATCCCCACAAGTCACAACACTACTACTACGACTAACCCTCTTCGCAGCACAGTGTATCCGCGCATACAATTGTCCACGGGAAGTGCAGTCCAATGATCGACTATGTCCGGATTCGGGCTATGGGAGGTCCTGGGGGCTCCGGCTGCGTCAGCTTTCGGCGTGAGAAGTATGTGCCTCGTGGGGGTCCTGATGGTGGAGATGGTGGTAGGGGTGGGAATGTCGTGGTTGTTGCTGAGGCGAGCGTTAGTACGTTGAGAGAGCTTGGTCGGAAGAGGGTGTACCGGGCGGAAAAGGGCGAGCATGGGAAGGGGTCAGGCAGGAATGGTCGTAGGGGAAGGGACGTTGTTCTGCGAGTGCCTGTCGGAACAGAAGTGCGTCTGCCGGAGGAGGGGCTGATTCTTGAGGATTTGGACGAGGTTGGGAAGAGTGTTGTGGTGGCTAGGGGCGGCCTTGGTGGCAAGGGGAATGCGTGGTTTGCCAGGGCAGAGTACCAGGCACCACGCATAGCACAGCGAGGCCAGTCTGGAGAGGATAGAGAGGTCGAGTTGGACTTGAAGGTGCTGGCTGATGTGGGGATTGTGGGATTGCCCAACGTAGGGAAGTCTACCCTCCTGCGGGCGGTCTCAGCAGCGCGACCACGTGTGGCTGACTATCCCTTCACGACTCGCGAGCCTGTCCTAGGAGTGGTCGAGGTGGGAGTGGGGCGCTTCGTCATTGCCGACATACCAGGTGTGATTGAGGGTGCGCATCGAGGTGCTGGTCTTGGTCTTGAGTTCCTTCGCCATATCGAGAGGACGAGGATCCTGGTACACATGCTGGATGGAACACGTCCGGATCCCATTTCCGACATGGATGTAGTAAATGGGGAACTGTCGGAGTACAGCGGGGCGCTAGCGGAGAGGCAGCAGTTCGTGGTTGTCAATAAGGTGGATCTCGCGGCTGTGGAGAATCGCGTGGGGGAGCTGGCGGAGGCACTGGCGAGGAGGGGTATTGAGGGGCAGTTTATCTCAGCGGTGGAGTGTCGCGGCACTGACGAACTGGTACGACGGATAGGAGAGGTGCTGCGACACGAGCGTGACCAGGGTACACAGGCGAGGCCTGCTGTGGTTCGGCCGAAGCCTGTAGGGCGACAGTTCCGGGTTGAACGGGAAGACGACGGGTTCCGGGTGCGGGGCGAGAGGGTGGTGACATTCGCTGAGATGATGCCCGTAGAGATGGAGGAGGGGAGGCAGGAGCTGTGGTGGCGGTTGGGCCGATGGGGGGTGACTGCTGCTGTGCGGCGGGCAGGAGCCCGGCCAGGGGCGCGCGTTCGCCTGGGGAGAGTGGAGCTGGAGTGGCCGGGTTGAGGGTTGGCATCTTAGGGGGGACGTTCGACCCGGTGCACCGGGGCCACTTGATGCTGGCCAGGTGTGCCCGCGAGGAGATGACCCTGGATAGGGTGCTGTTCGTGCCTGCAGGCCAGCCCTGGCGGAAAGCCGACCGGGAGGTCACCGGCGCTGACCACCGCCTGGCGATGCTGCGGCTGGCGTTGCAGGGGGAGGAGGCGTTCCAGATAGAGACACTGGAACTGGAGAGAGAAGGCCCGTCCTACGCGGCCGACACGCTGGAGGCCTTGCAGAGGGCGCGGCCTGAGGACGAGCCTTTTTTCATCTTGGGAGAGGACGCCCTGGTAGACCTGCCGAACTGGGCGCGACCGCGGCGGATCCTGGCGCTGGCGGTGCTGGTGGTGGCGAGGAGGGCAGGCGTGGATCGGAGGGCTGTGGAGGAGGCTGGGCGGCGGCTGGCGGGGCTGCTGGAC
>DAOUMF010000216.1:0-3114 GCA_034411955.1 Dehalococcoidia bacterium
ACGCTGGTGGCGTTGAGGGCGGCGGGGTCGCTGCCTGTGTGTGACATCGGGGGCAGCAGCGAGGCGAACATCGATTAGTTGGTGGCGGCGTGGGCGGACATGGCGGCGGTCATCGCGGCGGTGGTGACGGCGGCGGACGTGGAGGAGGCGGCGCGGCGTCTGGCGGCGCGGTTCGGCTAGCCGAACCGGGAGGGGCCGAACGCCTCCAGCGGCAGCTCCGTCCGCCCTTCGATGACGAGCTGAGCGATGAGCCTGCCCGTGATGGGGCCCAGGAGGATGCCGTTGCGGAAGTGGCCGCTGGCCACCAACACGTTGTCCTTCCCGGGCAGACGACCGATGATGGGACGCCCGTCCGGGGAGCCGGGACGCAGGCCGGCCCAGTCGCTGGCTACTTCAGGGTAGCGCAGCGCGGGCGCGGTCGCCGTGGCCATCCGCCGCACCTGCGTCAGGCCGCGGCGAGTCGTCGTGGGACGGAACCCCACGTCCTCCACCGTGGCGCCGGCGAACAGGAAGCCACCCGGCTTGGGCACCAGGTAGCCATCCTCCCCCCAGATGATGTGCCGCACCGCCGAAGAGCGATAAGCCAGCATCTGGCCCCGCATTGGGCGGGTCGGAACGTCCACGCCCAGCCTGCGGGACAGTCGCCGCGTCCAGGGGCCGGCAGCGAGGACGACGTGGTCGGCGGCGATGGTGTCGCCGTTCGCGGTGCGCACGGCCGCCACTCGGGAGCCCTGGCAGAGGAAGCCAACCACGGACGTTGCCTGCCTGACGACGGCGCCGGCGGCGGCCGCGGCCTGGGCCAGGGTCTGGGTCAGGAGGCCCGGGTTCACGTGGTGCCCGTCCGGCGAATAGGCGGCCCCCAGAACGCTGTCTGCCAGCGCGGGCTCCAGCAAGCGCAGGGTGCTACCCTCCACCCACTCCAGGTTCAGCCCGAGCCCCTGCTGCCAGCGGGCCACGGCGCGTAGCAGCTCCGCCCGCTGCTCCGTCCCGGCCGGCAGGAGGATGCCCGGAGCCAGATACTGCACATCGATGCCCGTCTCGTACCGCAACGCCTCGACCAGGGCCGGGTAAGCGTCGACACCGGCCCGACAGAGGTCGCCGAAAGCACCGCTAGGGAGGCCCTCCGGCGGCGACACCAGGATGCCTGCGGCGGCTCCGGAGGCCGCACCCGCCACCTCGTCCCGCTCCAGCAGGGTGACGCCGGCGCCGGCCTTGGAGAGGTAGTAGGCGGAGGCGCAGCCGATGATACCGCCGCCGACGACCACGACGTCGGTCATCAGAACCCCCGCACCAGGACGACGCCGCCGACGATGAGGAGAGCGCCGACAACCTTGAGGGCGTCGATGGGGTCTTTGGCCTGCGCCAGGAGCCCCATGTGGTCCCAGACGATAGCCGCCACCATCTGTCCGGCGATGAAGACGGCACCGGTGGCGGCCAGGCCTATTCGGGGACCGGTGAAGGCCACCGTCCAGACGATGAACGCTCCGGCCAGTCCGCCCAGGAAGTAGTACCACTCCAGGCCACGCATGATGCCCAGGAAGGCGAGGAGGGCGATGACGGCCAGGGGCAGCAGGTAGAGCAGCGGCCTCCCCGGCGTGTTCAGGTTCAGCTCCCCCAGCAGGGCCCACCGCGAGAGCATGAAGACGATCACGGAGCCGTAGGTGACGGTGACAGACACCATCAACGCCTCCGGCACCCCGCGCTCCTCCCCCATGGCGCCGTTGACCAGGATCTGGGTGGCGCCGGCCACCCCGGCACCGAAGGCGAGCAGGAAGAAGAGCACTTCCATGGCAAACGGCTCCTTTATTGTCCCTGCATGGGCGCCCCCGCCGACGGCGCGAACCACCTCCACCGTGTCGCCGTCGTTGACAGTGACGCGACCCCATTCGCTGCGAGGGATGACCTCGCCGTTGAGGGCCACCGCCACCTGGCGCGCGTTTATGTCGAGCGCTGTCAGGAAGGCCGTGACCCTGAGGGGACCCTCCAGCTCCCGCTGCTCGCCGTTGACGGTGACGGTGATCATGGGGTATCCCAGCCCGCGGCCCGCCGGATACGCCAGGCGACCTCGTCGAGATCCGACTGCGGAAATAGCCTGCCGTAGTCCGGCCCGAACCGAAACCCGAACCCGTCGTCGGCGAACCGTGGAACCACATGCAGGTGCACATGGAAGACTTCTTGTCCGGCCACCTCGCCGTCCGCCAGGAACAGATTGAAGCCGTCCATCCGCACGCCGGAGTCCGCAAACGCACCCGCGACTCTCCTGCCAACGGCAAACATCCGTGCCAGCACGTCGTCTTCTTCCACCTCCAGAATGCTGACCGCGTGCTTCAAGGGGATCACGAGAACGTGACCTGGATTCACAGGGCGGATGTCCATGAAAGCCACTACGACATCGTCCCTGTACACGGTGCTGGCTGGGGCTTCGCCTTTGGCGATTGCACAGAAGACGCACGGCTCGGTCATGACGCACCTCTCACCGCGAGGCGCCGTGCCCAGGCGTCCTCCAGGGCTCGGCGCAGTTCCCGCGCGGCGGCCCGCCTGTCGGGCTGGGCGAGAACGGCGGAGATGACAGCGACCCCGGAGGCTCCGGCCCGCACCACCTCCTCCGCCCGACCAGCGCTGACGCCGCCGATGGCGAGGACGGGCAGGCGCACTCCTCGAGTGATCTCCTCGATCAGCGAGAGGCCGGCGGGCTGCCTGCCCGGATGGGAGCGGGTCTCGTAGACGGGCCCGGCGACGAGGTAATCGGCGCCTTCCTCTTCGGCACGGCGGGCAGCCTCAAGAGAATGCACAGAACGGCCCACGAGGAATGCCTGCCTGCCGACAGGCACGGCCTCACGAGGGCGCTGCACAGGCGGCGCAGACTCCGGCAGGTGGACGCCGTCGGCGCCGGCGGCCAGGGCCACCTTCAGCGGGCCGTTGACCAGCAGAATCGCCCGCCCAAGGGTGGCCCGGCGCAGGCGTCGGGCGAGCGACAGAAGGCCATCGGGCGCCAAGTCCTTCTCGCGGAGCTGGACGGCGTCCGCCCCACCCTGCACAGCGGCCTCAACGGCAACAACGAGGCCATCCGCGCCGCCGCACAGGCGGCGATCGGTGACCAGCATGAGGCAGGGG
>DAOUMF010000217.1:0-14965 GCA_034411955.1 Dehalococcoidia bacterium
ACACGGACCCGGCCGTCGTCGATGCACTGCTGGGTTACCTGAGCGACAACGGATACCGCCGTCTGGCCCTGATGGAGAACTGCACCCACGGCGTTTCCACCCGTCTCGTCTTCGAGGTCAACGGCTACGCCGATATCGCCCGCCGGCACGGCGCCGACCTGGTCTACCTTGATGAGGGAGGCACCGTGCCCTACACCCTGGACGGCGAGGAGGCGCCTATCCACATCTCGCGTCGGCTCTACGACGCCTTCATCGACCCGTCCCGTCCCCCCGGCAACTTCTACCTCAGCCTGCCCAAGCTGAAGACCCACTCAATGACGACGATGACCCTGGGCGTGAAGAACCAGCAGGCGTTCCCCATCGATGCGGACCGCATGCACTTCCACAACCACGAGACGTTGCACGTTCGCCTCGCTCGCCTCTACCGGATGGTGCGACCCGACTTCTGCATCATTGAGGGGGTGACAGCGATCTTCAACGGGCACGTACCGCCCGCGGCCCTGCTGGCGGAGAGCAGCGCTCAGCTCAATGTGCTCATCGGCGGCCAGGACACGGTGGCAGTGGACGCCGTGGGCTGCAAGGTGATGGGCTACGCCGTCGAAGAGGTGGAGCACCTGCGCCTGGCCGCGGAGTGGGGGCTGGGTGACGGACAGCTCGACCGCATCGAGGTTGTCGGCGACCTCAACCGTTTCCAGAGGCGCTATCCACACGCCCTGCTGCGCCGCTTCCACCCCGACGTGCGCATCGTCGAAGGCCGCGAGCGGGCGTGCGTCGAGGGGTGCAAGGGGAACACCGAGTGCGCCCTGGAGATACTGAGCAACGACTACGACAGCCAGGGCGGCTTCACGATCGTCTTCGGTAAGGGCTTCGATGAGGGCGACCTGGAGGACCTGCCCGGGGACATCCTGATAGTGGGGGCCTGCGCTATCAGCGATCGCGGGGCAGACCTGCGCCAGCGCTACCCCGGCCGCCGGATCATCGAGGTGGACGCTCACAACGACCTGCGCGGCATGACCGCGGGCCTGGCCACGCTGATGAAGGTTCGGCCGTTGGACATGGTGCCCATGAGCCCTCTTCGCGCGCTGTGGGTTACCCTGCAGGCCAAGCTGCACGGCCTCAACTCGCGCATGCCGCCCCTCTTTGGGGGACCCGCGGCCACCGGCCTGAGCGAGGCCCAACGGCGCTGGTACCGCGAGGAAGGCGGCACCTGAGGACGGCGCGGCGCATGATGTCAGTCAGACTCCCGTGATGGCCCAGCAAACGCAGGAGATCACGTTCACCAGCGACGGGCTGGCCCTGGAAGGCATCCTCCACCTGCCGGACTCTTCGCCCTCGCCCGCGGTGGCCGTCTGCCACCCCCACCCTCTCTACGGCGGCGATATGCGCAACAGCGTGGTCGTTGCCCTCTGCCGGGCCGCCGCTGCCCGCGGTATCGCGGCCCTTCGGTTCAACTTCCGAGGAGTGGGCCGCAGCCAGGGCTCGTTCGCCGACGGCGTGGGGGAGCGGGCGGACGCGGTCGCCGCCCTGGCGCACCTGCCTCAGATGCTCGATATCGACGATGGCCGAGTAGGGATCGTCGGCTATTCCTTCGGGGCTGCGGTGGCCCTCCTCGCCGCCGGCGAACGGCCGCGGGCCGTCGTCGCGGTCTCCACCCCCACCATCGCCCGCGGCCTCTCCGAGATCGCCGTCCGCTGTCCTGCCCTGCTTGTGGTGGGCGAACAGGATCAGGTGGCGCCGCCCTCCCGGCTCGCGAGCCTGGGCCAGGCCGTCGGCTCTCAGGCGGAACTCGTCGTCGTGCCGGGCGCGGACCACTTCTGGTGGGGTGCCGAGGAGCGCCTGGCGGTCATAGTCTCCGATTTCCTGGTGCGCACGCTGACCACGCCCGCTGCCCAGGCCTAGCTATCACCCCGCGAGCTGGTCGGCCAAGCCGCGCACGTCCAGTTCCACTTCGCGCGTCTGGCCCCCGAGTTCGAGGAACCTCCTCATGCGCTTCCGAGCGGCGTCGGTGGCCACTGACTGATTGAAGTAGTGAGCTTCCTCGATCAGGCCGTCTACCGTGGGCAATTCGGCGCTGTTTACCGAGGCCTTGGCCAACGCTATCGACTCGGCGGGGAAGGAGGCAATCCTATAGGCCAGATCCTCGACAAATGGCCCGATCTCGTCCGGCGGCAAGGCGCGGTTGATGTAGCCGTAGCGTTCGGCCAAGTCCGCTGGGAAATCGTCGCAGCCAAGCACTACCTCAAGCGCCCTGGATCTCCCCATCAAACGAGGCAGGCGTTGAGTGCCGCTTCCGCCAGGGATTATGCCGACGGCGACCTCCGGCTGGCCGAGGATGGCGCGGCCGATGGCGCCGAATCTCATGTCCAGCGAAAGAACGAACTCGCTGCCGCCGCCGCGAGCACGCCCCTCGATCTTCGCGATACTTACTTTCGGCATCGTCCTAAATCGGTCAACCATGGCATGGAAGGGCCCAAGGGAGTCCGCCTTGGGAGGGACCTCCGTTGGCAGTTGGAGAATCACGTTGACGTCCGCATGAGCGATGAAGAAATCGGGGTTTGCGCTGTCGAAAACCACGACCTTGACGCTATCATCCGCTTCCACTTCCCCGCCCAGCCGATGGATCTCCTGCATGAGGGGAAGATCCAAGAGATTGATCGGAGGGTTGTCGATGGTGACGAAAAGGACTCCCCGATTTGGCTTGATCTTCAGGCAACTATAGCCTTCGTATGCCATTGGCCAACTCCCCCCGCGCCTCTCGCTCTACTCCGCCGCCGGCGCCGAAGTCGCCGCCGGGGCCGCCTCCTGCCGCAGGACGCTCTGGAGCAGGTGATCGCTGAGACGCTTGGCGAACGAGATGATAGTGAGAACGGTGGGCTGACCCAGCGCCTCGGGAAAGACGCTAGCGTCGCAGACATAGAGGTTCCTTATGGCGGTCTGGAGGTCCCCGTCCAGCATCTCGCCCAAGCGAACGGTGGCGCTGGGGTGGGTGCCGCGCAGCCGCGACACGTAGATGGAATCGGGGTCGCAGCCGGCATTCACCAGGATGCGGCGGCAGACGACGGTAGCGTGATGCAGGCGCTCCCGGTCGCGGACCGTCATGGGCTTGCTGATGCGACCTTCGACCGAGATCATCCCGGATATCTCATCGGTCACCTTGATCATGACCCCGATCATACGGCGGTAGTTGCGCCAGGTGAGGAGGTAGCGGGGCCCCTTGAGGGTGGCCATGATGGGGTAGGAGACCCAGGGATCGATGAGCGTGCTGAGCATGTACCCCTGTTCCAGGTCGCTGTAGCCGACAGTCATCGGCGTTTCGAAGGCGGTCCCCTCGACCTTCGAGACGCCATAGACCATCACTGTGGGGTCCATGGCCATCCCACGCCCAGCGTCGGCAAGGCCGGAGTTCTGCAGGATGAGAGGCGTGCCGATACCCCCGGCCGAAAGCACGACCACCTTGGCCCGAATCTCGAAGGGCCGACGACCGCGGAGCCTACCGCGCACGCCGCCTACCTGCCCGTCCTCGATGATGAGATCGTCGACGCGGGCGCGGGTGAGCAGGGTGCAGCCCGCCGCTACGGCCTCGTCCACGTATTCGTTAGCGGTCCACTTGGCGCCGCAGCGGCAGCCCAGCATGCACTTGGCCCCGCAGTCGTAGCGGCGAGCGCGGGAAGGGCTCATGAACTTGGGCAGCGGCTGCCAGTCGTAGCCCAGGCCCTGGGCGGCCTCCATCACTCGGCAGGAGCTTGCCCCGAGCAGATCGTCAGGCAGGCGGCCGATGCGAAGCTCGCTGATCGTCTCCTGGGCGTAGACATCGAGGTCGACGCCATAGCGCTGGCGGAGCCACTCCGGCGGGGTGGCGGCGCAGCCGCAGTACATATTGGTGGCGCCCCCCAGCATGATGGGGCGGACGATGTTCAGTCCCTCTTCGGTAAAGAGCAGGGTATGCTGATCGCCATAGATGAGAGCTCCCAGGTGGGTGCCGTAATAGACCTCGCGCCGGTAGTCCCGGCCCATCTCCAGCAGGGCCACCCGCTGTCCGGCCCGGGCCAACTGACGGGCCGCAGTGGCGCCGCCCGGGCCGGAGCCAACTATCACCACGTCGGCGTCGTGAGTCGCCATCTCCTCCCCCACTAGGCACCTCCTGGGTATGTCGCAGATTTCCTTGTTGCCCAGCCGATGACCGTCAGTATGGCTGGACGGTTCTCCAGAGGTATTGCTCGCCCCCGCTCTCTGGGCTTGAGATCAAGGTAATAGTGCGCGAAATTGGGTGCGCTGTCAATGTGGTGAACGATGGCGACCCTTCTGTCGCCGGCCTCGCTCCAATCGCTCCCGGGGGGATCGAGGCAGAAGAAGAGCCCCCCGGCGTGGCGGGACATCAGCCCTTGGCGCCAACCGCCACGTCGGGGGGCTGTCCAAAGGGAGGGTGCATATTGGTTAACGCGGCGGAGTCGGCCATGGTTAGCCGAGGTTAGGGGGCCTGTCGTGACCAGACCTCGTAACGAACCGCCGCGCGTCATCGCCTGGCGCCGAATCCAATTGGGCCCGGCGTGCGTAAATGCTTGTAGCAGCGCTCCTTCAACCACGCCGCCTCCCCCCGCTGGCGCGTGCAGGGACGCTGTTTCGGAGGAGGTGCGGGCCGGGCGGGCCACCTCGGGAGCGGATTCCGGGGCGCGCGCCTCCTCCGTTTCCGCTCGAGGGCTGATCTCGTTTCTATGATCTGGAGCCGGGAGAGGGACTCGAACCCCCGACCCGCGCTTTACGAAAGCGCTGCTCTACCACTGAGCTATCCCGGCTCTATCCCATGATAGGCCGCTCTTCAGCGCGCTTTCAAGCCGCTGTACCCGCTGACAGAAGCGGCCGCCTGCGCCATAATTGGGGCGAATCTTTTCTGGCGCGAACTGGAGACTGTTCAATGCTGAGAGCCTGGCCCCTCCTGGTTATCTGCCTCCTCCTGGGCGCACTGGCCCTAGCCTGCGGCGACGACGCAGGCCAGCCACCCACCCCTACCCCTTCGCCGGTCCTGGCACCCACGCCGATGACCTTCCCCGAACGGCCCGAGATCACCATAAGCCCGGACAAGAATTACTTCGCCACCGTGAAGACCACCAAGGGGGACTTCCGCATCAAGCTCAGGCCGGACATAGCCATCCAGACCGTGAACTCCTTCATCTTTCTGGCCCGAGAGGGGTTCTACGACGGCGTCACCTTCCACCGGGTCATCCCTGACTTCGTGGCCCAGGGCGGCGACCCCACGGGCACCGGCTCTGGCGGTCCCGGCTATACGCTTCCCGCCGAGTTCAGCGACGTCCCCTTCAAACGCGGGACTGTAGGCCTCGCCCGCAGCGACAATCCCGACAGCGGCGGCAGCCAGTTCTTCATCGCCTACAGCGACCAACCCAACCTCAACGGCCTGTACACGGTGTTCGGCAGAGTCGTCGAAGGCATGGACGTCGTCGACTCCCTAACCCCCCGCGACCCCTCGAACATCGCCACTCCGCAACCTCCCGGCGACTCCATCATCTCGATCGTCATCGAGGAGGAGTAGCCGAACGACCGCCCCAAGGCGCTCGTGTGGCGGTCCCGGCGCCAGCGCACACGGCGGAGACGGGTCGGCTGGGACGGACAACGGCGAGGAGAGGAAGAGCCCCCTACTCCTCCTTGACGAAGCACAGCCACACGCCAAGGGTCACCCTGGCCCCGTAGTCACCCACGGCGTTTAGAAGCCGCCAGCCTCCCGCGCTCCAACTGTTGCACACCTCCTCCATCTGGGTGGCGAAGTCTTCCTGCTTCGTAGAGGCTGGACTGCGGGACACATAGGCCACGCCGTACTGTACTTCTGCCATGGGAACCCCCTTAGCTTCGCTGCTGCCCCTGCCGGTTGTTCAATGATCCATGACGCCTGTGTCTGACAACGATATCCCATCCTGTGGTCGGTCTGCCCGTCCTCAAAGTGTAAGGCCTAGGCCCCACAAGAGAGTAGCCCCTCGGCGTGGCAGGGCGTCAACCGCCGCGTCGAGGGGCAAACCCCGAAGAGGGCCAGCGCGACTGCTGTATCCCTGCGATGAAAACGCGATTGGGCCCCTTCGGTTAGCCCCCGCTGCGGCGACGCCACCGTTACCATCATATCTGAACGGCGGTCTCGGCCCATCGGCTAGCGCTTCGTGTAGTAGTCCCGCCGCCGACGGGCCAGAAGCGCCGGCACCTCCTGGCTGGGCACTCCAAATCGGTGCAGCGTGTGGCGCACGAACTCCATCCCCACCTCAAACTCGGCGTGCACCACCTCGGAGGCGCCTACCTGACGCAGCCGCAGGTGGCCCTCCACCTCTCCGCCCCGCAGTTACCACGGCCAGGTTACCTACGAGATCCAATTCTTCCACGAGATCAACCAGAGTCTACAGGCACAGAAGGCCCGCGAATCGTCGCCGAGGAGAAGAAGGTCGGCCCTATGTTAGCACGGGGCGCGGGCCCAGCCGCGCGACCTGGCGTTCCGCGTGGTAGGACGACCGCACCAGAGGGCCGGCCTCCACGTATCGGAAGCCCAGCCGACGGCCCGCCTCCGATAGCTCCGCGAACTCCTCCGGGCGGTAGTAGCGCGCCACCGGAAGGTGCCTGACGCTGGGCCGCAGATACTGGCCCAGAGTCAGCACGTCGCAGCCGATCTCCACCAGGTCGGCCATGACCAGAAGCAGTTCGTGTTTCGTTTCCCCCAGGCCCACCATGACGCCCGTCTTGGTGATGCCCTGACGGTTCATCTCCTTGGCGCGGTGCAGCAGCGCCAAGGAGCGCTCGTAGCGGGCCTTGGGGCGCACGCGGTGGTAGAGGCGGGGCACGGTCTCCGTGTTATGGTTGAGGATCTCCGGCCGTTCCTCCATCACGGTGGCCAGGGCGTCCCAGTTGCCCTGGAAATCCGGGATGAGCACCTCCACAGTGGTGCCGGGAGAGAGACGCCGTATCCAGCGTATAGTGTCGGCGAAAACGGCGGCGCCGCCGTCGGCCTGGTCGTCCCTGTTGACGGAGGTGACCACGGCGTGGGTCAGTCCCATCTGGCGCACCGCCTGGGCGACCCGCAGCGGCTCGCCGACATCGAGGCCTAAGGGGCGGCCCGTCTTTACGACGCAGAATCCGCAGGCGCGGGTGCAGGTGTCGCCCAGGATCATGAAGGTGGCGGTACCGGCCTCCCAGCACTCGCCGATGTTGGGGCAGTGGGCCTCCTCGCACACGGTGTGCAGCCGTCTGTGCCGCATCAGCCCCTTCAGCCGCAGGTAGTTGGGGCGGCCAGGAAACCGGACCTTCAGCCACTCCGGCTTGCGCTGCACCTGTTCGCCGGCCACGACTGGTATCATACCAGCCTCTCACCATGGGCGGGAGTTGCGATTGCGGCCGTTGAAGGTGGTGCTATATCCTACTGACATGCCAAAGGTGCTGATGATAGGAAGGGAGAACCTGCTGCCGTTCCGCCACGCCCTGGAGGAGGACGGGTACGAAGTCATCCTCAGGGCCCCAGGCGATGCAGGCGCGGGCGGCGAGTACTCGCCGGACGTGATCCTCCTAGACCTGGCGGCGGGGGCGGAGGATCCGCAGGTCAAGCTCATCGTTGAGGGCAGCCGGAGGGGAGACAGTCCACCGGTCATCGCCCTGATCGACCCGGACCGGCTGTCCTCCTTCGATTCGAGCCTGGATCTGGACGATTTCGTGGTGGCTACGGCGTCCCCGCAGGAGCTTTCGCTGCGCGTCCGACAGGCGCTGTGGCGCCACACAGGAGTTGACACCAAGAACACCGTTCGCAGTGGCGACTTGGAGATAGACCTGACCAGCTACACCGTTCACCTGGGCGGCCGGCCGGTTGAACTGACCTATAAGGAGTATGAGCTCCTCCGCTTCCTGGCCACTAACGCCGGCCGGGTGTTCACTCGTGAGGCGCTGCTGAACAAGGTCTGGGGCTACGATTTCTACGGGGGCGCCCGCACGGTGGACGTCCACATTCGCCGCCTGCGCTCCAAGATAGAGGACCGCGGCACCTTCATCGAGACGGTGCGCAACGTGGGATACCGCTTTCGCGCCACCACGTGACGCGTCATCTCACAGGTGCCTCGCACGCGATTTGTCAGTGCGGGAAGGCCAGCCTTGGGCTGTTACCCGCGGAAGATTCTTCTCCGCCGAGGCGGAAAGGGGCCTCACCCATCCCGCATCCTCATCGGCTTCGGCACCGTCTGGGGCTACTCCTTCGTCCTCACCTTCGCTATCCTTAAGGTGCTCGACGTCGGGATGGGCCTGCGCGCCAGCGAGGAGGAGCGGCCGGGTCTGGACGCCTCCAGCACGGCGAGCGGGGCTACATCTTCGGGGAAGGGAGCTCTGTCCTGCCGGCGGAAGCGGCGACGTTTGCGCCACGACCCTCCCGCCAGTCGGTGCCCCAGCAAGCCAGCAGCGAAGCGTCGTAAGGAGCGAATCACGACATGCAAAAGATCGAAGCGATTGTGCGGCCCGAGAAGCTAGACGACATCAAGAACGCCCTAGCCGACATCGGCATCGGCGGCCTGAACGTCCACAGCGTCACCGGCCGCGGCAGCCAGAAGAGCGTCGTCCACATGGGACGCGGTGGAGAGACGTATGAAGTGGACATGCTTCCCAGGGTCAAGATAGAGATGGTGGTGGAGGATGGCAAGGTCGCTCAAGTGATCGACACCGTCTGCGAGGTAGCCCACACCGGCCGCGTCGGCGATGGCAAGATCTTCATCATCCCCGTGACCGACGCCATCCGCGTCCGCACCCGAGAAAGGGGAGACGAGGCCCTATGAAGACCTTGGCGCGCGTAACCTGCTCTCAACAATACCCGCGGCACGTACACTGCCTCTAGCGCCTATAATTCACTCAGCCCAGTGAGGAAGGAGATAGCATGACATCGTCGGCCGATAACGGCGAAAGCAAGGACTACGTTCTCCAGATGGCGAAGGAGCACGACGTCAAGTTCATCCGCGCCTGGTTCACGGACATCCTCGGCTCGCTGAAGAGCGTAGCCATCACCGTGGAGGAGCTGCCCAAGGCGCTGGAGGAAGGCATCGGCTTCGACGGGTCATCCATCGAGGGGTTCGCCCGCATCGATGAGTCGGACATGATCGCCATGCCTGACCCCACCACCTTCGCCATCCTGCCCTGGCGGCCTCAGGAGCACTCCGTGTCCCGTATGTTCTGCGACATCCTCCACCCTGATGGCACACCCTTCGAGGGCGACCCCCGCTACGTCCTCAAGCGCAACCTGAAGCGGGCCGCCGACCTGGGCTTCACCTTCTACGTAGGGCCGGAGCTGGAGTACTTCTACTTCGCCGAGTCCGGGGGCACCGACCTTCTGGATCAGGGCGGCTACTTCGACATGACGCCTCTGGACGCCGCCAGCGACTTCCGCCGCGAGACGGTCCTCGCCCTGGAGCAGCTCGGCATCATGGTGGAGGCCTCTCACCACGAGGTCGCCCCCTCCCAGCACGAGATCGACCTCCGCTACACGGACGCCCTCACCATGGCCGATAGCACGATGACTTACCGCCTGACAGTGAAACAGGTGGCCATGATGAACGGCGTCTATGCCACCTTCATGCCCAAGCCCATAGCCACTGAGAACGGCTCCGGCATGCACGTCCACCAGTCGCTATTCAAGGGCGAGCGCAACGTCTTCTTCGACGCCAAGGACCCCTACTACCTCTCGGCCCTGGCTCGCAGCTACATCGCCGGCCTCCTCCGCCACGCCCGCGAGATCACCCTGGTGACCAACCAGTGGGTGAACTCCTACAAGCGTCTGGTGCCCGGCTTCGAGGCGCCCGTCTATCTCTCCTGGGCCCGTCGCAACCGCTCTGACCTCGTCCGCGTGCCGGAGTACAAGCCTGGCCAGGAGAACGCCACCCGCATCGAGTACCGGTCACCGGACCCCGCCTGCAACCCCTACCTGGCCTTTGCGGTGATGCTGGCCGCCGGCCTGGAGGGGATCGAGAAGGAGTATCCCTGCCCGGAGCCCCTTGAGGAGAACGTCTACGAGATGACGGAGGAGGAGCGCCGGGAGCGGGGCGTCGCCCACCTGCCGGGCAGCCTCTGGGAGGCAGTCGAGCTGGCCGAGGAGAGCGACCTCCTCCGCCGCTGCCTGGGCGACCACCTGTTCCACAGCCTGCTGAGCAACAAGAAGATCGAGTGGTCCGACTACCGCCGCCAGGTCACCGACTACGAGCTGAAGCGCTACCTGCCGATCCTGTAGGCTACGGCGCCGCGAAGCACATCGTGTAGCCCAGCGGCTGAGGGCTATGGCCCAGGACCTCGAAGCCGACGGCCCGGCAGAGATCGCTTACGCTGTCCTGGAGCTGGTAGTCCGGGTCCATCAGGCTCTCGCTGATGGAGAGGACGCCGCCGGGCCTCAAGACACGTCGTAGCTCGACAATCGCCCGCAGCCTGTCCGGGATCTCCCCCAGGACTGTGAACAGGAACGCCGCGTCCACGGAGTCATCAGCCAGCGGCAGGTTCAGCGCGTCGCCCACCACCGGATGGGCGTTGGCCACGTTGCGCTCGTCCAGGCGCTTCAGCAGCCCGCTGATCATCCCCCGCTGTATGTCCAGGCACAGAAGCCTTCCCCCAGAACCGACCATCCGGCTCGCCTCGACGCTGAAGTAGCCTACGCCGGGCCCCAGTTCCAGAACCGTGTCGCCCGGCTTGAAACCGAACTTCTCCAGGGTAGCGCGCCGCGGGTGTATCAGAGGCCGGAGGGGATGTTCCAGTTTGCCGGCTTGACTGACCGGCATGAGAGCGCGCTGATGCCGCTCCCCGAACCACTGAACCACATAGATGACCAAGAACGCCCCCACGGCGAACAGGGCCACCAGAAGGACCTTCACGGCTCGCATGGGCAATCAGGGTCGATTATGACACCGAACCAGCGCTTGTCAAGCGCAGTGGGTCAGGGCAGCGACTCCCCCAGAAAGACAACACAGGGGGCCGGATCCAGCCCCCTGTGCCGTTGCTGTCGGTCGTCTAGTAACGTCCCCGTGAGGACGGCTGCTTGCTGAAGCAATCGCTGCAATACACCGGCCGATCGCCGCGCGGCTGGAACGGAACTTGCGTGTCCTTGCCGCACTGCGCGCACACCGCCGGATACATCTCTCGACGGGAAGACCCGTAGCCACCGCTGCCGCGATCGCCCCGGCGGGCCTGACGGCAGGAAGGGCAGCGCTTTGGCTCGTTTTCGTAGCCCTTCTCCGCGTGGTACTGCTGATCGTCCGCGCTGAATGTGAACGACTCACCGCAGTCCTGGCAGGTTAGCATCCTGTCTTCATAACTCATGGATGACCTCCTTTCCCTCAATAGTTGGCGAGGGTCAGGTTCACCTGAGTCCAGGATGCTTTGGCGATCCCGGGGAGCACGAAACGCTCACCACCGTAGTCAGGGTATCACGGCCACCGTATTTCCACAACGCCCGCCTGCCCGCAGGCCGCGTCCGTCTTCGCCTCTCAGCCCGCGGCCGGCGCCACCCGCTTCGCCCGGCCGTCGGGGGCGAACAAGAACCGGCTGGCCCAGAGCGATACGTATACCAGACTGACGAGCACCGGCACCTCGACGAGAGGGCCCACCACTGCCGCGAAGGCCTGGCCGGAATCGAGGCCGAACACGCCGATGGCGACAGCGATCGCCAGCTCGAAGTTGTTGCTGGCGGCGGTGAAGGACAGCGTGGCGGTGTCCGCGTAGCGGAATCCTGCCCTCCAGGACAGGATGTAGGATACCCCGAACATGATCAGGAAGTAGGCCAGAAGCGGCACAGCGATCCGCAGCACGTCCAGTGGCAGGTCCACAATGTACTCGCCCTTGAGCGAGAACATCACGACGATGGTGAACAGCAGGCCCACGATAGCCGTGGGGCCGAGCCTCGGAATGAACCTCGTCTCGAACCAGTCGCGCCCCTTCCTCCGAATGAGAGCGAAGCGGGTGATGATGCCGGCCACCAGGGGCACGCCGAGGAAGATCAAGACGCTGCGGGCCACCTGCCACATGGAGACGTGGACCGACTCGGCGCCTCCACTACCCCACGGTATCCAGGTGGACGCCACGCTGACGAAGAAGTAGGCGTACAGCGAATAGAAGAGTATCTGAAACACGGAGTTCAGCGCGACCAGCACGGCGCAGTGGTCGTTGTCTCCGCCCGCCATCATGTTCCAGATGAGCACCATCGCTATACAGCGGGCCAACCCTACGATGATCAGCCCCACGCGGTATTCGGGCATGTCCGGCAGGAAAATCCAGGCCAGGATGAACATGATCACGGGGCCGACGATCCAGTTCAACCCGAGCGACACGCTGAACATCTTCCAGGCCGTGGCGACCTTGGAGAGCTGCTCGTACTGGACCTTGGTGAGCACCGGATACATCATCCACAGCAGGCCGATGGCGATGGGCAGGGAGACGGTGTCGATGCGCAGCGCGTCGATGGCGTCGGCGGTGTCGGGCCAGATGCGCCCCAAGCCGACGCCCAGGGCCATGGCCGCGAAGATCCAAAGCGGCAGGAAGCGGTCCAGAACGCCGAGCTGGCCGACGACGTCCCCTGTTCGCGGCCCGGCGACGGCTTCTGCTGTCATCGTCCTCTTCCCTTCCGCGCCCCTCGCCTACATCCCGGCCCGCTGCCTGCGCAACTGCATGAGAAGCATGTTCAGGTCTCGCCTCTCCATGAAGTGAATGGCGTTCTGGGGACAGATGGACTGGCAGCGGGAGCACCCGACCGGGCAGTTCAGCGGGCGGGCCACGTCCAGCTTCCTCTCGACCTCCTCGTACACGTCGTGGGGACAGAACTCCAGGCACTTCAGGCAGTTGTCACACAGCTCGGGGTTTATGATGGGGAACCAGGGGATCTCCGCTCGCGGTACTCCCTGGTAGAGCTCGCTCATCTCTCCATCCTCCATCCTATTCCGTGAGTGCATCGGCGATTGGGCCCATCACCTCCGATGGCGACGGCGTGCTGCCCCTTTGCCGCTGGCCAGCGGCCTCTACTGGCATTGCTTGCCCAGCGATGGCATATCAGTATTGGTTGATATGTCTCCTCAAAAGAAAAGGCTTACCGTCGGGCACGGCAGACTTCCTCCGCCCTCCGCCCGCCCCCGGAGGGAGCGCGCAGGGTAAGCAGGTCCGCGCACCGCTGCCGCAGGGCAGCGGTGGCGCCGGGGTCAGCCCGATAGAATATCCAGCGGCTGTCCTCTGCATCGCGCCGCCACCGCACCAGGCCCACCCGCCGCAGGACGGCCAGGTGGTTGGAGACAAGGCTCTGCGGCAGGCCGAGAACGTCCTCGATCTCGCAGACGCACAGCTCATCCTTGGTGAGGAGGGCGAAAATCCTCAGGCGAGTCTCGTCCGCAAGTGCCCGCAGGAGCGGCACCATGTCGTCCGTGGTAGGCGGCGTCACCGAGGCGGTGAACGGCCGGGGCGTGAGCGGCGGCTTGTCCATATCGATGCGGGTCAATTATATCACCGGCCGGTGATATGCTCCACCCGCGCGTGCTCGCCGGCCGCAGTCTACGGCGGCGGCGCGCCCACCGCGGCCGCCGCCCCGGACGCGACCCTAATCGCGCCCACCCTGCGCACTTCAGTGCGCGGCCCACCGTACGAGCTGAAGGGCTACCTGCCGATGCTGTAGGCAGTTATAATTGGGCCGTGACTCGCAAGATTGAGCAGCTTCGTGTTGTCTATGAATGGCAGCGGCCTACCCCTTCATTTAGGATTGACTATACCCCAATTTCCGACCAGGGTCCCATCAGCCATCTGGCTGGCAGAGTCACTATTGGATCGGGTGGCGATGAACCGCTCAGCAAGACCCCTCGGAGCATTCTTCAACGCGCGGCGGCACTCGCCGAAACATTCCAAACGTTCCTGCGGCGGGAAGAAGAGCTAGAGATCCGCGGTCAGGTTGTGCAGGTGCCGTTAGAGGTAACACAATTCACAGTGGTCCCCCATGAAAACAAGGTTGATACCCGTGTCTCAGGACCGGGGTTCTCCACTGAAAGGTTTGTGGCACTAGACGCGCTTTCCCAGGGGGGACGACGTTTGGTGCAGAGCATGACAACGACGGTCGAGCGGGTCGCGTGGGAGGACTTTCGCGGGCGCTTGGAGATACCTGCCAAAGAGAAGGGACTTGAGGTCTTTATCAGTTATCGGAAGCCGCACGAGCAATTCGCTGAAAGTCTAGCCCAGCGACTAGGAGCAGAGGGTATCGTTCCTTGGTTCGACAAGTGGGACGTCCTCGCCGGAGACTCACTCCCCGGCAAGATCGAGCAGGGGCTGGAGGAGTCGACAGCGTTTATCCCGATAATCACGGCGGATTACCAACGAGGGACCTGGGCTACTGAGGAACTTCAGAGCGCTATTGCCAAGCGTGTAGAAACCGACTTCAGGATCGTACCCGTTCTGTTGGAGGAGTGCGAAAGGCCGGAACTCATCCGCCACCTGCGCTACGTCGACTTCACGGCGCAGGACCCCGAGACGTTCGAGTCTAAAGTTGGAGAGATGATCGACGCAATCTACGGACTGACCCTTAATCCCTTCCGGTAAGCACTACGGCGGCGGCGCGCCCACCGCGGCCGCCGCCCCGGACGCGGCCGTAATCGCTGCCGTGCCATGCTCCACCACATCGAACACCGGCTGCGGGTACAGCCCCACCAGGAACACACCGGCCACCAGCAGCGTCAGCGCCCCGTACTCCAGCCAGGGCGTCGGGAAGCGCGTTGGCTCCTCAGGCTCCCCCAGGTACATCTGCTTGATCACCACCAGTTAGTAGTAGAGCGAGACGAAACTGAAGAACACGGCCAGCGAGGAGAGCCACAGCAGGTCCTGCTCCGCCGCCGCCTGGAACAGGATGAACTTCGTCGCGAAGCCAGCGAACAGGGGCATCCCCGCCAGCGAGAACAGCGCGACACTCAGCGAAAGAGCCAGGTAGGGCGCCCGCTCCGCCGCCCCC
>DAOUMF010000218.1:0-7194 GCA_034411955.1 Dehalococcoidia bacterium
ACGCAGCTCCTGGCGGACAGCGACGGCGGTGGTGAGGGGTTCGGCGCTGGAGTTGGCGACGACGGGGATGGACGGGTCGCTGATGGGGCAGCCGTCGACGGCGGCGGCGAACTCCTCGGCGGCGGGCGCCATGAGGGAGGTGTGGAAGGCGCCGGAGACGTTGAGGGGGAGGGCGCGGCCCCCCCGCTCCTTGGCCAGGCGTGAGGCTTACTCCACGGCGGCCAGGGGGCCGCCCACGACGGCCTGGGAGGGGGAGTTGTAGTTGCACGGCTGCACGCCGGAGCGGCGGCAGACCTCGTCCACAGACTCTTCGTCGAGGCCGATGATGGCGGTCATCGTCCCGGGCTGCCGCCGGGAGGCATCTGCCATCAGCCGGCCGCGGGTGGCTACCAGGGAGACGGCATCCTCCAAGTCGAGGGCACCGGCAGCTACCAAGGCCGTGAACTCACCGAGGCTATGGCCGGCCATGAATGCCGGGCGGCGCTGGAGGGCATCGCTCTCCAGACCGGCGACCAGGCAGGCCAGGGAGACGGCCAGGATGGCCGGCTGCGCGTTGGCGGTGTCCCGCAGCAACTCCTCCGGACCCTGAAAACAGATCCGGCTCAGCGGGAGGCGCAGAGCCTCATCGCAGCGCTGGAACACCTCTCTGGCCAGGGGGAAGCTGTCGTAGAGGTCACGGCCGGCACCCACCTTATGGGAGCCCTGGCCGGGGAAGAGGATGGCCAGGCCGGCGTCTGCGCGTACCGCGCGGAGTCTCTCGTCGAGCTGAGCGGAGAGGGCTGATGCCGGGGGCATAGGGGGTCTCTAGCCCTCCTGGCCCTCCAACTCTCTGGTGAGCTGGCCCAGGTGGCAGTTAGCGTTGGGACAGCGGCCGAATTCATCCAGCCGCTCACGGCAGAACGCGCAGTGGGTAGCGTCCCACCAGACGAAGTAGGTGACGGCGGCGGCCCCCGCCAGAATGAGGCTCAAGGGTAGCAGGATGATGGCTAGTCTACGTCGCATGTTCAAAGTCCGTTCTGTGCGGCCAGGCGAAGTATAGCATGAGCCCTGGGTGGGGAGAAGTGCCGGTTACTGGCGGCCGGAACGGCGAGCGGCCCGGGCGGCCACGTCCAGAACCTCCCGGCCGCGGTAGGTTCCGCAGACAGGGCAGGCCCGGTGGGCGGGCCGCGGCGAGCGGCACTGCGGACAGACCACCAGGTTGGGTGTGGCCACGGCCAGATGGGCACGCCTCCGGCCCCGGCGGGACTTGGAGGTCTTCTTCTTCGGCACCGGAGACACCGGTCATCTCCCTTCTTGGTTCTCGCTCTTGAGGGCGGCCAGGGCTCGCCATCTCTCGTTGCTGGAAGATCGGCAGGAGCAGGAGTCCTGATTGAGGTTGGCACCGCAGGCGGGGCAGAGGCCGGCGCAGTCCGGCCGACAGAGCGGCTTGCTAGGGGAGGCCATGAGGGCGTACTGGCGGAGGGCCTCCCCTAAGTCCAGCATCAGGTCAGCGTCGATGACGAAGCTGTCCTCTGCCTCGGCGGGGCTGATGTGGGCGCCGGAGATGGGGTCCACTACCGGGAGGAACTCCTCTTGGAAGTCAACCTGGATGGGCAACTGCGCGGCGACGAGGCAGCGGCTGCACGCCCCCTGGATGCAGGCGCGGGCATGAACCGTGGCGAGAAGGCCGCGGTCGGTCCTCAGCATGTGGACGCTCCCCAGCAGGTCGGAGAGGGCGACGTCGTCGTCCAGGAAGAGGCTGCCCTGCCGCAGTTCCATGGAGAACTCGGCGCCGACGGATTGGCGCAGTTCTTGGGAGACACGGAATCGCATAGTCGTGGCCTTGAAGGCGGGCATGGTGCGGGTCTGAACTGGGCCGAGATGTTCACGTCAAACCCGCTGTTCTCGCCTTGCCAACGCCCGAGGCTAAGTCTATAATCCCGTCGCAGGCATTGTCCACCCCGCCCAACCGCCCCAAGAGAGTGCCCATGCTCTTGCGTGATGACCACTGCTGCTGAACTGTTTGCCCTTCAAGAGACGGACCTGACTATCGACGGCGCCGTGTCAGGACTAACCGAGGTAGAGGCCCAATTGGGCGAGACGGAAGAGCTAATAGAGGCTCGCCAGGAGTTGGATCAGTGTCGGGAGCGGCTCCATCCTCTGGAGGAAAAGCAGAAGGGGCTGGACTGGGAGGCGGAGGAGGTGCGGGGAAAGGTCGCCGCCATCGAGAACAAGCTGTACGGCGGTACTGTGCGCAACCCCAAGGAACTGGAGGACTTTCAGGCTGATCTCGCTTCCCTACGCGGGCAGTTGAGCAGGCGCGAGGACACGCTCCTGGATGTGATGCTTGAGCTGGAGGACGCGGAGGCAGGCCTGAGGCAAGCGGAGGTGGCGCTGGCCGAGGTGGAGGAGTCCTGGAAAGCCCATCAAGCGTCCCTCCAAGAGACCCAAGCGAAGCTCAAGGAGGAGATCGAAGAGCTGGAGTCAAAGCGGACCCGCCAGGTGGATGGGATGGACGCGGCGGCGCTGAGCCTGTACGAGGCCCTGAGGGATCGCCGCCAGGGCTCGGCGGTGGCGGTGGTGGAGCGAGGCCTCTGCCAGGGTTGTCGCATCAGCCTGCCCATGTCCATCGTTCAGAAAGCGCGGGCCGGGGCCGGTCTCGTGCAGTGCGTTAGCTGTGAGCGGATCCTGCTGGTGAGCTAGTATGCGTGCTGTAGGCTACTTCCGAGAGCGAAAGGGCGACAGGCCCCTCACGGAGCAGAACAAGGCCTTCCTGGACTTCTGCCGCAACAACGGCTATGAGGCGGCGGCGGTCTTCCTGGACACGTCGCCGACGCCCGATGACGTCCCCGGCTTCCGGCAGATGGTGGAATTCCTACGCAGCCAACGTCAGCGCGGGTTTCTCCTGGTGGCCGTGCCTGACCTCGATGGCTTGGGCGACAACCTGACGGAGTCGGCGCGGCGGTATTTCCAGCTCTCCAGCCTGGGCGTGGGCGTGGTGACTATGGACGGCAGCGACAATCTCGAGGATGAGCTGCTGAAGCGGTGGGCGGCGGCCCGCAAGAACGGCCGCCTGGGCGAGCGCGTGCGGGAGGCGATGCGCAAGAAGGCGGTAAAGGGCGAGGCATTGGGGCGCCCTCCCTACGGCTACCGGGTAGGGCCCCGGGGCCGACTCCAGGTCGTGCCCGAAGAAGGATCGGTCGTGCGGTACATCTTCCGGCTGTACCTGAAGGACGGCCTGGGAATACGGCGCATCGCCCGGCGGCTGAATGAGGAGGAGATACGGACCCGCCGCGGCTGGCTATGGAGCATGGTGACGGTGCGAGACCTGTTACGCAACCGAGCCTACTTGGGAACGTACAGCCGGTTCGGGGTGCGGGTGCCGGCCAGCCATCCGCCTCTCATCTCGCCGGAGGATTTTCGTCAGGTGCAGGAGCGTCTGGACCAGCGGCGGCCCAAGTCCTCTGGTCGCCAGACCGCCCGCTTCCTGCTGTCCGGCCTGGCCTACTGCGGGTACTGCGAGAACAAGATGATCGGCGTGACCCGCCGGCAGAGCTGGCGGCGCCGCAGCGATGGCGAGGTGCGCTCCGCTCTCTATCGGTACTACCAGTGCGAATCGCGGACGAACCGCAGTCTGTGCGACTACCACACGCACCGCGCCGAAGCGCTGGAGGAGGAGGTGCGGCGAGCGCTGCTGGACAGCCCGGCGCAGGCCGCGGCGGCGGCTGAAAAGACCGAAGAGCCGTCGATCGAGGTCGAGGGGAAGCAGCTCCGAGACAGGATGCGACGGCTGGACCGTCGGCTGGAGCAGTTCCTAGACGCCGCCGCCAGCGGTCGTCTCAACGGCGACCGGCTGCGCTCTCAGAGCGTCGAGGTGGCCAGCCAACGGCTGGCCTCGGAAGAGGCCCTGGTCGAGCGGGAGCGGCGGGCGCAGATGCGGGCCACGGAGGCGGAGCGACGGCAGCGCCAGCGTGATGCCATGGCCCGCTGCCGGGAGCAGTGGGACCAGCTGACGTTCCCCGAGCGGTACGACTTGCTGCGGGAACTCCTGGAGCGGATAGTGGTGCGGGACGAGGGCATCCAGGTCTCGCTGAGGCCCTAGTGGGAGCGGCTGGCGGCAAGTGGATCATCTACGCTGACGGCGCCTCGCGCGGGAACCCCGGTCCGGCCTCCGTAGGGGCCGCCATCTATGACGACTCCGGCCGAGAGGTGCACACGGTGTCTCGCCGCATCGGCCGGGCGACGAACAACGAGGCGGAGTACCGCGCCGCCATCGCCGGCCTGGAGGCGGCCCTCGCCCTCGGGGCGCGCGATGTAGAGCTGCGGATGGACTCCGAGCTGGTGGTGCGTCAGCTCGACTCCCGCTACAAAGTGCGCAACCCCTCCCTGCGACGGCTGTTCGGGCGGATCAAGGACTTGCAGTGGCGGTTCGCCTCGTTCCAGGTACGGCATGTGGGACGAGAGCAGAATCGCCGTGCTGACCGGCTGGCCAACGAGGCGCTGGACCGCGGCTAGGGCGAGTCCGTCAGGCCTCTTCTATCTCACCTTCGCCTTTGCAGCGCGCGCAAGTGCCGGTGCCGTCGCATGGTCGGCACACATAGCGGCCCTCTCCATGGCACTGCTGGCAGTCGGTGCCTTCGCCCTTGCAGGCGTCACATATCACGTCGCCCAGACCGTCGCACTCCCGGCAACTGCGGTTGCCGCGGCACATGGGACACTCCAACCTCAACCACCTCCTCAGCCATCGCCCTGGGGTGAACAAGCTTAGGATGCCGCGGCGAGGGCTCTGTTACGGCTTTGGGTGACGACCGAGGCGCGATTTCGGGTACCGTGACGATGGTATACTGGGACTGGCCCAGCAGACCGGGTGACCGCCGGTCCGCCTCAGGCGGACGGGAGGAAGGTCCGAGCTCCACCGGGCAGCGCGCTGGGTAACGCCCAGGCGGGGTGACCCGACGGAAAGTGGCACAGAAACATACCGCCCGCCTCAGGCGGGTAAGGGTGAAATGGTGGGGTAAGAGCCCACCGGCTCCGGCGCGAGTCGGAGGCCGGCCAAACCCCGCGCGGAGCAAGGCCAAATAGGAGGGCTCCCGCCACTGGCGGGGAAGGGTGCCCGGCCCCAGGCTCTCGGGTTAGCCGCTGGACCCCGTCGGCGACGGCGGGGCTAGATTGATGGTCACCGCCCGTAAGGGTACAGAACTCGGCCTATAGGTCTGCTGGGCCGTCGGAGGAAACGTAACGGCCGTAAGGCCGTTTTCATCTTTGGCGATGCGATTGAACGCCCTGGCGACTCATCTCCCCGCGGCGGAGGTCATCGGCTCCGGCGAGGTGCAGTTCAACGACGTCGAGTATGACTCGCGCCGGGTGAAGCCGGGGGCGCTGTTCGTGGCAGTGCCAGGAGGCCGCCACGATGGGCACGACTACCTGGGTCAGGCGGTGGAGGCCGGCGCGGCGGCCGTCCTGGTGCAGGCGGATCGCCGCTCCAAGTGGGCGGGGCTGGCCGTTCCGGGCCTGGCCGTGCCCGACACCCGCCGGGGGCTGGCTGAGGCCGCGACTGCCTTCTTCGGCTGGCCCGCCCTGAAGCTCACCGTCGTCGGCGTCACCGGCACCGACGGCAAGACCAGCCTCTGCCACCTTATCGCCCATCTGCTGGAGTCGGCGGGCGAGCGCGTTGGGCTGATGAGCACCGCCGAGAACAGGGCGGCCGGGCGCCTGCTGGCGGATAGCGGCCGCTTCACGACTCCGGAGCCGCCGCAGGTGCAATCGCTGCTGGTGCAGATGGTGGAGGCGGGCTGCCGCTACGCCGTACTGGAAGCGACCTCCCACGGGCTGGCCCAGCACCGGCTGGCCGGCTGCGAGTTCGATCTGGCGGTGATGACCAACGTGGGCAGGGACCACATGGACTTCCACCGCTCGCGGGAGGAGTACCTGGCGGCCAAGGGCCGCCTTTTCCAGATGCTTGACGAGACTGGGCACAAGGAGGCGACTAGGACAGCCGTGCTCAACGCCGACGACCCCGCTCACCGCTACTTCCAGTCGCTCACCCGGGCGCGGGTGCTGACCTACGGAGTCGATGCCGCAGCGGACGTCACGGCCGTAGACGTGCGGCGGGAGGGATGGGGAACGCGGTTCCGCCTGCTCACGCCCGCCGGCGAGACGGATGCCCGGCTGGGTCGGCCGGGAGCGTTCAACGTGGCCAACGCCCTGGCCGCCAGCGCGGCCGGCCTTGTGCTGGGCCTGGACGTAGCGTCCATCGCGCGCGGCCTGGCGTCGTGGCCGGGGGCGCCCGGTCGCATGGAGCGGGTGAACGAGGGGCAACCGTTCGACGTAGTGGTGGATTTCGCCCACGCGCCGGACTCGCTGCGGCGGGTGCTCGAGGAGCTGCGGGCGGGCAGTCGCGGCCGCGTCATCGCCGTGTTCGGCTGCATCGGGGAGCGTGACCGGGACCGGCGCTACGCCATGGGGCGGGTGGCAGCGGAACTGGCCGACTACACCTACGTAACCGACGACAACCCCTACTCCGAGGACCGGGACGTCATACTGGCAGAGATCGCTCGCGGGCTGCGCGACGCCGGCAGGAGAGAGGGCCACGATTTCGCCGTCGTGCCGGACCGGCGGGAAGCTATCGCGCAGGCGCTGGCGATGGCGGTGGACGAGGACACGGTGCTCCTGACCGGAAAGGGCCACGAACGTAAGGTGATCCTGGCGGGCGACTCCTACGAGTGTCAGGACAGCGAGGTGGCCCGTCGGGTGCTGCGGGAGCTGTTCCCGAGGACACGCTAACCGCTTCGCAGAACTTTCAGCGTTCGCTCATGGGCTTGTGAGAGCTTGGTGGTTGTGTTAGCATGCTGGGCAGGAAAGGAGGTGATGTGAATGGGCGATAGATCCAGCGATGGCCGTAGGCCTGTCCATTCGCACCGTCACCTCTCCGAGGTGCAGGTGTAGAAGCTGAAAGGCGCGTGGACAGGTCTGCGTGCCTAGCGCAAAAAACCAGCCCCACGGGCTGGTTTTTTGTTGCCCGCGTCCGCTATCCTCGGCTGCGATGAATGTGTGGCTGAACCTCACACTCGTGGAGGAGCGGCTAGCGACTCGCTACGTGGGCAGGAACCTCCTGTACCTGACTCAGGCGACATCCACCCAGGACGTCGCCCGGGCGGAGGCGGAACGAGATGCCCCCGAAGGCACCGCCGTGCTGGCCGAGGAGCAGACGGGCGG
>DAOUMF010000219.1:0-14266 GCA_034411955.1 Dehalococcoidia bacterium
CTACACCCCGGGGGGGACCGTGGGCGGGGCGTGCCGGGCGCCGGCGGGCAGGCCCGCCGTGGTGGGGGCCGGCCGCATCCACACCGATATGGAGCGTGGGTTCGTCCGCGCCGAGGCCATCGCCTGGGCGGAACTGATGGAGATCGGCTCTTTCGCCGAGGCGAAAAAGCGGGGGCGGCTGCGCAGCGAGGGCAAGCAGTACGTTGTGCAGGACGGCGACGTGCTCCACATCCTGTTTCACGTATGAGCGGCGGCGAGCTGGCGCAGATCCTCGCGGAGGTGATCGCCGCGCGGGAGGGTGGGCGCGCCGTGGTGCTCGCCACCGTCATCCAGGCACCGTCGGACGCCACGCTGCCCGTGGGCGCCAAGCTGCTACTGCGGCAGGACGGCTCTACTCTGGGCTCGCTGGGGGGTGGGCCTCTGGAGGAGGCCGTCCTGGCCGACGGCCGCGAGGCCCTTGGCCGCCACGCCGTGCAGTCGCCGTTCTACGCCGCGGATGGCAGCCGCCTCACCCGTCGCGAGGCGGAGTCGGCCTCCGGCGGATATCAGGTGATGCTGGAGGCGCACGAGCCGCCGGCCGCCCTGCTCATCGTCGGCGGAGGGCACATCGGCAAGGCGTTGGCCACCATCGGCGACCTGTGCGGCTTCTCCGTGGTCGTCGTGGATGACCGCCCCGAGTACGGCAACGCGGAGCGCTTCCCGGAGGCCGACAGGGTGATCTGCGGCGACTTCGCCGAGGCGCTGCGGGAGTTCCCCATCGACGCCAACACCTACATCGTGACGGTCACCCGCGGCCACAGGCACGACGAGACGGCCCTGCGCCAGGTGGCCGAGTCGCCGGCGGCCTACGTGGGGATGATCGGCTCCAGGCGCCGCGTGGGGGCTGTCCTCCAGCACCTGATCGATGATGGGCTGGACCCCGAGGCGGTGCGCCGGGTGCATACCCCCATCGGGCTGGACATCGGGGCGGAGACGCCGGAGGAGATCGCGGTGGCGATCATGGCGGAGGTGATCCAGGCCCGTCGTGGCGGCAGCGCCCGGCCCATGCGCGAGGTAAAGGATGCGCGTCGCGGCATCGCCCCAACCGAGCGCGTGCCGCCGCAGGGGGAGCAGGCGCGGGAGGGGTAGGCCTTTACCCCCTCCCGCCCGCGTCGTACCATAGCCCTCGCTGTGGACGAGGTGTTCGAAGAGCTCCGGCGTGCAGTGGATGACGGCCAGCCGGTCGTGCTGGCCACCGTGGCCGACACCCGCGGCTCCACGCCGCGGCGACCGGGGGCGCGCATGCTGGTGCGGGCGGACGGCAGCTCCTGCGGCACCGTCGGCGGCGGCTGCGGCGAGGCCGAGGTCCTGCTGGCGGCGATGGACGCCTGCCGCGACGGCCACGCGCGACTCGTGCAGGTGGACCTGACCAACGAGATCGACGGCGACGACAAGATCTGCGGGGGCGTCATGGACGTCTTCGTCGAGCCCATCACGCCGTCGGACGTCCACTAGCGGGAGAGCCGCTGGCTGGCGAGAGGGTCAGGCTTCAGCCTGACCCTGGCGACTGGCCTGATGAGGGCCGATAATACCCCTGGAATGCGACGCATCGCCGCGATAGCCGCCGCCAAGGCCGCGGCTGCCTTGAGCCGTCGACTGAAGGTTGGCGGGGGCACCGCCCTGCCCGGCCTCGTGGCCCAGCGCATCGATTCCGCCATCGTACCTGAGATGGCGAGCCGCCTCGGGTGGGGGAGTGTCATCGTCACCGGCACCAACGGCAAGACCACGACGGCGCGCCTGCTGCGCGGTATCGTCGGGGCGGCCGGGCTGAGCGCCGTGGCCAACCGCGCCGGGTCTAACCTGATGCGGGGGATCGCCGCGGCGCTGGCCGAGTCGGCCGGCCTGGACGGTGGTTTCTCTGCGGCCGGGCGGCGCATCGGCGTGTTCGAGGTGGATGAGGCGACGGTGCCGGAATCGGCCCGCGACCTGGCGCCGCGCCTCGTCCTGTTCACCAACCTGTTCCGTGACCAGCTCGACCGCTACGGGGAGGTGGAGCACGTGGCCGCGGTCTGGCGCGACGTCATTGGCACGTTGGGCGATTCGGCCACCGTGGTCCTCAACGCCGATGACCCCTCCATCGCTTCCCTGGCCCAGGCCGCCGAGGGAAGGGTGGTTTTGTACGGCGTGGAGGACACGTCCCGAGGCGTGGATCTACTGGAGCACGCCGCCGACGCCCGCTGGTGCTCCGCCTGCGGCGGCGAGCTGACCTACGCTACAGTGTTCTACGGCCATCTGGGCCACTGGCGCTGCCCGGGCTGCCGGGCGGCTAGACCCCCCGCGAGGGTGGTGGCCACCCGCGTCGAGCGGGAGGCGGACAGCACCCGCCTGACCATCGCCCTGCCTGGCGGCGAGGTCTCGGCGCTGCTGCCCCTGGCAGGGCTCTACAACGCCTACAATGCCCTGGCCGCCGTTGCCGCCGCCTGGGCCCTGGACATCGGCCCGCATGCCGTCGAGCGGGGGCTGCACTCCTTCACGGCCGCCTTCGGTCGGCAGGAGCGGCTCACGGTAGGTGGGTGGCGGGTGCAGGTCATCCTGGCCAAGAACCCCGCCGGCCTCAACGAGGTGCTGCGCACCATCACCGCCGACGGCAGGCAGAAAGACGTGGCGCTGTTCCTCAACGATGACATCGCCGACGGCCGCGATGTCTCCTGGATCTGGGACGTGGACTTCGAGCTGCTGGCGGGAAAGGTGCACTCCCTGACGGTGTCGGGCAGGCGGGCCTGGGACATGGCGCTGCGCCTCAAGTACGGGGGTCTGGACAGCTTGCCCGGGGTGGAGGAGAACACGGCGGCGGCGCTGCGCCGGGCCCTGAGGGCCACCCCCGAGGATGCCACCCTCTACGTGATCCCTACCTACACAGCGATGCTCGAGGTGCGGGAGCTACTAGCCCGCTGGGCGCGGCGCCCCGCCTTCTGGGAGGCAGCGTAGTGGAGCTCAAGCTGCGCCTCGCCCACCTCTATCCCAAGCTGATGAACATCTACGGCGATCGTGGCAACATCCTCTGCTTGGAGCGCCGCTGCCGGGAGCGGGGTATCGCCTTTCAAGTGTCGGAGTTGGGCTTGGGCGACAAGCTCAAGCTGAAGGACTACGACATGATCTTCATCGGTGGGGCCCAGGACAGGGAGCAGCGCCGCGTAGCCGAGGACCTCGTGAAGGTGAAGGCAAAAGCGGTGCGGGAAGCGGCGAACAAGGGGCTGGCGCTCCTGGCTGTCTGCGGCGGCTATCAGCTCCTGGGGCGCTACTACCGCACTGCGGAGGGCGAGGAGCTGCCCGGCGTGGGGCTGTTCGACATGTGGACAGGGCACCCGGGGCCGGGGGCGCGGCGGTTCATCGGCAACGTCGTCGTGGAGTGGCAGGGCGAGACCCTCGTAGGCTTCGAGAACCACGGCGGCCGCACCCACCTGGGTGAGGGTGTGCAGTCTCTGGGGAGAGTGGTCACCGGCTTCGGCAACAACGGCGAGGACGGGCACGAGGGCGCCGTCTATCGCAACGCCTACGGCACCTATCTCCACGGCTCCCTGCTTCCCAAGAACCCTCGCTTCGCTGACCACCTCATCGCGGCCGCTCTGCGGCGGCGCCACCGAGATATCGAGCTGGCGCCCCTGGACGACCGCGTGGAACGAATGGCCCACGCCGCCGCTGTGCGCTTGGCCACCCGTCGCGGTATCATCGCAGTGTAGGAGGGAGTCCCCTAGGGTCATGTCTGAGGACTGGCAGGCCTCGGGCCCGCCGGAGGTGGAAGAGGCACCCCAGCGACGGAGGGTGTGGCGCGGCCCCTGGCGCAGCCTGGTCTTTCCCCTCCTGGTGATCGCCGCTATCGCCGCCGCCATCTGGTGGCTGGCCCTCCAGGAGGGTCGCTTCGGTTTCCTGACCGCCCCGCTGAACCGTGTCGGCCTGTTCGACGTCTTTCACGCCCGCTGGTTCGTCTATGCTCTCGGTCTTCTGGTTGTCTCCGTGGTGGTGTGTACGGTCAGCCGCTTTCCCTCCATCTGGCGCGCGGTCACGCGTCCTCCCAAGCGGGTGAACGATGCCTATTTCGCCAGCGCCCGCCACCGCTTTGATTACGCCACGCCGGCCGCTGGCCCTGGCCTGGAGGCTGTCCTGCGACGGCGGCGCTACGCCGTCGAGCAGTACCGAGAGGGAGACACCCTGTGCCTGTTCGCGGACCGCTTCCAGTTCGTCCAGTTGGCCACCTTCGTCTCCCACCTCGCCCTGATAGTCCTGCTGGCGGCGGCCCTCGTCAGCCGTTTCAGCGGCTTCTCCAACGGGATGATGATCGCCGAGGGGGCCAGCGCCCCGGTGTTTCCGCTCAACCACGCCAACCAGATGCAGGTGCAGCTCCTGGATGCCGTGGGTAAGTTCTCGCCCGAGGGGCAGCCGCTGGAGTACAGCTCTGAGCTGGCGATCCACCGAGGCGGCCAAGAAGTTTGGCGCTGCACTGCGACCGTAAACTCCCCCTGTAGCTATGACGGCTACCGGTTCCATCAGGCGGCGTATTTCGGCTTCGGGGCCGATGTCCAAGTCCGTGACCTGAGCAGCGGCAACGTGGTCTACCGGGAGACACTGATCCTCTCCGACACGCTACCCTCGCCCCACGTCATCGTGCGGGACGGCGACGGTGATCTGCTGCTGGACGAGACGCTGGTTCTGACCGACGTCTTGAGCAGCGATGATTTTACCTACTTCGGGCGGCTGCTCTCTCTTGAGGAAGATAGGGCACTCACAATCGGGGTCCGCAGCACATCGGCCAGCGATGAGTGGGAGCTGGCAGTGTTTGAGCCGGGTGAGGGGGAGGATGCGGCGCGACTGCTGCTGCGAGAGGGAGAGTCGGCCCGAGCCGGCGGCCTGGAGTTCACCTACGCCGGCCTGCGCGCCGTCCCCTCTGCCTTCGTGTCCGACTTCGCGCGGCCGCCGCAGGCCTCTGCTACCAGCAGCGAAGTCCTCCTGGAGATGGGCAACGTCGTCTATGGGAGCGATACGGCGTCGGCTGGTGGGGCGGTGCCGGCTGCCACCGGCAGCGGCCGACCGGAGCTGACGATCATCGGCTTGCAGCCGCAGGCGGTGACCCTGGGGACGGACGAGAGCGTACAGATAGGGGGATACGAGTACTCGTTCCTGGGCCAGCGGGAGTTCTCGGGCATTCAGGTGAAGAAGGACAGGAGTGATACCCTGATCTGGATCGGTGCTGGCATGCTGTTAGCGGGGTTGCTGGTGACGTTCTGGGTGCCACGGCGCCGGTTATGGGCTAAAATAACCACGACCCGCACCTACCTTGCCGGCCAGGCTGGCCACTTGGTGGACTTCCGTCGGGAGATGGCGGAGCTGGCGCGACAGGCGGGCGGAGAGCTAGACGAAGCGGAAGGTCAAGAGAGCGATGGTTAGCATGCCGCTGCTGGCGATCACGATCGACTTGGACCCCGAGCTGTTTCATGTGGTCGGACTGGAGATCACCTGGCACGGCCTGTTCACAGCGATGGGTGTGGTGGTGGGGGTAGCAGTGGCGGCGGCATTTGCCAAGCGGGCCAACTACAAGGAAGACACGATCTACAAAGTGGCCCTGGCGCTGGTCATCGGCGGCATCATCGGCGCCCGCGGCCTCTACGTCATCGAGAACTGGTCCCACTTTCAGGACGACCTCGGTGAGATCTTCGCCCTCAACGCTGGCGGCATCTCCATCTACGGGGCGCTCATCGGCGGCACGGTGGGGGCCTGGGGTTACGCCTTTCTGACCAAGGTGCCGAACATCCCCAAGGGGGCGGACATCGCCGCCATGGGGGCGATCCTGGGCATGGCCACGGGCCGCATCGGCTGCCTCATCAATGGTGACATCCGTGCCGAGACGACGAGCCTTCCCTGGGGCGTGCAGTATACGCACTCGGGCAGTCCCAGCTTCCAGCCAGAACTGGGGTTGGCGGGCCTGTCGCAGCCGGTCCAACACCCGGCGGTGGCCTACGAGCTTCTGGGAGACGTGGCGATCTTCCTCGTCCTGGTGCTTATCTACACCCGCGTGAGGCGGGACGGCGTGACGTTCTTCTCTTGGGTGCTTCTCTACGGGGCGATGAGGCTCGGTGTGAGCTTCCTGCGCCTGGACGACCTGGTCTTCCTGGGACTGCGCACCGCTCAGGTAATCGCCATCGTCTCTATGGCCCTGGCCGTACCGGCCATCGTCTATCTGTTGCGCACGCCGCCGCAGGAGGTGCAGCTGAGCCGTGCCGAGCGGAGGCGATTGATGCGGGAGGAGGGATCAGAGGGAGAACCCTCACAGGGGGGCTAGGGGGCAGGCGGGGAGTACGCCCGCGTTTTTTCTCTGGGCGGTCCAATGGATGAGTGGATCCATTGCTGCGCTTGCGGCTGGCGGCGGCTGTTGCCCGTGACAGCGGGCACATCGAGAGCTATAGATGCTCCCGATGGCGCCGACCAAAAAAACGTAGGGAAATTTTTCCATTTACGTCTTCCCAAGCTAGAGGCTAAATGGTAGTATGTAGTTGCGGCTATTCAAAAACCGGAATCGAATTGCTATTTATATGACGATAGAGAACAATTGGTATCTAGTTTCCAGCCACGGTGCCATCCTTTTCTACGTGGCTGTCAGCCCTGACTGCACGATCAATGACATCGCGGATGCTATGTCGTTGACCCGTCGCACCGTGTGGGGGGTCATCGGGGATCTGAGACGGGCCGGGATGCTGCGGGTTCGCAAGGAAGGACGACGCCATCACTACACGGTGAATCTGGACGCACCCTTCAAGCATCCGGTAGTGAATGGTGTGAGCCTCCGCGTCATCCTCGGTGAGTTGGTTGCCCGCTCGGCGCGCGAAGGCGTGCTGACCGCCCGCCTCGTCTAGATCGACATCCCCTCGTCGCTCCCTCGTTGACAGCCTTTCTATCACTGTGCTAGCATCCCATCAAACAATTGAATAGAGAACCTCTTATCCAGAGAGGTGGAGGGAACGGCCCTGTGAAGCCCGGCAACCGGCCCGTACGGGTAACGGTGCCAATGCCGACCCGCTGAATGTGGGTACGATAAGGGGATGAGTGGCCTCTTCCCTGAAGCAAGCGGAAGGGGTTTTCTTTTTCTGATGGCGATGCTTGACCGTCGAAACACCGCTGCAACAAGAGACCTGCCGCCGGAGGTCTGTGCGCCCCCAGCGACAGCCGCCTGCCCTGGAGCACGGGCGTCAGCGCTAAGACGGAGACGGATGGCGATGCTGCGGGCCTCCGCCCCGGTTCGTTCCGGGTGCGGGAGGCCCTGCGCGGCCCACGACTAGAAGCTGGAGAATCGCTGTCATGTCATTCGTCAAGAACCTGAGATGTAGAGAGTGCGGCCGGGTCTATCCCCTAGACCCGATGCACGTCTGCGAGTTCTGCTTCGGTCCCCTGGAGGTGGTCTACGATTACCAGGCCCTGCGTCGCAGCCTGCCCCGGGAGCGCATCGAGCGCGGGCCCCTGTCCATGTGGCGCTACGCTGACCTCTTGCCCTGTCCAGCGGAGGCTGCGGTGGACATCGGCACCGGCTACACTCCGCTGGTTAGGGCCGCCCATCTGGGCCGGGTCCTGGGCTTGGAGCGGCTGTACATCAAGAACGATTGCCAGAACCCCACCTGGTCGTTCAAGGACCGCGTGGTCTCGGTGGCCGTCACGAAGGCCCGCGAGTTCGAGTTCGATACCATGGCCTGCGCCTCCTCCGGGAACCTGGCCAACAGCGTCGCCGCCCACGCTGCGCGGGCCGGAATGGACGCCTTCGTCTTCGTCCCCGCTGACTTGGAGCAGGGGAAGATCGTGGGCGCGGCCGTGTACGGGCCCACCCTGGTGGCGGTGGACGGCAGCTATGACGAGGTGAACCGCCTGTGCTCCGAGCTGTCGGACAAATACCCCTGGGCGTTCGTCAACATCAACGTTCGACCCTACTATGCCGAGGGCAGCAAGACTCTGGCCTACGAGGTGTGCGAACAGTTGGGCTGGCAGGCGCCTGATCACTGCCTGGCCCCCATGGCCAGCGGATCCCTGTACACCAAGATATACAAGGGGCTGAAAGAGCTGGCCTGGCTGGGTCTCGTGGAGTGGCGGGGGACGCGGATGAGCGGTGCCCAGGCGTTGGGCTGCTCACCGATCGTCGAGGCCTGGGAGGGCCAGAGCTTCAACATAAGGCCCCAAAGGCCCAATACCATCGCCAAGTCATTGGCCATCGGCAACCCCGCCGCCGGTTACTACGCTCTCAAGACGATGGCCCAGTCGGGCGGGTACGGCGTCGCTGTCAGCGACGACGAGGTGGTGGACGGGATCAAGCTCCTGGCGGAGACGGAGGGGATCTTCGCGGAGACGGCTGGCGGCGTAGTGGTCGCCGCCCTCAAGCGGCTGGCGGAGAAGGGACGGATCGGTCCGCAGGAGCTGCTGGTCGCGTTCATCACCGGTGCCGGTCTCAAGACTCAGGAGGCCGTCGCCCCCCGGCTGCGCCCGGCACTGGCCGTCAAGCCTTCCATTGGCTCTTTCGAGGAGGCGCTTAGCGAGCGTGCCGGCGCCCTGCCGGCGACGCGGAAGTAGGAGACCACATTGGCCAAGCAACGAGTCAAGTTCACCTTCCCGCAGGAGCTCATCAAGGAGCCGGTCATCTGGCGGCTCGGGCGGGACTTCCAGCTAGTGACCAACATCCGTCGCGCTGATGTGACCGAGGATCGCGGCTGGGTGGTGCTGGAGCTGGAGGGTGAGATGGAGGAGATCGAGAGGGGCGTGCATTGGGTGGTGGAGATGGGAGTCCGGGTGGATCCCGTGGCCGGAGACATCGTGGAAGGATAGAAGAAGAGATGAGTGTGACCGTACGTATACCGACGCCTCTGCGCAAGCTGACAAACGAGCTGGACGTGATCAGCGGCGACGGCGGCACCCTCCTGGCCTGCATCGATTCACTCGAGCACCAGTACCCGGGGCTCAAGGAACGCCTATGTGACGAGGGTGGCGAGCTGCGCCGGTTCGTCAACATCTACGTCAACGGCGAGGATGTCCGCTTCCAGGCCGGCTTGGAGACGGCCCTCAAGTCTGGAGACGAGGTCAGCATCGTGCCGGCGGTGGCGGGAGGCTGATCGCCGAAGGCAAGCTGGCTTCCGGCGCAGGCCACCAGAATACCGAGGTCCCGATGAGCCCGTCTGGCCGCCTCTGATGTGGGGTGCAGGGACTGGACTTACCCACACCTCTTCAATAATTCCTCTCGCTGTTATGCACAAAATCGAAGAGTCTATTCGTTGACATCGTTATAGTGTTATGCTAAGGGTGAGCGCGATGGAGACTGCACCACCGCTCCTGCCAGCGGCCGAGGAGGTGAGGAGTGTGGAGGAATTGGCCCTGGCCCGTGCCCTCGAAGAGTGTCTGGAGGCGCTGGACCGGGGGGAGACGGATCTGGACAAGCTCTCCGGTCGCTACCCCGAAGCGCAGAGTGAGATTCGACCTCTTCTGGAGATGGCGCAGCAGTTGAGGCGACAGCGCGGCCTCACTATACCGCTGTCGCTGGCGTTCCGGGAGGAGTTGCGCGGGCTGCTGTCGCATCACGGGGTAATGTAATCTAGAGGGGAAAGAGCGCGCTAAGAGGCCCCGCCCGTGCGGCGGGGCTCCTTCGTTTTTCCGCCCTGGGCTGCCGCGTTGCAGACCCGAACGGGAGCATGCTAATATTGTTGAGGACTTTACTCTACTTTCACCCCCCAGAAGGTGAATCATGAAGATATCCACTAAAGGCGACTACGGGATACGTGCCATCATCGAGCTGGCTCACCGTTACGGTGACCCCAAGCCGACCCAGAGCGGCGACATCGCCGCGCGACAGGGCATTCCAGAGTCCTATCTGGAGCAGCTTCTGACTACCCTTCGCCGCGCCGGTTTCGTCCGCAGCGTGCGTGGGCCGCAGGGGGGCCACGTCCTCATCCGTGACCCTGACGCACTGCCGGTGAGCGAGGTGATCGAGGCCCTGGAGGGCTCTATCCTGCCCATCGACTGCCTGGATGACTCCAGCGCCTGTTCCAAGGCCGGGGGCTGCGCCCAGAGAGAGATGTGGCAGGCGGTGCGGGAGGCGATCCTAGAGGTGCTGGAGAACACCACCATCGCTGATCTGGCGGCCAAGGACCGCGCCGTCGCCCCTGGCGGCACTCGCTACGTCATCTGAGAGGGAAGCCATGGCTAGAGATGCTGACATCGCCGATACGGTACTGGATCTCATAGGAGGCACCCCCATGGTGCGGCTCGGCCGAGTGGTCAAGGAGGGCTGGGCCGAGGTAGTGGCCAAGGTGGAGTCGTTCAACCCCGCTGGTAGCGTCAAGGACCGTATCGCTCTAAGCATGATCGAGGCGGCGGAGCGTGATGGCAGGCTCAAGCCAGGCGAGACCATCGTGGAGCCCACCAGCGGCAACACCGGCATCGGCCTGGCGATGGTGGCGGCGGTCAAGGGCTACCGCCTCATCGTCACCATGCCCGAGGACATGAGCCTGGCCCGCCGCGACCTGTTGGCCCGCTACGGGGTAGAGGTGATCCTCACCCCCGCCATCGAGGGGATGACCGGGGCCGTCTACGCGGCCCAGGAGCTGATCAATGAGAACCCGCGGTACTTTATGCCCCAGCAATTTGAGAACCCCGCCAACCCGGAGGTCCACCGCCGCACCACCGCCCGGGAGATCCTGGCCGCCACCGGCGGCAAGATCGACGCCTTCGTGACCGGGGTGGGCACCGGCGGCACCATCACCGGTGTGGGCGAAGTGCTGAAGGAGGAGGATCCGGACATCCTGGTGGTCGCCGTCGAGCCCGCCCGGTCGCCGGTTCTTCAGGGCGGCCGGGGCGGCGTCCACGGCATCCAGGGGATCGGTGCCAGCTTCGTCCCCAGCATCCTCAACCGGGAGGTCGTGGACGAGATCGTCTCCGTGGGTGACGAGGACGCTATGGCCATGTCGCGCCGACTAACACACGACGAAGGGCTGCTGGTGGGCATCTCGGCGGGCGCCAACGTGTTCGCCGCTCTCAAGGTGGCGAAGCGGCTGGGTCAGGGCAAGCGGGTGGTCACTGTCCTGCCTGACACAGGCGAACGCTACCACACCATGGAGGTGTAGCGATGTCCGCAGGGAGGAGGAAGAATCGAATGTCAGTCACGGTATACATCCCCACGCCCTTCCGGCGGCTGACTGGGAACCAGGTGTACGTCCAGGCGGAGGGGAGCACGGTGGCGGAGGTGTTGAACAACCTAGGCGACCAGTACCCGTCCCTGCGGCACATGATCTTCGATGAATCGAACCAGGTGCCGGGCCACATCAACATATACGTCAACAACCAGGAGATCCACTCCCTCAACGGCAAGGAGACGCCTCTGGAGGACGGCGATGAGATGGCCGTCATCCCCGCCATCGCAGGCGGCCAGGTGCTCACGGAGGAGCAAGTCAACCGCTACTCCCGCCACATCATCATGCCCCAGGTGGGTCCCCTCGGCCAGCGCAAGCTGATGGCGGCCAAGGTGCTGGTCATCGGCGCGGGCGGGCTGGGCTCGCCGTCAGCCCTCTACCTGGCGCTGGCTGGCGTCGGCACCATCGGCATCGTCGACTTCGATGTGGTGGATCTGTCCAACCTGCAGCGCCAAGTCCTCCACCACACCGATGACGTGGGGCGGCCCAAGACCCAGTCCGCCAAGGAGACCCTCCTCTCCTACAACCCCAACGTCAACGTCGTCATCCACGACGCGCCCCTGACCTCCGAGAACGCCGTGGAGATCATCTCCCAGTACGACATCGTCATCAACGGCGCCGACAACTTCACCACCCGTTACCTGGTAAACGACGCCTGCTACTTCGCTGGCAAGCCCCTGATGGACGGCAGCGTCCTCCTGTTCGATGGCCAGGCCACGGTGTACGTGCCCGGTAAGGGGTGCTACCGCTGCTTGTTCCCGTCGCCGCCGCCGCCCGGGCTGGTCCCTAGCTGCGCCGAGGCCGGCGTCCTGGGCGCCCTGCCCGGCGTCATCGGCTGCATCCAGGCCATCGAGGCGCTGAAGCTGATCCTGGAGATCGGCGAGTCGCTGGCCAGCCGGCTCCTTCTGTTCGATGCCCTCTCTATGGAGTTCCGACTGGTGAAGCTGCGGCGCGATCCCAAGTGCCCGCTGTGCGGTGACGAACCCACTATCCACGAGCTCATTGACTACGAGGTCTTCTGCGGGGCTCCCTTCCCAGGGCACGACGGAGATCAGGAGACGTAGCGTACCAGCCCTGGCCAGCGGAGAACGATAGGCTAACACCAGGCGACGGATAGGACGGAGTGGGCACCGGGCTTTGACCGCAGGCGCTTCGTGAGAGTGAAGACAATTATCGCCTGGAGCGGCGGCAAGGACAGCGCTGTGGCCCTCTGGCGCCTGCAGCGGGACCCGCGCTTCCAGGTAGTGGGGCTCCTCACGACGATCACCTCGGGCTACGACCGGATCAGCATGCAAGGCGTGCGTCGGGTGCTGCTGGAGGCCCAGGCGGAGACGCTCGGCCTGAGGGTCTACCCTGTCTGGATCCCTTCGCGCTGCAGCAACCGAGTGTACGAAGCCGAGATGTCCCGCGTCGTGGAGACCATTCAGCACGGAGGCGTACAGGCGGTGGCCTTCGGCGATCTCTTCCTCGAGGATGTGCGGGCCTATCGGGAGAAGATGCTCGCTCCCACTGGGTTGCAGCCGCTGTTTCCCCTCTGGGGCGAGGACACACACGCCCTGTCGCGCTGGGTGATCGCCAACGGCTTCAAGGCCACCCTGACTTGCGTCGATCCACGCGTCCTGCCGCCGGGCCTAGTTGGGCGAGCCTACGATGAAGCGCTGCTCGCCGAGCTGCCGGCAAGCGTCGACCCTTGCGGGGAGAACGGGGAGTTCCACACCTTCGTGCACCAAGCGCCCAACTTCCGCCGATCGATACCCATCACACTGGGGGAGCGGGTTGAGCGCGATGGCTTCCTCTTCGCGGACCTGCTGCCCGGCGGGTCCGAGCCACACGGGCTAGAATAGCAGCCGACTACAGCGGCGGCGCCTGCCTGTGCCAGTCCGTCGCCTGCTGGTAGGCGTGGGCCGCCCCCAGCACCGTCCCTTCCTCGAACCAGCGGCCCACCAACTGTAGGCCGATGGGCAGGACCGCGCTGGTGAAGCCGCAGGGGACGGACACCGCTGGCAGGCCGACCAGGTTGAAGGGGTTGGTGAATCGTATCAGGTTGAGGGTAGCCTGAATGTCAGCATCTTCCAGGCGGGGTGCAGGCACCGGTGTCGTGGGCATCGCCAGCAGGTCCACCCGGTCGAATACCGTTTCCCGCCACTCCTCGATGATGAGAGAGCGCAGCCGCTGAGCCTCGACGTAGCTCACGGCGGTATAGGGCCGTCCCATCTCCAGTCGGCGGCGGACCTCCTCGCCGTAGTCCTGGGGCCGCTCGGCCAGCCAGCGGTGGTGGTAGGCCAGCGCCTCGGGGAGCATGATGGCGCTCACGGCGATCGGGGCCTTGTCGATGTGGGGCAGGGAGACATCCTCCACCCGCGACCCCAGCTCTCCCAGCATGGAGATCGCTCTGCGGACCGCCGCCGCCACCTCGGCGTCCACGTCGTCGAAGAAGTGCTCGCGGGGCACGCCGACCCGCAGGCCCTTGAGGCCGCGCCGTTCCAACAGCTTCGCGTAGTCGGGCACAGGCTCCCGGCTGCTCGTCTCGTCAGCGGGATCGTGGCCGGCGATGGCCTTGAGGATGAGGGCGGCGTCGGCCGCGCTGCGAGCCATCGGCCCTACGTGGTCCAGGGACGAGCTCAAGGGCACCACGCCGCGGCGGCTCACCCGGCCGTAGGTGGGCTTGAGGCCGGTTATGCCGCACAGGGCCGAGGGGATGCGGACGGAGCCGCCGGTGTCCGTGCCCAGGGCGCCCAGGGCCATGCCGGCGGCCACGGCGGCGCCGGAGCCGGAGCTGGAGCCGCCGCTGATGCGGGTAGGGTCCCATGGGTTGGCTGTGACCCCGTAGTGGGGGTTCACGCCAGTTGCCCCGTACGCGAACTCGTGCATGTTCAGCTTGCCGAGGATCACGGCCCCGGCGGCCTTGAGGCGCGCCGTGGCCTCGGCGTCCTCCGTGGGCACCCGGTCGGCCATGATCTTGGACCCGGCGGTGGTGCGCACTGCGGCGGTATCGAACAGGTCCTTGAGGGCCAGGGGGATGCCATGCAGCGGCCCCCTGTAGTCCCCGCCGGCGATAGCGCTGGCTGCCTGCTGGGCGG
>DAOUMF010000220.1:0-7041 GCA_034411955.1 Dehalococcoidia bacterium
CGTTCTCCTGGATCTGGCGGATGAACTCCCCGAACTCCTCTGAGATTGCGTATCCGACGGTATCCGGGATGTTGACGGTGGTGGCGCCCGCCTCGATGCACTCCGTGAGCATACGGTACACGTACCCCGGCTCGGAGCGCGTTGCGTCCATGGGCGAGAACTCCACGTCGGAGCAGTACTTCTTCGCCCGGGCCACCTGGGTGCGGGCCATCTCCAGCACCTGCTCTCGGTCCTTGTCCAACTGATGGAGGATATGAATGTCGGAGCTGGATAGGAAGACGTGGATGCGCGGCTGAGCGGCGTCCTTCACCGCCTCCCAGCAGGCGTCCACGTCCTCGGGAACGGCGCGGGCCAGGCCGGCGATGGCGGTGCCGCGGATCTCTTTCGCGATGGCCGTCACGGACTCGAAATCGCCCGGCGAGGAGGCGGGGAAGCCGGCCTCGATGAAGTCCACATGCATGCGCTCCAGGGAGCGAGCGATCTCCAGCTTTTCGGCGGCGCCCAGGGCGACACCGGGGGACTGATCCCCATCGCGCAAGGTCGTGTCGAAAATCAGTACCCGCTCCTGGGCGGGCGGGCCCTTGTCCTTCTTTATCATCGTCTCAACCTCCTAGCGATCTGTTGTAGCTGCAGGCCCTGCCTACCGGCAGGCAGGCTTCAGGCCTGCAACTACGTAGCATCACGTCCGGGGTTGGCCCCGCCACCGGCGGGGCCGGCTAAGGTTGAGAGCGAGTACCCTCGGGATGCCCCAGCCTTCAGGCTGGGGTCGACAGTCCTGTCGATCGGCGCGGCTGAACATCAGTAGCGGCACGCCCCTTCCGCCCAAGAGCGGATGCGCCTCTAGCGCAAAGCCTGAACGCAGGGCTGAAGCCATGCAGCCAAGATTGCCGTTCATCCGTCTATCCGTTCCCATATCCCTGCCTGCCGGCGGGCAGGCGTTGTCAGTCTCGCTTCTGGAGCCAGGGCATCATCGCCCGCAGCTCCTTGCCCACCTGCTCGATGGGGTGCTCGGCGTTCTGCCTGCGCAGGGCCATGAAGCTCGGCTTCCCGGCCTGGTTCTCCAGGATCCACTCCCGCGCGAACGCCCCCGACTGGATGTTGCCCAGGATCTGCTTCATGGACTGCTTCACGCGGTCGTCGATGACCTTTGGCCCGCGGGTATAGTCCCCGTACTCCGCGGTGTCGGAGATGGAGTAGCGCATGTAGGCCATGCCGCCCTCGTGCATCAGGTCTGTCAGCAACTTCAGCTCATGCATGCACTCGAAGTAGGCGATCTCCGGCTGGTAGCCGGCGGCCACCAGCGTCTCGAAGGCCGCCTTCACCAGGGCGGTGACACCCCCACACAGCACCGTCTGCTCCCCGAACAGGTCGGTCTCCGTCTCCTCGGCGAAGGTGGTCTCCAGCACCCCGGCGCGGGCGCAGCCGATGCCCTTGGCGTACGCCAGGGCCACCTCCTTGGCCAGCTCTGTAGCGTTCTGGTGCACGGCCACCAGCGCCGGCACCCCCAGCCCGGTCGTGAACAGCTCCCGCATGCGGTGGCCGGGCGCTTTGGGAGCGATCATCGTCACGTCGATGTCCGGCGACGGCTGGATCTGGCCGTAGTGGATGTTGAACCCGTGGGCGAACATCAGCATCTTGCCGGCGGTGAGGCCGCGTTCGACACTCTCGTAGTAGACCTGGCGCTGGAGCTGGTCCGGCACCAGCATGACGATGACGTCCGCCTCTCGCGCCACCACTTCCGCAGTGTCCACACTGAGGCCCGCCTCCTGCGCTGCCTGCCAGGGCTTGGAGCCGACGACCTCCCCCACCACCACCCTGCACCCGCTGTCTCGCAGGTTGAGGGCGTGCGCGTGCCCCTGCGACCCAAAGCCGATGACGCCTATCGTCTTCCCCTTGATCAGATCCAGATTGGCGTCGCTCTCATAGTAGATCTTGGCCACGGCTACACTCCTTGCTCTACTTGGCCGAATAGGGAGGCTCGAAGCCCGCGTAGCGCTCCGGCTCCTCGTGCTCTGCAGGAGGATGGGAGATGGCCGAGCCCCGCAGCATGGCCACGCGGCCCGTGCGCACCAGTTCGATAACGGCGTAGTCCCGCAGAAGCTCGAAGATGGCGTCCACCTTCCCCTCATCGCCAGTAACCTCGACGACCACTGAGTCCGGAGAGACATCCACGATGCCGGCCCGGAACAAGTCCACGATTTCGATTATATGACTGCGGTTTCCAGCGTCCACGCGCACCTTGATCAGGGCCAGCTCCCGGCTCACGGTCTCCTCCGCGGAGATGTCGCGGATGTTGACGACCTCCACGAGCTTGTCGACCTGCTTGACGACCTGCTCGGCGTCGGTGTTGGCGTCCACCACGAAGGTCATGCGCGACAGGCCCGGCGTCTCGGAGTGACCCACGGCCAGGCGCTCGATGTTGAAGCCCCGCTGGCGCCAATTGGAGGCGATCCGGTTGAGTACCCCCGGTCGGTCCTCCACCAGCGCTATGATCGTATGTCTCTGTAGGTTGTTGCGTTGGTTCATGCCGTCACCTCTGCCCGCTCATCCTCATAGGCCGGCAGGTCCATGGTCTCCTCCAGGGAGGCGCCCGGCGGCACCATGGGGTAGAGGTTCTCGTCCTCCTTGACCACGAACTCGCAGACCACCGGGCCGTCGTGTTCCATCGCCTGCCGGATGACAGGCTCGACCTCCTCCTTGCACGTGGCCCTCAGGCCCAGGATGTCGAACGCCTCCGCCAGCTTGACGAAGTCCGGGTTCCGCAGGGGCGTGGCCACGATGTTATTGCGATAGAACATGTTCTGCCACTGGCGCACCATGCCCAGGTGACTGTTGTTGATGATGGCAAACTTGATGGGCCAGCCATACTCGGAGATCGTGGCCAGCTCCTGCAGCGTCATCTGGAAGCCGCCGTCGCCGCAGATCGACCACACCAGCTCGCCGGGCTTGGCCGCCTGCACCCCCATCGCCGCTGGCACCTCGTACCCCATCGTCCCCAGCCCACCGGACGTCACGAACGAATTGGGCTTATCGTACCAGAAGTACTGGGCGGCCCACATCTGGTGCTGGCCCACCCCAGTGACCACGTAGCAGTCGCCGCCCGTGGCCTCGTACAGCTTCTGGATCACGTACTGGGGGAGCACATCCGCCGTCTCCCGGATGGTGATCGAGGGGTGCTCCCGCTTCAGCTCATCGATGTGGGAGAACCAGTCCGGCCGCTCCACGAACTGTACCTGCTTGTTCAGCTCGCGCAGGCAGATGCGGGCGTCGCCCTCCAGCGTAGCGGCGGGCCGCACGTTCTTGCCGATCTCCGCCGGGTCGATCTCCATGTGGATGATCTTGGCGTTGGGCGCGAAGTCCTTCAGCCGACCCGTGATCCGGTCATCGAAGCGCATGCCGACACCAATGACCAGATCCGACTCGTGGATCGCCAGGTTGTTCCAGTACATCCCGTGCATCCCGGGCATCCCCAGGCACAGCGGGTGCGTCCCGGGGAAGGCGCTGATCCCCAGCAGGGTAGTGATCACAGGCATGTTAGCCTTCTCCGCCAGCTCCCGCAGCTCCTGGAACGCCTGGGCGATGATCACCCCGTGTCCGGAGAGGATCACTGGTCGCTCGGCCTCGTTGATGAGCTCCGCGGCCTTGCCGACCTCCTCCGGGTCGGGGTAGAGCCGGGGTCGGTACCCCTTCAGCTCCACCTTCTCCGGCCACGCGAACTCCGCCTTCTGCTGGAGGACGTCGCGGGGAACGTCAATCAGCACCGGCCCCGGTCGGCCGGTGGAGGCGATGTGGAAGGCTTCGCGCATCACCTTGGGAATCTCCGCCGCGTCGGGCACCAGGTAGCTGTGCTTGGTGATGGGGATAGTGATGCCCGTGATGTCCGCCTCCTGGAAGCCGTCCCGGCCGATCAGGGCCTTGATGACAGCCCCTGTGATGCAGACGATGGGCACCGAGTCCATCCAGGCGTTGGCGATACCGGTGACCAGGTTGGTGGCGCCGGGCCCCGAGGTGGCGAAGCATACCCCAACCTTGCCTGATACCCGGGCGTAGGCGTCGGCGGCGTGGGCCGCGCACTGCTCGTGCTTCACCAAGAAGTGGGTTACCTTCGGGTAGTAGTTGGGAAGCTGGTCGTAAAGGGGCAGGTTAGCCCCGCCGGGCAGGCCGAAGACGTGCTCCGTCCCCTCCCTGACCAGGGACTCCATCACCATCTGCGCTCCCGTCATCTCCGCCATGACCACACTCCTCCAGATGCCGCATTAGTCATTACTGTTACATTCGCTCCCGATTTCTATCCACATACGGCGCCTTCGGACGCCGATGACACCAGCCTGGCGTACTTGGCCAGGGCGCCGCTTGCGTACTTGGCAGCCGGCGCCTGCCAGGCCTCCCGCCGTCGCTTCATCTCCTCCTCCGGCACCTGCACCTCGATGCGCCGGCCTGGGATGTCCAGGCTGATGACGTCCCCGTCCTGCAGCAGGGCGATGGGCCCGCCCACGGCTGCCTCGGGCGCCACGTGGCCAATCATGAATCCGCGAGTGGCCCCCGAGAAGCGGCCGTCGGTGATAAGCGCCACCTCCTCGCCCAGACCCTGGCCGGCGATGGCGGCGGTCACGGCCAGCATCTCGCGCATGCCCGGCCCGCCCTTGGGCCCCTCATACCGGATGACGACCACGTCCCCAGCCTTGATTCGCCGCTGGCCCACGGCCTCGAAGGTAGCCTCCTCCCCGTCGAAGACGCGGGCGGGGCCGCTGAACTGCTCCCTCTTCACACCGCTGGTCTTCATCACGCAGCCCTCGGGCGCCAGGTTCCCCCTGAGTACCACCAACGTGCCCATGGGCTCCAGCGGCCTGTCGACGGGCAGGATCACGTCCTGGCCGTCGCCGAACTGGAGGCCGGACAGGTTCTCCGCCATCGTCCTGCCAGTGACGGTCAGGGCGTCCCCGTGGAGCAGGCCGCCGTCCAGCAACTCCTTCATCACCCGCGGCACGCCGCCGACCCGGTCCAGGTCCACCATAATGTAGCGGCCACCGGGCCGGGTATCAGCGATGTGAGGGGTGCGACGGCTGATGCGGTCGAACTCATCCAGCGAGAGCGGCACCCCTGCCTCGCGGGCGATGGCCAGGAGGTGGAGGGCGGCGTTGGTGGAGCCGCCGATGGCGACGGCCACGGCGATGGCGTTCTCGAACGCCTGCTTGGTGAGGATGTCGCGGGGCCTGACCTCCGCCTCGAGCAGGCGCAGCGCCGCCTCGCCGCTGCGACGGCAGATGTCGTCGCGGCGTGGGTCAGCGGCGGGGATGGAGGCACTGTAGGGCAACGCCATTCCCAGCGCCTCGCTGGCGCAGGCCATCGTGTTGGCGGTGTACATGCCGCCGCAGGAGCCCTCGCCCGGGCAGGCCACGCACTCCAACTGATACAGCTCCTCCTCGGTCATCCGGCCGGCCGCGACAGCACCGACGCCCTCAAAGACGTCCTGCACGGTGACGTCTGCGTCCCGGAATCGGCCGGGCATGATTGTGCCCCCGTAAAGGAATACGGAGGGAACGTTCAGGCGCGCCATGGCCATAAGCATGCCAGGGAGGCTCTTGTCACAACCGGCGATGCCAGCGAGGGCATCGTAGCCATGGGCCATGACCATTAGCTCTACGGAGTCGGCGATAACTTCGCGGCTGATGAGGGAGGCCTTCATCCCCTCGTAGCCCATGGAGATGCCGTCGGTGACGGCGATGGTGGCGAACTCGCGGGCGGTGCCGCCGGCGCCAGCGACGCCCTCCTTGACGCGGTCGGCCAGGCGGTTCAGATGCACGTTGCAGGGGGTGGCCTCGTTCCAAGCGCTGGCTACTGCCACGAAGGGCTTCTGGATGTCCTCATCGGACAGCCCCATGGCCCGCAGGTAGGAACGGGCCGGGGCACGGTGATAGCCGGCCCGGTAGACTGTATCACTGGCCAGTGTTCTCTTGACTGTGACCATAGCCTCCTCACTAACCAAATTAGTCCCGACCCAAAAGGACGGGACTGGCAGTAGTCTCGCGGTCCCACCCTTCTTCTCCGAGGCGCCTGATTACCTCGCAAAACTAAAAGACCCGCCCCAAAGGGATCCCGCTTGGGACGGGACGGTACCACCCTTCTTCTCTCGTCGCCCCCGCCCGCCCAAGGGACGCGAGCAGGCGATGGCCTCGGAGCACTCTGGCGCTGTAACGGGCGCACCCGAACGGGCCTACGGTCGCAGGCCTAAAGGCCTGCAGCTACGTTCAGCCCGCTGGCTCAGGTCCCGCCTGGAATCGGGATCCCCCACATGGAGGAGGCGAGTTCGAGGCCGCTCGCTGCCGGGCTCGCACGTGATCCCCGGCTCTCTGAAGCGAATCGGCTGTTCTACTACTCCCCTTCGCCGCCTTTGCCCTCTTTCGGTTGGGGTGTAGCAGGAATTGTAGGGCAGCGCCTCCGCAGAAGTCAAGCAAATACTGGCTTAACCGTAGAATCTATCATTCCCTCACTCTCCTCCCGTCAACGCTTCCACCCCCTCCGGTATCTCCAGCCTGTCTCCCGGCCCGAAGCCGTGGCGCCCGAACCAGCCCTCGTTCACCTCCAGGGCATAGCGGTAGGGCCCCGGTGGCTGGTGCGGCTCCGTGGACAGCGGCTCCATCTCCTGGATGTCCAGAATGGTGCCGTCCTCCGTGACGAAGGCGATAGAGAGGGCGATGGACGTGTCCTTCATCCAGAACCCGCTCCTGGTGTCCTCGGCAAAAGCGAACAGCATCCCGCGGTCCTCGGGGAGGCTCTCCCGGAACATGAGGCCGCGGCTGCGCTCCTCGCCGGTCCGGGCCAGCTCCACCGTCAGCTCGGCGCGGGCCCCCTCGCCGTCGCTCACGACGATCGTCGCCGTTGGGAGACCGCCGTCGCCGCCTCCGCAGGCCGCCGCGGACGCCAGCACGACGGCTGTCGCGACGGTCAGGGCGAATCGCACCGCCATGTCTGCGCTCCTGGCGCCTGGCTACCGCCAGGCTGGCGCGGCGGCCAGCCGCGCCCGCCGCCGCCGCAGCGCCC
>DAOUMF010000221.1:0-12729 GCA_034411955.1 Dehalococcoidia bacterium
ATGCCGCACTGCACGCCCACGAAATCGTTCTCCGAGCGCTGGGCCAGGAGCGCCAGGTCGCGGCGTTCCAGGGTGATTTCGCCGCCAGCGGTGAAGGCCGCGGCAACGGCCACCTCCAGGGCGGCCGAAGAAGAGAGCCCAGCGCCCAGGGGGACGTCGCCGCCCAGCGTCATTTGCAGGCCGCGCAGGTCGTGTCCTGCCTCTCGAAGGGCCCAGGCGACGCCGCGCACGTAGTTGCGCCAGCCGCCCTCGGGCAGCGGCCGCACCTCCGTCAGGGAGAAGGAGTCTTCCTGATCGTAGACCAGCGAGCAGGCGTCGACGGCGTCCGCCTGCGGCGCGGCGGTCGCGGCCACGCTGCGGTCGATGGCCAGGGGCAGGACATGGCCTTCGTTGTAGTCGGTGTGCTCGCCGATGAGGTTGACTCGCCCGGGTGCCTCGGCGACGAGTTGGGCGGGGCGACCGAAGCGGTGGCGAAAGGCATCGAGGAGGGCAGTGCGGTCCGCAGTCATGGTTCGACCCATTCGGCAAGCTCAGGGCAGGCAGGCTCACCACAGGTGGTTCGCCGCCAGTATACGAGCCTACTAGGCTTGGGCAAACAGCACCACGTTTATCGCCACCACCGCCAGCCAGTGGAAGACGATGGGCCCGGCCAGGCTGTCGCCGCGCCGACGACGGGCCAGGCCAACGAGTACACCTTCGGGGAGTTGCTGGTGTTTGCGTTGAGGTTAGCCCAGCGAGCCAGATACGACAGACAAAGTGAAGCGCTCCTGAGTCGCTGGCTCACAGGGGGTGCGGCGATGAGACTCAGAGAGCGCCTACTGTAGATACGATGACTCCCGTGCGTTCGGATTCCGGGGGGGGCAGCGGAGCCCACAGTGCTCACCCCATCTGCTGCCGGCAGAATGAGGCGCCACCGCCCTTGAAAGTCGATTCAATCTGAGGTATCCTCGGAATGAGTTCGCATCCCGAAAGGGTCATCTTAGCCGCCGTCGGGCGGGCAATCTTGGGCTGAAGGGGAGATTCCGATGACTGAGACCAGTAGCTTCATCCTTGAATTGTATCCGAGGGAGATAGGGGCAGGCGGCAAACGCACCGCCACCCTGCGGCTGATGGGGGAGTCGGATCGGGAGCGCGTCCTGGAGTTCGCCCGCTCCCTACCGCCCGACGAGCTTCTGTTCCTGCGCAAGGACATCACGGATTCCCAGGTCGTGGACGAGTGGGTTCGAGACATCGAGGCGGGGCGCACCATCACCGTGCTGGCTGAGGGGGACGGCGAAATCGTGGGCTACGGCAGCCTGTGGCGCGACGAGTCATTCTGGGGACGACACATGGGCGAAATCCGAGTGCTTGTGAAGCCCGACTACCGCGGTGTGGGCCTGGGCCGCCGGCTGGCCTTCGACGTGTTCGCCATCGCCAAAGACCTGGGCCTGGAGAAGATAATAGCCCGCATGACCCCGGATCAGAAGCGGACGCGGGCTAACCTGGAGCGGCTGGGCTTCACGGTGGACGCGCTACTTCGCGGTTTCGTGCGCGACCGGGAGGGCAAGGCCCACGACCTGCTGGTCATGTCCTCCGACGTCGGCGGCTTGACGGACGCCGAGCAGCTCGCGGCGTGGCAACGATCGTAGGGCTCGTCGGGCAGCTTGATACGCGGGGCCTACGCTAAGGTCCGCCGCCACTCACACGCCCGTTAGGAGAAGAGGGATCGCCACCCTCTGCCGCTCGCCGGTGCGCGAGCGCGCGACCGCGCTGGTCATCCAGCGTGAATCAACCGGTTGAGCGACCAGACGTATCGGTGCCCAGGCGCCTCCCGTCATGGTCGCCTGCCAGGACGGCGCGATCTCGACTGTCGTCCAAGTAGCGCTGGAGGAACTCTCGCACGCCCTGGCGGCCGCACGGAAAACCGCTGACAGGATACGCTGCGCCAGGGACGGAGGATCGCCTGGGGCAGAAAAGCGCTCTCCGAGTGACCTTTGGCTCCTGCGGTTTCCGGTTCGCGCTAGGGCTTCCGGTTGCCCTTCCGCTCCGCGATCCCCTTCCGCCGCTCTCGCTACTTGACCACTCGGAAAGCACTGTCATTCTCCCTCTATTCTGAGAGGTTGTCAAGGCCATGAGCGGCTGTCGCCGCCGCCTTCCGGCAATAATGGCGACTAGAGGCGCTCAGGCTCCCCAGAGCTCCTCAGAACGCCGTCTGCGTATTGAAAAAGACGGAGACTGAAAAGAAAGTGAACCCTTCGGTCAGCGCAAAAGCGCTAGGGCAATAGGTCGTGCTTGAGGAGGGCGATGAAGGGGAGATTGCGGAACCGCTGGCGGAAGTCCAGGCCGTAGCCGACGACAAACTCGTCGGGGATCTCAAACCCCACGTACTCGAGCGGCACGTTGGCGATGCGGCGGGCCCGCTTGTCCAGCAGGGTGCATACCTTGAGGGAGGCCGGCCGCTTGGACCCAAGGTACTCCAAGACATGGTTGAGAGTCATCCCAGTGTCGACTATGTCCTCCACCAGGATGACGTCGCGGCCCTTGATGTTCTCATCGAGGTCCTTGATGATGCGCACGGCGCCGGAGCCGTTGCCCTCGTATGAAGTGACAGCCATGAAATCCACGGCGGCGGCGGGAAGGGAGATGTGGCGCATGAGGTCCGACATGAAGCAGATGACGCCCCGCAGGATGCCTATCAGCACCGGCTCCTTGCCCGCATAGTCGTGGCTGATGCGGGCGCCCAGCTCGCCGACGCGGCGCTGGATCTTGGTGGCGGTAATGAGCACGCGGTCGATGTCGGGCACCTGCTCCGCGGCCGGGGGCCCGTAGCCGTACTTGGCCAGCAGGCGGAGGTAGTCGCGCTTCTTGAGCAGCTTGATGTTGACTTCGGGGTAGAGCTCCTTGAGGAGGCGCATCTTGCGGTTCTTCTCTCCGGTCAGGCCGGTCTTGAGAGTGGTGACCTCCACGTACATGTTGAGGTCCGGCAGGTAGAAGTCCGGCGTGAACGCCTCGACGACGTGGCCGTACTCCCAGCGGAGCGGGAAGGTGCGAGGCTCGTACTGCCATTCGATTCCGTAGAAGTCGAGGATGTGGGCGAACTCGACCTCCGCGGGGTGGGCGAAGGGGGCGGGGACATCACCCGTGGGCGCTCCGGTGGCCGGGACTGCGGCCCGTCTAGTGGCGAGGGACGGCGTGGCGGCGACAGTGGAGGGGATAGCATTGGAGGCGGACTTCTTGCTGCGACTGCCGCGTCGGCGCGTGGGCCTCGCCTCCGCCTTCGGCTCCTCTACGGCGGTCGCCTGGCTCGCCTTCTTGCGGCGCTGCCCGCCCCGGCTGCCGCGCTTGCGCTTGGGCTTGGCCTCAGCCTCTGCCTCCGGCTCCGGCGCCACCTCCTCTACGACGGCGGTCGCCTGGCTCGCTTTCTTGTGGTGACGTCCGCCTCGGCTGCCGCGCCTCCGCTTGGGCTTCGCCTCAGCCTCTGCCTCCGGCTCCGGCGCCACCTCCTCTACCTTGGCGGTCGCCTGGCTCGCTTTCTTGTGGTGACGCCCGCCACGGCTGCCGCGCCTCCGCTTGGGCTTCGCCTCAGCCTCAGCCTCCGGCTCCGGCGGCCACTCCTCTACAGCGGCGGTCGGCTGCTCCACCTTCTTGTGGCGGCGCCCGCCGCGGCTGCCGCGCCTCCGCTTGGGCTTCGCCTCAGCACCGCTATCCGCCGGGGTCAGGGCAACAAGGGAAGACTGGGGAGCCTTTCGCCGGTTGCGCCGCGAGGGGGCAGGCTGTGGAGGCTCGGCTGACGGTGCGGGAAGGGGCGGCAGAACGGGGTGGGGACGGCTGCGGACGCTGCGCCTCGGAGCGACGGCGGCTCCCGGTGAGAGGTTGAGCGTATGTCTTACGGCGCGTGGCATCCGAGGCCATTGTAGGACATCTGACGATTACATGCTATAGCGATTTGATAGAAAGTTGTCCACAAATCCACAAGGCAGCGCCAGGTTGCCACCTCGCAGCATGTCGTATAACATCGGGCCAGGCGGCGATGGCTTCAGCAGTGGTCAACGGCACTGACCTGTACTACGAGGAGCACGGCGCGGGGCCGGCGGTCGTATTCGCTCACGGCGCCGGAGGTAACCACCTGAGCTGGTGGCAGCAGGTCCCCGTCTTCTCCCGCAAGTACCGCTGCGTCACCTTCGACCACCGCGGCTGGGGCCTGTCCCTGGACGGGCAGCAGGCCGGGCCGGCGGCGTTCGTGGAGGACCTGCGCGGGCTGCTGGACCATCTCGGCATCGAGCGGGCGGCGCTGGTCGCCCAGTCTATGGGCGGGCTGACCTGCCTCAGCTTCGCCATCGCCCACCCGCAACGGGTGTGGGCGCTGGTGATGGGAAATACCTTCGCCGGGATGCGAGGAACGGTCTGGCTGGCCGCCGATGAGGAGCTACGGGCCAGGGCCCACGCGGTATGGGACCGCCGCCGCCGCGACGGGGTCCGCCGAGCGCTGGCTCCGGGATTCGCCCGGCGGGAGAGGGAGAAGGCGTTCCTGTACAGGCAGATCCGGTTGCTGAACGAGGAGGGTCCCAACCACCTCCGCACCGAGGAGCAGGTGATGCGCGCCCGTGCCCTGGAACGTGACCCAGGGGTCGCCGCCAGCCGCCAGGCGCTGGCCGCGATACGGGCGCCGGTGCTGTTCATCGGCGGGGAGCACGATGAGGTGATGCCACCATCTCTGATGGAGGTTGCCTGCCGCCTCATCCCGGGGTCGCGCATGGTAGTGGTGCCGGAGGCAGGCCACTCGGTTTACTTCGAGAAGCCCGATACGTTTAATCGGATAACGCTGGAGTTCCTGGGCGATGCGCGATAGGCCCTGGAATGTGGAGGCTTATGTGACCCAAGAAAGGATCCGCACCATACATTACGGGATCGGCGCCATAGGCGCTGAGATCCTTCGACTTTGTCTCAACCGGCCGGAGATCGAGGTCGTAGGCGCCATCGACACCCATCCCTCCAAGGCCGGTCTCGACCTTGGGGAGGCCGCAGGCGCCAACCGCACCCTGGGCATCAGCGTGGCCTACGATGCAGAGCCGCTGCTAAAGGATGTCTACGCTGACGTGGTGATCCATACGACCGGCTCTTCCCTGACCTCCGTCTACCCCCAGCTCCTGTCCATCGTCTCCTCCGAGAAGAGCGTCGTCTCTAGCTGTGAGGAGCTCGCTTTCCCCTGGATGCGCTACGCGGAGATATCGCGCAAGCTGGACCGCCGCGCCCGCGAGACCGGCGTGCGGGTGCTGGGGACGGGGGTGAACCCGGGATTCGTGATGGACTTCCTGCCGCTGGTGCTGGCCACCGCCTGCCAGCAGGTGCGCTCCATCTGCGTGGAGCGGGTGGTGGACGTGGGATCGCGGCGCATGCAGCTCCAGCGCAAGGTGGGCGTGGGGCTGAGCGTAGAGGGCTTCCAACGTGGCGCCAACGATGGCACCATCGGCCACGTGGGGCTGAGGGAGTCCCTGTTCATGATCGCGGACTCCATGGGCTGGCGGTTGGACGAAGTCGCCGAGACGATCGAGCCCATCGTCGCCCGCAACCGCTACCGCACCGAGTACTTCTCCGTCGAGCGGGGCTACGTACGGGGGGTGCGGCAGTCCGCGCGCGGGCTTTCGTCCGGACGGGAGGGGGTGCGGCTGGACTGGGAGACGTCCGTGGCAGCAAAGGACCCGCGCGACGTCATCCGCATCGCCGCCGAGCCGCCGCTGGAGGTGCGGGTGCCCGGAAGCCTCCAGGGCGACCGGGCCACGGCGGCCATCATGGCCAACTGCATACCGGCCGTGGCGCACAGCCGCGCCGTCGGCCTCCTAACGATGCGAGACATGCCGGCACTGCCTTACCTCCGCCCCCAACCCCAGCCTCGCGAGAAGATGGAATGACGACCATACAAGAGACGTACCGCCGCCTCCATCCCCGTTCGGCCCGACTCCACGAGGCGGCGGTGAAGATGTTCCCCTCCGGGGTGACGCACGATGTCCGTCACCTGACGCCGTTCCCGATTTATGTCGACCACGCCCAGGGGAGCCGCAAGTGGGACGTGGACGGGAACGAGATCATCGACTACGTGATGGGCCACGGCGCCCTGTTCCTCGGCCATGCCTACGCGGACATTACACGGGCTGTCCAGGAGCAGGCGGCCGGCGGCACCCACTACGGCGCCGGCCACGAGCTGGAGCTGCGCTGGGGCGGCCTGGTGAAGCGGCTCATACCCAGCGCCGAGATCGTTCGCTTCACCAACTCGGGCACTGAGGCGACGCTGATGGCGATACGGCTGGCCCGCGCCTACACGGGGCGCGACCAGTTCCTCAAGTTCGATTTCCACTTCCACGGCTGGCACGATAGCGTCGTGGGGGTCCGCTACGGGGAGTCGGACCACCCCCGCTCGGCAGGGGTGCCGGAGGGGACGTTGAACGACACCATCAGCGTGCCCCAGGGCGACATTGCCCAGGTCGAGAGCAGGCTGGCAGAGGGCAACGTGGCGGCGGTAATCCTGGAGCCCACCGGCGCCTCCTGGGGCACTCTCCCGTTGCGGGACGACTTCCTGGCCGACCTACGGGAGGTGACGGCCCGCCATAACACCGTCCTCATCTTCGACGAGGTGGTGACGGGGTTCCGCGTCTCGCCGGGGGGCGCTCAGGCCCGCTACGGGGTGACGCCGGACCTCACGGCTCTGGCCAAGATCCTGGCCGGCGGCCTGCCCGGCGGCGCCGTGGCCGGCAAGGCGGACATCTTCTCCCTGATGGAGTTTCGCAACGACTCCGGCTGGAACTACCAGCAGCGGGTGTTCCATCCCGGCACCTTCAATGCCAACCCCCTTTCAGCAGCCGCCGGGTCGACGATGCTCTCTCTGGTGGAGACGGGCCGCTTCCACGCCCACGCGGACGCCATGACGGAGCGGCTGGTGCGCGGCATGAACGAAGCGATCGCCTCGCGAGGGGTCGCGGGCTGCGCCTACGGCCTGGCATCCTACTTCCACATCTCGCTCGGTCGGGAGTGTCGGCGGCCGCAGGAGGGGATCGAGTGGCCGCACGGGGATGGGAAGGCGCCGCCGCGTACGCCGACGGAGGTGGCGCTGCCGCTGAAGCAAGGGATGCTCAACCACGGAGCGGACCTGATGGGGATGACGGGCGGGCTGGTCTCCGGCGTGCACAGCGACGAGGACGTGGACCGCACCCTGGAGGCGTTCGCGGCCACCCTGGCCGAGATGCAGGCGGAGGGCCTCTTGTAGGGCAGGTCCTCAGCCCTGCCCCGGTCGAGACCGGGGCCTCGACCCACAGGTAATAGATAGCTCTCGCCTCCGCTCCGATAGGTGTGCCGCAAGACGGCCTCTAATCGTATAATCGGCGATACGCCCATGAACGCCGCCGAACGCCGCCTCATAACCTACACGGCATTCGCTCACGCCCTCACCCACACCGTCGAACTGACATACCCCGCCCTCCTCAGTCGCATCGAGGATGATTTCGGGGTGAGGGCCGTCATCCTCGGCGCCATCGCCTCCATCTTCGCCTGGGCCTTCGGCGGTAGCGCCATCCCCGCCGGCTTCCTCACCGACCGCCTGGGCTCGCGGCGGGTGCTGTTCTACGCCTTCGCCGGGGCCACCGTGTCGCTGGTGCTGGTGGGGCTCTCGCCCAACGAGTGGTTCCTGGCGGGCACGCTGGCCTTGCTGGGGTTCTGTATCGGCCTCTATCACCCGGCGGGGCTGTCCCTGATGGCTCAGGGCGTGCGGCAGCGCGGCCTGGCGCTGGGGTTCCACGGGGTGGCCGGCAACGTGGGCCAGGCGCTGGCGCCGGCGGTAGCCGTGGGCCTGGCGATAGCGGTGGACTGGCGTCTGGCGTTCTTCGTCCTGGCCGGCGTGGCCGCCGTCATGGCGGTGGTGCTTTCGATCACGACCCTGCCGTTGCGGGGGGAGGCCGAGGTGCTGGTGGCAGGCAATGAGTCCCCCAAGCTCGGCGGAGGTGCATCCGCCCAGACGGGCGGGCATCCGCCGGCCTCGGGCGGAAAGCCTGGCGAGCCCGAGACGCGGCCAGCCGTGGGGCTGCTGGTGCCCCTGCTGCTGGTGTACGCCGCCTTCGTGCTCAGCGGCATCGTCTACCGTGGCGCGATAACGTTCCTGCCGCAACACATGGAGGAGTTGGTGAACGAGGACCTGGGCGGCGCCTTCGTCACCGTGGCCCTGCTAATGGGAGCGGTGGGCCAGCTATTGGGCGGTACTCTTTCGCAGAGGGTGAGACTGGAGCGCCTGGCGCCGGTGATGGCGGCGCTGGCGGTGCCGGCGCTGGTTCTAACGGGTGTGGTCAGCGGCGCCTGGCTGGTGGTGATCGCCTCGGTGTTCGTCTTCTTCTACTTCGCCAACCAGCCGGTGTTCACGGGGCTCATCGCCGACTACGCGCCGGCGGGGGCTGTGGGGCGCAGCTACGGCGTGTCCTTCTTCGCCGGCTTCGGCCTGGGGGGCACCGGCGGCGTCATCGCCGGAGTGTTCGTGGATCGCTGGGACACGGCAGCGGCGTTCCTGGGCCTGTCGGCGTTCCTGGCGGTGACGCTGCTGCTCACCGTGGTCATCTGGGTGATGTCGGAACAGCGGGCGCGGAGCATGGAGCCGGAGACGGTTGGAGGCGGGGGCTAGCGGCACGAGTTCATGGTTCGACAAGCTCACGGTTTTGTCGGCTAGGGAGAGATACTGGAGGATGGCATGGAGTTCGAACAGATCCGATACGAGAAGAGCGATGGCATAGCCACCATCACCCTCAACCGGCCGGAGCGAATGAACGCCTTCACGCCCAAGATGCTGGACGAGTGGCTGGCCGCCCTCCAGGATGCGCACCTGGATGGGGAGACCCGGGTGGTCGTCGTCACGGGAGAGGGGCGCGGCTTCTGCACGGGGATGGACGTGCAGGCGCAGGCCCAGGGGCAGGGCCTGCTGCCGCAGGACCGCTCGCTGGCGGAGGGGCGCAACGACCTGCGCGACACGGTGCAGCGCATCCCCCGTTTCGTGGCCCAGATGGACAAGCCGTACATCGCGGCGGTGAACGGGGCAGCGGTGGGGGCGGGCATGGACATGGCCTCCATGTGCGACATCCGCATTGCCGCCGACACGGCGCGCTTCGGCATGACCTACGCGCAGATGGGGCTGATCCCCGGCGACGGCGGTTGCTACTACCTGCCGCGCATCGTGGGGGTGGCGCGGGCGCTGGACCTGATCTGGACCGGCCGCCTGTTCGACGCCGAGGAGGCGCTGCGCATCGGCTACGTCAGCGAGGTGGTCCCCGCCGAGGAGCTGATGGCCCGCACCCGAGAGTACGCGCTGCGGCTGGCCAAGGGACCAGCGGTAGCGATCCAGCTCGCCAAGCGGCTGGTCTACCACTCCCTGGAGGTGGACATCGACCAGGCGCTGGAGATGGCGCAGGGGGCGATGACCATAGCGCGGAGCACTGAGGACGCGCGGGAAGGCCCGCGGGCGTTCGTGGAGAAGCGGGAGCCCGAGTTCAAGGGGCGGTAGAAGCCTCCACCACCCTCCCCGCCAGTTCCCCGCTGGCCGCCTTCATCCCGTCCAGCACCGCCTGCGCCTCGGCGCCCTGCATGGGCACCGGCTGGGCGTAGTTCTCGATCAGCGTGGGGGTGAACTCCACACCCACCAGGACATCGCCGTAGAAGGTGTAGCGGCCGATGACGCCCACGCGGGTCTCGTACGACCACATCTGGTCGAAGATGAAGTTGCCGTGGGCGTAGGCGATGAACTTCCCCTCATACAGCTCGACGGCCTGCACCCAGTGGGGGTGGTTGCCGATGATGAGGTCGGCGCCGGCGTCCACGGCCAGGTGGGCGATCTCCACCGGATCGTCCTCGGCGATGCCGGGGGAGGCCTGGGGCAGCGACACGTACTCGCCTCCCCAGTGAATGGCCACAGCCAGGACGTCCACCCGGGGACGCAGAGCCTCTATCTGTGTCGTCATCGCCCCGCGGTCCAGCGTCTCTTCGACGCCGTTGAAGGCGAGAAAGCCGAACTTGAGGCCCCGCACGTCCCTCACCGCCGGGGTGTCGCGGTCGGCGAAGTCGATGTCGGCGGCGGCCAGCGCCTCTTCCGTCTCGGCGATGCCGTCGAGGCCGTAGTTGGCGATGTGGTTGTTCTCCAGGGTGGCCACGTCCACGCCCGCGGCGGTAAGGGCAGCGGTGAAGCCGGCCTGGCCGCAGAAGACGAGCCCGGAGTCGTGATAGGGACAGCCATCGATCAGTGGCGCCTCGAGGTTGGTGACGGTCAGGTCAGCAGCCGCCGTTATCTCCCTGGTAGCGGCCACGGGGTACAGGAAGTCGTTGCCCAGAGAACGGACGGTGACGTCCGTGTAGCGGGCGGGAATAACGTCGCCGGTGGCGATGATCGTGCGGATGCGCGACGCGTCCAGGCGGAGAGCCGAGAGGTCTCTCGGGGGGAAGATGTCATCGAGGGTGAGCGGCGGCACCTGATCGGGGTCGAGGAACGCCGGCGTCGGAGTTGGGGTTGGGGCGGAGGTGGGCTGGCGTGTGGCCGTGGGTCCGGGTGCCACGGCGGTGCCCGCGCAGGCGGCGAGGGCCAGGCATAGCAGCAGGGTTGGCAGCAGAAGAGGCCGCATCTCGAAGAACCCGATGGGTGTAGTATATACTGTCGCCGACCGGACGGAGGCAGGCACATGGAGTTTCGTTTCACACCCGAAGAGGAGAGGTTCCGCAGCGAGATACGGGACTTCCTGCGGCGGGAGTTGCCCGCCGACTGGGTCGGGGTGGGCGCCCTGGGCGAGGCCGGCGAGGAGAGCTGGGAGTTCCTTCGCTCCTTCCAGAAGAAGCTGGCCGAGAGAAGATGGCTGACGCTGGGCCGGCCGGAGGAGCACGGCGGCCTGGCCGCCAGCCACATGATGCAGGTCATCTACAACGAGGAGATATCCTACTTCCGTGCGCCCACACAACTCGGCGTGGGGCCGGACCGGGTGGGCCCCACCATCATCCTCTACGGGACGGACGAGCAGAAGCGGCGTCACCTGCCCGGCATCGTGGCCGGGGAGACCGTGTGGTGCCAGGGGTTCAGCGAGCCCGGCGCCGGCTCCGACCTGGCCTCCCTGCGGACCACCGCCGTGGCGGACGGCGACTACTTCGTCATCAACGGCCAGAAGATATGGACCTCTCTGGCCCAGCGAGCCGACTGGTGCGTCCTGCTGGTCCGCACGGATCCCGAGGCCCCCAAGCACAAGGGGATCAGCTACCTCCTGCTGGACATGAAGACCCCCGGTGTGGAGGTGAGGCCGCTGGTGGACATGCTGGGGCGCAGCACGTTCAACGAGGTGTTCTTCGACAACGCGCGTGTCCCCCGCGATTGCCTGGTGGGCGAACTCAACCGCGGCTGGTACGTGGCGGCAGCCACGCTCGACTTCGAGCGTTCGGGCATCAACCGCGTGGTGATGGGCATTCGCATGCACGAGGAGCTGGTGGAGTACACGGCGCAGGCCGAGGCCGACGGCGGCCGCCTCCTGGACGATATGCGCGTCCGGCACAAGCTGGCGGAGCTGGCGATCGAGTTCCAGGCGGGGCGGTTGCTGGCCTATCGCGTCGCCTCCATGCAGGAGAAGGGGCAGATCCCCAACGCCGAGGCGTCCATGTCCAAGCTGTACGGCACCGAACTCCAGCAGCGGCTGGCGGAAGCGGGAATCGAGATACTTGGCCTCGGCGGTCAGACAGAGCCGGGCTCGAAGGGGGCAGCGCTGCGAGGACAGGCAGAGCAGTTCTACCTGTTGGCGTCGGCGCTGACCGTGGCCGCCGGCACCAGCGAGATAATGCGCAACATCATCGCCATGCGTGGCTTGGGGCTACCGCGGGGCTAAAGAGAGCAACTATCACTTGATCATGATGGCGGTGGGCCTCGATCCCAAATAGATGAGCGACCTGGCCGGCGCCCTGTTCTTCAGTACCCTGGCTGGCCTGGCCACCGGCCTCGGCGGCCTAATGGCGATCTCGCGGCGGCCCAGCGAGAGGCAACTGGGCTTCACGATGGGCTTCACGGCGGGGGTGATGCTGGCCCTGGCCTTCGTGGGCCTCTTGGACCAAGCCTGGGAGGATGCCGGGTTCGGCACCGCCACCATCGCCTTCGGGGCGGGGGCATTGGTCATGCTCGTCATCGACATCTTCTTGCCCCACATACGCTTCGCCGTCCAGGAGCCGGGCGTCCTGGACCAGCGCCTTTTCACCACCGGCATGCTCATCGCGGTGGGCATCAGCCTCCACAACATCCCCGAAGGGGCGGCCGTAGGCGCTGGCTACATCGACACTCCCGAGCTGGGCATCATGGTGGCGGCAGGCATGGCGCTGCACAACGTCCCCGAGGGCGTGGCTACGGCGCTGCCGATCTATGCCAGCGGCGCCTCCAGGCTGGCAGCTTTCAGGCTCAGCCTTTTCTCCGGCCTGGTGGAACCGGCGGGGGCCCTGGCTGCGGCCCTGCTGCTAACAAACTTCCAGGGTCTCGTACCGGCCGCTCTGGCTTTCGCCGCGGGCGTGATGACCTTCATCACCCTGGATGAGCTCGTTCCCGCAGCCCGCCGGGAGGGGCACGAGCACTATACGGCCCTGGGCATCATCATCGGCGGCGTCTGCATGTTCCTGCTCATAGGGGCATTGGAGCCTTAGGGGGAAGAGGCGGCCGCCCCCTCCCCCTCCCCCTCCCGCAGCCGCCGGAACTCCTCCCCCAGGATGTGCCACACC
>DAOUMF010000222.1:0-30392 GCA_034411955.1 Dehalococcoidia bacterium
CTACGAGAAGTGCGGCTTCGTGCGGGAGGGCCTGCTGCGCGCCCACCGCCTGCGGCGGGGCCAGCCCGTGGATGCCGTGGCCATGGCCGTCCTGAGAGAGGAGTGGAAGGCCCAGCCTTGGAGATAACCCCGCGCATCCACTCCATCCCGGCGCCCATTGCGTTCTACACCGGCCCCCAGGCGCCCAACGTCTACCTGGTGGCCGACGGCGGCGAAGGAGCCCTCATCGACAGCGGCTTCGGCGACGAGCACTCCGTCAGGGCCCGCCTGGACTACCTGCGGGAGCGGCCGGAGATCAAGCTGCGCTATATCGTCCTCACCCACCACCACTTCGACCACTCCAGCGGCGCCCACGCCCTGCGACAGGCCACCGGGGCCGAGATCGTCATGCACACCCAGGAGGAGCGCTTCCTGCGCGACTGGCAGGGGGATGTCCCTCAAGACATCGATGTCCCCGCCGACCAGCAGGCCGTGGCCGAGCAGGTGCGGCGTTTCCGCCGCCTGGCGGCGGAGGGAGCGCCGGACATCCCCATCGCCGACGGCGCCATGCTGAGCGTGGGCGGCCTCACCCTGGAGGTGGTGCACACGCCGGGGCACACGCTGGGCTCCGTCTGTATCTATCTCCGCGAGGAGGGGGCGCTGTTCACCGGGGACACGGCCCTGGGGTTGGGCACGGTGGCCATCTTGCCGCCGCCCCACGGGGACATGCGCCTCTACCTGCAGTCGCTGGAGCGGCTCAAGGGTTACGAGGCGGCCCTGATGCTGCCCGGCCACGGCCGGCCGGTGCAGGACGTGGCCCGCAAACTCCAGGAGCTGATCGACCACCGGCGCGAGCGGGAGGAGCAGGTCCTGCGCCTGCTGGCCGACGGCAAGACCACGCCAGGGGCGATGCTGGGGGCGATCTATCCGGAGCTGGACCGTCGCATCATCCCCATGGCGCTGCGGCAGATCGAGGCCCACCTGGCCAAGCTGGCCGAGGAGGGCCGCGTGGAGGCCGCCGAGGGGCAGTGGCGGCTGCGGGGATGACCTGTCCGCACTCGGCCTGTGCCCGAGCCCGCTCGCGTTGGGGTGGGGTCAAGCCTGAACGGAGCTCAGGGGCGGGCTGGGTGGGACGAACAACATCGGGGCGGGGTGGAATACTCCCGGATCCCAGGCAGGGCTGAACTTCTGCGGGCCACGTGCCTGCCTGTCAGCAGGCGGGTATAATCGCCTCGTACCCCCTGAGGAGCGAACATTGGCGCGAGAGACCAGAATCCCCCCGGCACCCATCCTCCCGCTAACGGCGGCCGTGAACGAGGCCGGGCACCTGACCCTGGCCGGCTGCGACGCCGTGGCGCTGGCGCGGGAGTTCGGCACGCCGCTATACGTGTTCGACGAGGAGACGCTGCGCCACCAGTGCCGGGAGTTCCAGTCCGAGTTCCGCTCGCCGCACCCGGACACGGTGGTGGCCTACGCCGCAAAGGCCTACCTGGGGCGGGCCCTGGCCGCCATCCTGGCCCAGGAGGGAATGGCCCTGGACGTGGTCTCCGGCGGCGAGCTGGCCATCGCCGCATCGGTGAACTTCCCGCCGGAGAGCATCTACTTCCACGGCAACAACAAGGCGGAGGCGGAGCTGCGGGAGGCGCTGGACTACGGCGTCGGCCGCGTCGTCGTCGACAACTTCCACGAGATGCAGCTCCTGAACAGCCTCGCTGCCGGCAGGCCCCAGCGGGTGCTCCTGCGCCTCTCGCCGGGGATCGATCCGCATACCCATGTCCACACGACCACCGGCACCCTCGACAGCAAGTTCGGCATCCCCCTGGCTACTGGCCAGGGCGAGGCGGCCGTCCGCCAGGCGGCGGACATGCGGGGGCTGGAGCTGGTGGGCCTGCACGTGCACCTGGGCTCGCCGGTGTTCGACCTGGAGCCCTACCAGGAGGCCGTGCGCGCAGTGATCGGGTTCGCGGCGGAGATGGGGAAGAAGCACGGTTTTCGGCTGCAAGAGTTCAGCCCCGGCGGTGGGTTCGCTGTCCAGTACACGGACGAACGAGCGCCTCCGACCGTGGCGCAGTATGCCGAGGCGATAGTCTCCGCCCTGACGGACGCCTGCCGGGAGCACGGCCTGCCGATTCCCAAGCTCATCGTCGAGCCCGGGCGGGCGATCGTGGCGCGGGCGGCGGTGGCGCTCTACACGGTGGGAGCGTCCAAGGACGTGCCGGGAGTGCGGCGCTTCGTCTCCGTGGACGGCGGCATTGCGGACAATATCCGTCCTCCGCTGTACGGGTCGCGGTACTCGGCGCTGGTGGCCAACAAGGCGCTGGATACGCGACGGGAGACGGTCACCATCGCCGGCCGGTACTGCGAGTCGGGGGACATCCTGATGCGGGACGCCGAACTGCCGCCGCTGGAGGCGGGCGACGTCCTGGCGATGGCGACGGCGGGCGCCTACGCCCTGCCCATGGCCAGCAACTACAACGCCTCCCTGCGGCCGGCGCTGGTGCTGGTCAGGGACGGCGAGGCGACGTTGATCCGCCGCCGGGAGACGTACGAGGACCTGATGCGGGCCGACGTGTGGCCTCTGGAGTGAGGCCCCCTTGTGTCATCCTGAGCACAGCGAGGGGTCTGGCAGTGGAAGGTTAGCGTGACCTGGGGCCTGGTCGGGCAGGAGCGAGCGGTTGCGGCCCTGGAGCGCGCGCTGGCGGAGGGCCGCGTCGCCCACGCGTACCTGTTCGTGGGGCCGGAGCGCGTGGGCAAGCACACCCTGGCCCTGAAGCTGGCCCAGGCCCTCAACTGCGAGCGGGAAGAGCTCCCATGCGGCGCCTGTGAGCCCTGCCGCCGCATCGCCGCCGGCATCCACGCCGATGTCCAGACGGTGACGGTCGAGGAGGCCGAGGAGGAGGACGAGAGGCGGAAGGGGATTCACGTCTCCCAGATACGGGAGCTGGAGCGGGTCACGGCGCTGAAGCCGTTCCAGGGCCGCAGCCGCGTGGTCATCATTGACCCCGCCGACGAGATGAATGCATCGGCCCAGAACGCCTTCCTGAAGACGCTGGAGGAGCCGCCGCCGCAGGTCGTCTTCGTGCTGGTGACGGCGGACGAGTCTCGCCTCCTGCCCACGATACGCTCCCGCTGCCGGCGGCTGGAACTCCGCCTCCCGTCGGCGGCGGACGTGGAGACCGCGCTGCTGGAGCGGGGCGCGGATGAGGAGCGGGCGCGGCTTCTGGCCCGCCTCTCGGCGGGCCGCATCGGCTGGGCGCTGGAGGTAGCGGCCGACCCTTCCCTCCTGGAGCGGCGACAGCAGTCCCTCTCGCAGGCCGGGGCTCTGGCCTCCATGAGCGTGGCCCAGCGCCTGGAGCTGGCGGAGCGGCTGGCCCAGGAGTATCGGCGCCAGCCGGAGGCGCTCCTCGCCGAGCTGGAGGCCTGGCGCGACCGGTGGCGGGACGTCCTCATCGTGCAGGCAGGGGCTGAGGACGGCGTCGCCAACGTGGATCGCCTGCCCGACCTGCGCCGGGACGCGGCCCGCCTCTCCCGCGATGACGTGGCTGCCTTCGTGCGAGCGGTGGAGGACGCGCGGCGCTACCTGGGTGAGAACGCTCAGCCGCGCCTGGTGATGGAGACGCTGCTGCTGGAGGCGCCGCGGCAAGTGCAGCCGTCGGCGCGGCGCTAGGTCGCTGCGCTCTCACTCCGGCGATCAAGGTCTGCCTCTCAGGCGCAGTCTCGTTGCATACCCCCTGGGCCTGTGGTATTATGCCCCTTGCGCTTAAAACTGAATAGGCGCGTCCTTCCGTGGCCCCCACGTATCGGATACCGGTGCGGCGGAGGGCTTTGCAGCGTAAGGAGGGAACGCGATGCATGTCATCGTCGATGGATTCGGAGGTGATCCGGACCAGCTTGCGGACGAGAATGAGGTGCGCGCGATCTTGGATCAATACCCGCAAGAGATGGGTATGACGAAGATCGCGCCGCCAACGGTAGTTCGCTATAAAGGTACAAGAGCGGAGGACTGGGGCGTCTCCGGCTACGTGATGATAGCCGAGAGCCACATCTCCTTACACACCTTCCCTGAACGCTGCCTGATCTGGGCCGACATCTTCTCCTGCAAGGCGTTCGACGCCGCACCCATCGTCGATGACATGAGACGCCGCTTCGGCCTGCGTGAGATGCAGGTGAACATCCTGGAGCGCGGCCTCGAGGCCCTTCAGCCGGCTGCTGCCTCGCGGGGCAGGGACTGACGTGCAGGACGGTCACCCCGGGGAGGTGACCCCCTTCCCCATAACGGGCACCGCCTCCGCCGCCGACATCGCCCAGCGGCTGGCCGCTACGGCCTTCCAGGCCCGCAACCTGGGCCAGGCCGCCGCCATCTGGGAGGCTATGCTGCGGGACGATACGACGATCTTCCTGGGACTGGCGGGGGCGATGGTCCCCGCCGGCATGCGTCCCCTCCTCGTCTACCTCATCGAGCATCGCCTCATCGACGTCCTGGTCAGCACCGGCGCCAACCTCTACCACGACGTCTATGAGTCCCTGGGCCATCAGCACTTCCAGGGCTCGCCCGACGGTGGCGACGACGTGCACCTGGCCAACCTGCGCATTTACCGCTTCTTCGATACCCTGGCCCCTGAGCACGAGTTCTCCATCGGCGAGCGCTTCCTCACCGAGCTCTCCCTCACCCTGGATGAGGATCGCCTCTACACCACCCGCGAGTACTTCCACCTCGTAGGCCAGGCGCTGGCGCCGGTGGCCAAGGAGGAGGGGATCCTCACCGCCGCTGCCAAGCACGGCGTGCCCGTCTACTGCCCCGCCTTCGGCGACAGCGTCCACGGCCTCGCCGTGGCCGAGGGGCGCCTGCGCACGGGCAAGCGCATCGCCTTCGACATCATCGGCGACCTGCTGGAGACGGCCCATCTCGCCCTCACGGCTGACAAGACCGGCGTCGTCTACGTGGGCGGCGGCACCCCCAAGAACTTCATCCAGCAGGCGGGCGTGGCGGCCTACCTGTTCCAGCGCGAGCGGCCCGGTCACAGCTACGGCATCCAGGTGACCACCGATCAGCCCCAGTGGGGCGGCCTCTCCGGCTGCACCTTCGAGGAGGCCCAATCCTGGCGCAAGATCGCTCCGGACGCCAGCTTTGTCACCGCCAACGTCGACGCCACCATCGGCATGCCCATCATCGTCAGCGCCCTGGCCGAGAAGGCCAAGGACGGCATCGAGGCTCGCAAGCTGCCGGCCCTGGACTGGGACTACCGCAAGCACGAGGCTCGCGGCGCCGCCCGCCAGCGCCCTTCGCGCTAGCGCAGCCCCATGACTGACGACCGCTTCTGGCCTCCTCGGGGCTTCGCCGCCCTGGGCGAGGGTTGTCGTTCTGAGCGCCGAAGACGTTCGGTCGGGGGAAGACGGTTGCCGCGAAGGAATCTGGGGTGGGGCCAGCGACCGGTCTCGCCAACCAATGCCGGCTGGACGATCTGCGTGCGATGACTGACGACCGCTTCTGGCCTTCTCGGGGCTTCGCCGCCCTGCCGGCCGAACATGCCGACTACCGCACAGCCCGCGTGGTGATCCTGCCCGTCCCCTACGACAGCACGGCCAGCGGCTGGGTCGGCGCCCGCGAGGGGCCGGCCGCCATCATCGAGGCCTCCGAGAACATGGAGCTGTACGACATCGGCATCGGCCGCGAGCCGTACCGAGTGGGCATCCACACCCTGCCGGAGCTCGCCGCGCACGCCGGCGGGCCGGAGGCGATGGTGCAGCGCATCGAGGAGGTGGTGGCGGACCTCCTGGACGACGGCAAGTTCGTGGTGACCCTGGGCGGCGAGCATACGGTGGCCGTCGGCGCCCTGCGCGCCCACGCCAAGCGCACCCTCGGCCTCAGCGTCCTCGCCTTCGACGCCAACGCCGACCTGCGCGACAGCTACATGGGCACGCCCTACAGCCACGCCTGCACCCTGCGGCGGGCGCTGGAGTCCCTGCGTGCCGGCGGGCAGGATGCGCCTGTGGTGCAGGTGGGCCTGCGCAGCGCCGAGCGCGAGGAGCACGAGTTCATCCGGGAGCGCCGGCTACCCTTCTTCAGCCCGCGGGAGTATCGTGCCGCCGGGCCGGAGTCAGTCGTGGCGCAGCTCTCCGACGACGTATACGTCACCATCGACCTGGACGCCTTCGACCCCTCGCAGGTGGCGGCGGTGGGCACGCCCGAGCCCGGCGGCCTGCTGTGGGACGAGGTGAGCGAGCTGCTGGAGACGGTTGCCCGGCAGCGGCGGATAGTGGGATTCGACGTGACGGAGCTGGCGCCGTCCCTGGGGCCGCGGGCGAACGCCCAGCTCGCCGCCAAGCTGACCTATCGCCTCATCGGCCTGGCGGTGCGGGAGTAGGCACCCTACTCGCCCTTCGACAGGCTCAGGGCGAGCGGTGGAGTGTCGCCGCTCATGGTGAGCCCGTCGAACCATGAGCGGAGGGTCGCTGAGAGTGGCCTATCCTTGAGCCTGCTCCCGGGCCGCCCTGATCTGCTCCAGGTGAGCCTGGGCGTGCTCCACCTCCAGCTCCGCGCGGCTGCGCACGGTCACGGGGCCAACCTCCGGATGGGTGCCGCCGCGCTCCCACTCCTCCTCCGATAGCCCCTCGAGCTGGTAAGCCAGGCCGCCCCAGAAGGCCCGCAGGGCGATGCGCACGCGGCGGGGGTCGTCGCCCTGATAGTTGCGCTCCTGGGCCAGCGCCTCCTGGTCGTAGGGCTGCAGGGTGGGCTCGTCCTCCTCCACCAGGCGCCGGATGCGCTGCCCCTCGAAGTCGGCGGCGTCTCGCAGGTGGCAGCACACCTCTAGGATGGACCACTGATCGGCGGACGGTCGGCGGCGCAGCTCGTCGTCGGACAGGCCCTGTATCGCCTCTTCGATCAAGTCCGGGACCTGTCGCAGGTAGTCGGTGATCTCCTGGCGGTTCATCGTCACTTCGCTATTATATCGGGGTGCGCCCTCAGGCGCGCCTCGATCATCGTGCGGTCTGGGGTGTTGGCCAGTCCGTCGGACTCCACCACGAAAGAGGCTGCGCTGGTAGCGAAGCGGGCCGCCTCCCAGGGGTCGCCCGTCTCCCGGTAGCGGACCAGGAAAGCGACGGCGAAGACGTCGCCGGCGCCGGTGGGCTCCACCGCCTCGACCGGGAAGGCGTCGATGTGCCGCCAGGCGCCGCGGTGACAGACCTCGGCTCCCCGTTCGGCCCGGGTGTAGGCCAACACCTCAACCTGCCGGCCCCACCGTGTCAGGACGGCCTCGGCAGATGAAGGGGGGAAGTCCTCATCGGAGACGAACAGGACGTGCGCGGGACGGAGGACGGTCTCCGCTCGCCATCGCTGGGGCGGCAGCGGCCGGACGCGGCCATCGGGTCCGATCTCCCGCAGCCAGCCCTGGGCGCAGACACCCAGGAGGGCCTGCGGGAAGCGGGCCGCAAGGGCGTCATCCACCTCGCCGGTCACGGGTCCCAGGAGGACGATGTCCGCCCTTCGCCAGTCTTCCGGCAGCGACGCGGCCTTGATGGCCGAGGCTCGCTGGGTGATGTATTGGACGCGGCCCGCGGCCGTGTATAGGTTGCGGATCTGCGTGGACCGAGGGGAGGGAACGCGCAGGATTTCGGCGCCGGGCAGGGCCTGCTCCAGGGCCATGTCCGCCCCCACGGCGGTGAGCACGGCGGTGTCCATTCCCAGGCGGGTAGCCAGCAGGGCGGCGTAGGAGGCGGTGCCGCCCAGGCGCCAGGAGGACGCGGCGCCCCCCTCCTCGGGGGCGAGGTCCTGGACAATGTGGCCGATGACCAGGAACTGCGGCGGCATCAGCGAGCCGCGCCGCGGCGGGAGCGGCGTGGATAGATGACTACCTTGCGGCTCTCCCCTTCGCCAACCGAGCCCGTGGTCACCAGTTCGTCCTGGGCCAGGGCGAGGTGAACGATGCGGCGCTCGGCGGCGGGCATCGGCTCCAGGGTGACAGAGCGGCTGGTCTGGCGCACGCGATCGGCCATGCGGCGGGCGAGGCCCTGCAGGGTCTCCTCGCGGCGCCGCTTGTAGTGCTCCGCGTCGATATTGACCAGCACCCGGCCGCCCATCTTGCGGTTGACCATTACGTTGACCATGTACTGGAGGGCGGCCAGGGTAGTGCCGCGGCGTCCGATGAGCAGGCCAAGGTCATCGCCGTCTATGTCCAGCACGGCGCTGGCCCGGCCCAGGCCATCGCCGGCCGTTTCCGGCGCTCGCGCGGTCACCTCGCCGTCGACCTCCATCAGCCCTAGAAGCTGGGTCAGCCACTCGATCGCCAGGTCAACCTCCGGGGACCTGATGTCCTTGATCTCCACCTCCGCCTGCTCTTCCGGTCCCAGCCGCGGCTCCGCCATCGGCCTGGCCGTGCCCTCCTCCAGAGCGGTGACGCGGACGCGGGCCGGTTCGCCGCCGATGCCGAACAGCCCCGGCTTGCCAGTGGTGAGAATCTCTATGTCGACCTGCTGGCGCTTCAGGCCTAACTCCTCGAGGGCGATGTCGATCGCCTCATCGACGGTTTTTGCGCTTACCTCGACGCTTTCTCTTTCCATGGCGAGACCTCACTTGCGGCTCTTCCGGAGAGGCGGATGCTTCTGCCTGCTCCTGGATATCTGTTTGCGCCTTGGGACGGGGCCGCTTGGGTTCCGTAGCTGCGGCCGTGGGTAGAAGGGTGCGCCAGCTCAGGCGCCTGCCGTACACCCAGTAGCTGGCGAACACGCTGAAGATGTTAGAGACAACCCAGTATACCCCGACGCCGCTGGGGAGGGCCAGGGTGATCCAGACCAGCACCAGCGGCATCATCCAGGTCATCATCTGCTGCTGCTGTTGCTGCTGGGGGGTGGTGGCGGGCGTCGCGGCCAGCCGCGTCTGCACGTAGGTGCTGACGCCTACCACCAGGGGCAGTATGTAGGTTCTGTCCGGCCTCCCCAGCTCCAGCCAGAGGAACGACTGCTCCAGCGGGATCGACTGGGTGAGGTAGGACCAGGGGTAGACCCGCTGCGATAGCCCCACCAGGCTCTCCGGGCTCCCTCCTACCACGAAGGCCAGGGCTCGGTAGAGGGCGATGAATACGAGCATCTGGATCGCCATCGGCATGAAGCAGCCCAGGGGGTTGACGCCGGACTCGCGGTAGAGCTTCATCGTCTCTTGCTGCCGGCGCTTGGGGTCCTTGTACTTCTTCTGTATCTCCTGCATGCGCGGCTGGATCGCCTGCATCGTCCGCGTCGACTGGAGCTGGCGCAGGGTGAAGGGGATGGTGACGATGCGCAGGGTCACGGTGAACAAGATGATCGCCAGTCCGAACTGCCCGCCGACGATGTTGGTCAGGAGCAGCAGGGCGTTGATCAGCGGGTTCATGAGGAGGGTGTTCCAGGCGTGGCCTGGGCCGAGGACGACGAAAGCCGCCACGATCGCCGCGATGATGATGACCGGCAGCGTGCCGCGCACGCTTGGGCGCGGCACTGTCGGGGCGGCGGGCGCGGACTCGCTCACGGCGCCTCCACCTCGGTGGATTTCCCAGTGGTCGGATTCACACTGAACAGATCGCCTCCCTGAGCGCTGATGAGCACCTCCTCCACTTCCTCCCCTTCGGCGCCTCCCCTCTTCACCACCAGCGGGTTGGAGAGCACCGTCTTCTCCAGGGCCTCGGACCACAGAAGCCTCTCGTCCTCCGGTTCCTCCCCGCGGTCGAGGCCGTAGACGTTCCCGTCGCGGTCGACTATCACCAGCGTGTCGTCGGCGAGGATCGCGGCGGAGCGCAGCGGCTCTGGCTCCTCGGCCTCGAACGACCACCGCTCCTCGCCGGTCTCCAGGCTCAGGGCGTAGAGGCGGCCGTCCAGACTGGGCGCGTACACGGTGCCGTCCGCGACAAGGGGCTGGCCCCAGAACCAGTTGTCGGCCTTGAAAGGCCAGCCCTCCCGCTCCTTGCCGGTCTCCGCGTCCACGGAGTGAAGAGCTCGGCCGATCCCACCGACGAGGATGGTGCCCTCAGCCAGCACAGGGTCGGATAGGAAACCATGGTCGGCCTCAAACGGTGCATCCCATACCGGGTCGAGCGTCTCGGCGTCCAGGGCGTACAGCTTGCCGTTGACGGATGCGACGTACAGGACGCCCTCCTCGAGCAGCGGCGCCGCCCAGATGCTGTCGCCGGCGTGGAAGGGGTCCACCTGCTCCACCTGTTTTCCGGTCTGCGGATCCAGTATGTAAAGAGTGCCGTCGTCGGATGCTACGTAGACTGCCGTCTCGCTGGCGGCTAGGCCCGCGATGATGGGAGCGTCCGCCTCGAACCGCCAGCGGACGCTGCCGTCCTCCAACCCCAGCGCGTAGACGTCGCCGCTGTAGGCGCCCAGGTAGGCGGTGTCGCCGATGACCACGGAGGTGCCGTAGATCGCCTCCAGTTCGATCTTCGGGTCCTCCTCGCCGGTGGGGAACGTCCAGACGGGAGAGAGGTCTTCCGCTCTCAGGGCGGACAGCTCGCCCTTGGCGGTGCTGGCCAGCACGAGGTCGTCGGCGACGCCCTGAGGGGAGATGCATTCCGTATTGGGGTGTGGGCAGGCGGGGCCGGCCCTGCGCTGCTTATTGTTGAGCTGGACGCATCCGACGGCGGCCAGCATGGTGAGGCCCAGGACCGCCAGGACGAGGTGCGGCGGGGTGCGCGCTATGCGTCGGATGTTCTCCTCCTTAGCGACGGTCCCAGAGGACCGCCATCTGGGCGATAGCCTGCCTGACGGCGCCGATCAGGGTGTGGGATCGTAGCCGCCGGGGTTGAACGGGTGGCAGCGCAGGAGGCGCCACAGGGTGAGCAAGCCGCCTTTTAGCAGGCCGTGCCGTTCCACCGCCTCGTAGCCGTAGTGAGAGCAGGTGGGCTGGAAGCGGCAGGCCGGGGGCCTGGTAGGTGAGACGGACCTTTGGTACCAGCGGATCAGGGCCAGAGCCGCTCGTTTCAAGGCTGCTTCTCCTCCCCGGACGCGCCCTCAGCGAAGATGCCGGCGCGGACGAACAGGGTGGCTACCGCTGCTTTCAATTTATGGAAGTCGGCCTGGGCGGCGGGGGCGCGGGCGGAGATGACGACGTCCCAGCCGGCCCGCGCGGGAAGGTTGTGCACTCCCTCCCGCAGGCGGCGGCGGACGCGGTTGCGCACCACCGCTTTGCCCAGGCGCTTGCTGGTGATGAACCCGTAGCGGTTGTGGGGGAGCTGATTGGGTAGGCTTCTGAGCACTAGAAATCGGTTGGCCAGGAGCTGGCCTTTCTCGAATACGGCGTCGAAGTCCTTGCGCCTCTGCAGCCGGAGCTGTCCGCGCACCGCCGCCTGCCCGCCGCTAGGCATGGCGCTGGCCCGGCCCGCCGTCCGTTCAGACGGCGAGCCGCCACCGTCCCTTGAGGAACCGGCGCTTGAGCATCGCCCGCCCGCTGCGTGTGCGATTCCTGGCCATAAAGCCATGACGGCGCCGGCGCCGGCGCTTCTTGGGCTGGTAGGTCCGCTTGGGCACAAAGCTCCTCCGATGGCCAGCAAGACTGCGCCCCGCTCGGAACGGGGCACCACGAAATTATACGAGCCCCCAAGTTAGGGGTCAAACGCTGTGAGGAGTATAGCGTCCTCCGGCGGCAGGAAGTCGGGCCTCGCTGTAGGGTAGGCGGGACAAAAGGGTCTGATAGCCGCACGAGACCCGACCCGCCTCAGGCCGGGCTGCCACGGGCAGCTCGAAGCCTCCGCTGGGAGTGGGACTGGTGGTTGGGATGCCCGCTAGCCCGTCTCCCGCTCCGCGAGCTGCTGGAGACCCAGCTTGACCTTCTCCCCCGGTGGGAGCTGGGAGTAGTCCGGAGCGCGGCGCACGGGGGAGCCGGCCGGGACGGGTGGCGATTCCTGTCGCCGCTCCTTCTCCACGCGTTCCCGCATCTGGGACACCACCCGCTCGGCGGCGGCAAGCTGCTCGTCGATCTCTTCTGGCTCCTCGCTGGTCACCAGCTCCGGTGGGATGTGAGGAGAGGCGGCCAGCCGCGCCTCGCGGTACTTGAGCGCCGACTCCCGCAGGCGGGTGCCGAGTCGCTCGCCGTCAGTGCGGGCGGCGTCCAGTTCCCCCTGAAGGGCGGCTATGCGGTCGTTGTGGGTGGCGGCGCGGGCCTCGGCGTCGGCCACCGCGGCCTGGAGGGAGTCCACCTGGGCCATCGCCTCAGCCAGTTGTTCCTTGAGGGCGGACGTTTCGGGGTCGGACTTCGCCATTGGGGAGACCTCCTTCCGGCCGGAAGCGGGTGGGCCTCCGGCGCATAGACAGATAACAGGGCTAAGAGGATGGTAGAACGGGTGTTCTCCTGGCCGCAAGGGGGAGATGTCGCACAACGGTGGCACGAGTACCGCATGACGAAGACAGCATGCGCGACACGGCTGAGGCGCTGGGCTACGCTCGTTCGGGGGATGAAGCGCTGTTGGCCGCCGGGCCGCCGCATGCTATATTGCCTCCGTATGTAGAGAGCCGCGACACCTGAGCCTCGGAGGTCGCCATGGAGTTCGGGGTCCACCTGCCTCACGTTGGGCCATTCGTCGCCCCTGAAGCCATCGTCGGAGTCGCCCAGAAGGCGGAGGAGCTGGGCTACCACTCCATCTGGGTAGCCGATCACATCGTCACCCCTCGCGAGCTAGATGCTTCCAGCTACCCGGGCGGCCGCTACCCCATTCAGCCGGAGTGGCCGTTCCTGGAGCCGGTATCCACACTAGTGTTCGCGGCCGCCGTCACCCAGCGCGTCCGCCTGGGCACCTCCGTCCTTGTCATCACCCAGCGCCAGCCGGTGGTGCTGGCCAAGCAACTCGCCACCCTGGACGTGCTCTCGGGAGGACGCCTCATCTTTGGCGCCGGCGCTGGCTGGATGAAGGAGGAGTTCGAGGCCCTGAACCTGCCCATCGCCGACCACGGCCCACGCATGAACGAGTACCTGGAGGTGATCCGCCGCTGCTGGACGGAGGACGACCCCAGCTTCGATGGCCGCTACTACAAGCTGGGCGATGTCGGGTTCTACCCGAAGCCGGTCCAGAAGCCGCACCCGCCGATATGGATCGGCGGCGCGGCCGATGGCGCCCTCCGCCGTGTCGCCCGCTACGGCGATGCTTGGCACGCCATGGGGCCGCCGGAAGTGCTGGCCCAAGGCTACGCGAAGGTCAAGCGGTACGCCGGGGAGTACGGCCGCGACCCCGATAGCATCGCCGTCACCGTGCGCGGCGAGGGCATGGGCTGGCGAGACCCCGCTCTGGCCATCGACCAGTTCCGAGCATACAAGGAGATCGGCGCGTCCTTCATGCTACTCGTGTTCGTGGCGGCGAGCGCCGACGACATCGGCGACATGATGGCGCGCTTCATGCGGGACGTGGCGCCAAAAGTCTAGCCCTGGGCAACCGCGCCCGCAATTGGCTAGTGGTCATCGCCTGTTCCCAGTAGTGCTGCGCGCTCCCGTTTCTCCCACTCGTCTATCGCCTGAAGTTGAGGCTGCAACTCATCTTGGGACAGCTTCCTCGGTGCCTCGGGGCCGACGACCCAGAAGGTTGCTGGCTCGCTGACGCCCCATAGTTCGACGTTGACGCATGTGCGGATGATTCTAATCATCGCCATGAGGGCGCGCGCTTCGTCGAGTTCGCTCAGAAGGACTCCTCCAAGCGTGCGATAAATGGCATACGCCGTCGCGCTTCCGCTACCGATTGCATGGAAGTAATCGTGAAAGCAACTGTCCCCGTTGATCTCAAGCTCTAAGACCTGTGGGGCGTCGTCTGCCCACATTGCGGCCAAGCCCCAGAGGCCTATGCGAGCGATGTCTTCTCGCGGGGGATGGTTGGCTCTTGCTATCGCCTCGTAGACGGGGCTTAGGCAACCGTGTAGAGCCGCACGCGCGAGTTCGCGCTTCTTGAACTGATTGATATGAATCGGCTTCGACTCCAGGGCCGCCCGTGCACGCTGACCCCCGCCCACTGATCCGCTAAACCCGATCACGCAAGGACGCCCAGCAGGAAGTGACTCCAGCTTCTCAAGAGGCCACCGCACGCGTGCGGTCGGATCGCTTACCTGAGAATCCGCTCCAACAACAACGCCGCCTCGAAACCTCAAGGCGGCAATTATGGTCGTCGATTCAGCCACGACGCGTTACTTCTCGAATAGGCTCCGCTCCGCTGATTTCGGGTAGTCCGCGTAGACATCCCGCAGGAGTGTATCAAAACTGCGGCTCGTCACATAGTCCCTGATGTCATCTAGTCTTCCGAGCGTATCTGGATCTGCTCTTTGACGGAGTTCTTGCGCCAGCTCAGCGCCCTTCGCCGTGACGTGATACATGTTCCAGCCGCGCCCGGACGGTTGAAACTCCACTAACCCTTCTTCACGCAGTTCCGCTAGATCATTATAGATAGCGAAGCTGCAGGGACCCCAATTGTAGGGGATGAACTCGTATCGCTCGCCTTCGGGAGCGCCTGCTTCCTCTGCGAACTTAAACAAGGTCTTCTGTACCTGAATTGGCTCCAGGCGGTCCCCCAGCGCGATGAGAAGCCAGTCTCTCCTGTGCATATCGCGCCTCCTATCGTCGGCAGCCCCGTTCCGTCCCAATGTTAGCACGATATAAGCTGCCCGAACAGATTCACCTTCATTTGTCAAGACGTGAATGTCGCAAGATTCGTTCTATTTGCTTCCTCGCGTGCCGAAGTAGAACCCGATCACGTTGCCCAGGGCGGCGATCCAGCCCCCCACTACCATCTTCGTCAGGTCCGCCGAGACGTCCTCCACCAGCAGGAACCCTGCGATCGCCCCCGCCGCCAGCACCACCCCCAGCGACATCAGCGACCGCACGCTCCCCTTCGGCAGCCCCAGAGGCTCCTCAGCCTGCCCGCTGGACACGTCTGCGTCCGCGTTCACGGCTCCCCTCCTCCATCCATCGACCGCTCCTCCTCCCGCCAGCGCTGCCACTCGCCGTCCGGGTCGGCCACGTCCAGCAGCCCTGCTGCCGTCCGCCGCGAGTGTACGCCGGCCGCCACCAGCCGCGTCTCGTCCTCCACCAGCCGCGAGCGGTCCTGCGGCAGCACCGGCCCCCACCCGATACGTGTCCGGTAGGGCCTGCCCGCCGCCTGGCGGGGCGCGAACCGTTCCCCCGTCTCCTGCTCGAGGATGCGCAGGATCATCTCGTTGCGGCGCCGGAAGGCGGCCGCCCGGATTAGCCGCTTGCGCTGCACCTTCTTCAGCAGCGGATCCAGCTCCATCTGGAGCGCCACCCCGGACAGGGCCTGCCGGTTCTCCCCGAAGGCGCTGCGGGGCACCTCCGCCAGGTCGTGCAGGCTGCGCAGCACCAAATTCGCGTAGTCCACGTGCAGCCCCACGCCGCCCCCGTGGAGCAGGTCCAGCAGGTAAGCGCGTGCCTTCTCGGGGACCTCCCACACCGCCCCCGGCTGCACGGCGATGTCGTGCGCCTCCGTGACGTTCTCCAGCACGGCGATGGGGTTGCCGGACAGCTCCAGGATCATGGAGAGCTGCGTCATCGCCCGGTTCAGCTCCCGCAGCGGCTCCTTTATCGCCTTGAGGTCGGACACGCCCCAGAACTGCTTCGGCTCTCGCAGGTTGGGGTAGATGACGAAGGGGATGAGCCGGTACGGGTTCGCCTGCTCGCGGAATGGCGCGCCGTCCAGCCAGATATGGAAGTCCGCTTCCGTCCACACCTCGACGACGGTGTGCTCCGTCTGGCCCCGGCGCGGCGTGGGCACCGGCCCCAGCAGCGCCTCCGCCTCCTCCCGCGAGAGCGTGTAGCGAGAGGCCACCCGCCACACGCGGCCGGGGTCGTCCCCGAGCCACCAGGCGTACAGCCCCTGCACGTCCGGCGCCGACACCCGCACCCGCTCCTCGTGCGCGTCCCAGGTGACCTTGTAAGCGGCGTCTCCCAGGATCGAACAGTCGATCTCGCTGTCGAAGTCCAGTTGGTCCAGGTTGTTGGCCTCGTGGACCTCGCGCAGAGCGGACTCGGCGCGGCGGGCCCGCTCCAGTTCCTCCGGCGAGCCGTCCACCGGGTCCACCAGCGATGAGTAGCCGGAGATGACGTAGGAGGCCGTCTTCTCCACGATCGTCTTGGCGTAGTTGAAGGTGAGCCGGCGCTCCCGCCTCCGGCGGGCCTCCAGCCACTGCGCCCCATGGTAGAAGTCCAGGTTCTCGCGATAGACGCGCAGGCGGTCGAGGTCCAGGCGGGCGATCTGCTGTGGGAAGGGCATTCCGTTCATTGGCGTGCCCGAAGCTCCCCTCTGGAAAGTCTCGATCATTGCTCAGGCCTTTCGCTTAGGGTGAAGGCGCGTGCTGGAAGATCAGCCACGTGACCGCGCCTGTCACCAGGAGATAGCCGATGGTCTGCATCGCCGTACCCAGGACTTCACGCATCGTTTCCCTCCTTCGTCTCGCTGCCTGCTGACTGCCGGTGCCCGTTCCCTCGCCTGCCCCCCGCCGAGAGGCCTGTCTTGAGTGCGCCTGGGGCGGACGAAAGAGTCTGCCTTGATCCTGTCGAAAGGATGCGGAACACTGTCCGGCGGGACAGGCTGTAACGCTCCGCTATCTGGTCGATGGGGGCGCCGTCACGCCGCAGGGCCAGCACCTGCTGGTCGCGGTAGCCGTTGAGCATGGCCCGCACGCCGCCGGGCTCATCGTAGCGACAGCGGGGCAGCGGGCAGGTCAGGCAGCGGCGATGGATATCGCAGCCGTCGTCGCGGTAGTTGATCTCCTCCGGCAGGGCATCACTGCGGACCCGCCGCAGTGGTAGTGGCGAAGCATCAGCCAGAGGTTGATCCGCCTTCGGTGGATGCTGCGCCTCTACGGTCTCTACAACCATCAGGGGCTCCTTTCTAGAGCTTGTCCTGGGCCTGTCGAAGGGCCCGCGCGGCCCCGCGCCACCCGCGGCCGCGGGTCTAGGTCACGGGCGGCCTCAACGGCGAGCGCCAGGCTCATCAGATAGTCATCGTGGCCCCTGGACGGCTCAACGAAGAAGTTCATGGTGCGGCTGGGCCTGTAGGCGGCCCGCGCCAGCTCCATCTGGCGCCAGAACTCCGCGTACTCCGCCGAGCCGTCGGCCGCGTACATCTTCAGGCGGCCTCCGTTCACGGCGGCCACAAGGTCGTAGCCCAACCGCGACTTGGACTCGGCGGTGAGCCGCACCGCCCGCACCGCGCTGGGCCCCAGGGCCCGGGCCAGCAGGCGGGCCAGCGTCTCGCCCAGGCCGGTGGCGTCCACGGCCACCCGCCGTATCCGCCACACGCGCCCCAGCATGTCCACCAGCCGCGCGAACAGCTTATCGTGCTCCTCGCCCGCCACCGTCAGGTGCTCCACCACCTCCAGGCGCGGCTCCTGGACGATGGCGTCGGAGGCCGGCGCCACCACCCGCGCCAGCGTGAGAACGGTGGGATCGTGCTGGCCCGCTCGTCCTGAGCCTGTCCTGAGCGCAGTCGAAGGGCCTGTCGAAGGACGAACGGAAGCCGTCCCCTCCAGCTCCTGGCCGCCGACATCCAGACCTGCGACGTAGATCTCGCCCTGGGCGGCGGCGCTCTGCCGGGGGTGATCGCCTCGGAGCTGGGCCCGCTGCCCGGCGCGGAACAGCCGCCCCCCGGACACCGTCTTGAGGGTGTACTGGGTCAGGAACAGCGGGTGGCTCTCCCCCAGCCGCGCCCGTTCGCCCTCCACGTACCGGCCGTAGTCGGGGTTCAGCTCGGCTGCCGCCGTCCAATCGGACTGGAAGTGGCGGCGGACGCCGTCGCGGCGCTCCAGCTCCAGGTTGGCCTGCACGGCCTGCTCCAGCAGGGTGCTGTCGTCCCAGGGGGTGCCGTAGTAGACCGTGGTGGCGTTCGCCGGCGCGGCCATGGGCCGAAACTCACGGTCGAACTTCTCGCGGTCCACGTCCTGGGCCTCGTCCACCTCCAGGAGCAGGGACGCGGTGTGGCCGACCACGTTGGCCGCAGGCTCCGCCGAGAGGAAGAGCTGGCGGGCGCGGCCGAACCGTACCGCGTGGCCGTCCTCACGGGCGGCCAGGGGGTCCAGGCCCGCCTGGAGGATCCGCCTCCACAGCCGGGATAGGCTGATGCGGGCCTGAGGGTGGAAGGTGGGGGCGCATTTCACGCCGTTCAGTGGTCGGCGCGCGTTCCTCGCCAGCAGGAGCAGCTCTACCTGGGCGGACAGCTCGTTCTTGCCCGCCTGTCGGGCCATGACCACGGTGAAGGTGAGGCCGCGGCCGTTGAGCGCTGAGTCGACGATGGCCCGTCCGGGCAGGCACTGATAGCTCCGGAGCCTGGGGAGTCCATGGGGCGTCGAGGTGGGCATGACACCCCGATAATAGAACGGCTGTTCTACCCCGTCAAGGGGGGCGTGTCTCCTCTACTGCAGGAGCTTCAAGACGACCTGCGTGACGACCGCGCCCGTCACGACAAAGATGAGGCCGTTGACACGGCCCTTCACCTCCGCCACCTCTCGCTCCAGGGTGCGCAGCCGTTGCTCGGTGGCGGCCCGGAACTCGGCGGCGGATATGCGGCCGCGCGTATCGCCGCCCTCGTCGGGTTGACGACGGAATCGCGCGAGGGCGCGTTCGAGGGTTGTGGGCACGGGAACCTCCAACGGGAAGTGTGGAACAGTCTCAGGTTCATCACCAACGGGGTTGTGACAGGAGGCAGGTTCAGAGGCGGTCAAGGTTCCGTGAACGATTTGTAACTTTTCGCAACAGGGTGGCACATTCCGCGTCTTACAAAGTGACAGGAATTCTAGACCTCAACCCCGCCCATGGAGATAGGCCTATCAGCCGCAAGGGGCCATGGGTGGGAAAGGGGGAAGGCACAGATGGTGGCAAAACTTACGGCCTCAATAGCAGTCCTGGGGGGGTTAGTCGTCCTGCTCAGCCTGAGCGTGCTGGCGCTGTTCACGGACACCGCCTCGGTGCCCGCCAACACCTTCACCACGGGGACGGTGGACATCAGCACCAACCCGGCCACCGCCCTGGTGACCTTCAGCGACATGGCGCCGGGAGACCAGGTGGTGAACGCCATCACGGTCAGCAACGCGGGGAGCCTTGAGCTGCGCTACGCCGTCACCAGCACCACCACGGAGGACGTGCTGGCGGCCCAGCTCGACCTCACCATCAAGTCCGGGGTCACGACCTGCACCATCGCCGGCTTCGACACGGACGGCACGGTCGTCTACGCCGCGGGCGATCTCGGCAGCGTAGCAGGAACCAACGTGATCGGCGACCCGACGCAGGGCGCCCAGGCCGGGGACAGGACGCTCGCCGCCAGCGGCAGCGAGGTTCTCTGCTTCAAGGTGAGCCTGCCTTCGAGCACCGGCAACACCTTCCAGGGCCTGACCACGACGGCTACCTTCGCCTTCCAGGCCGAGCAGACGAAGAACAACTAATAGCAGAGAACCTGAGACTTAACCTGGGGCTGCTCGTCTCCCGGTTCGGCGGGGACGGGCAGCCCTAGGCGCGTTAACAGAGGAACCGTGTTATCGTCAAGGGTCTGGCCAGCAGGGCTCACGGCAGCGGCAGCAGCCAGCCTGCTCAGGCGGCTGCTGTACGGTGTCCTCGTGCTCGCACTGCTGGCCCTGGCGACGGTGCTCGGCGTTGCTGCGCTGTCGCGCCTTTTCGGATACCACACTCTGGTGGTCCAGGGCGGCAGCATGGGTCACTCCATACCTAGCGGGACTCTCGTCTACGGCCGCTGGATGGGGGCCGGAGACGTAGAGCTGGGGGATGTGATCCTGGTTCAGGAGGAGACCGACAGCGGTCCAGCGCGACCCAAGCTCCATCGCGTCGTCTCGTTGGAGAGGGAGGGGAGCCAGATCCTGGTGCAGACGAAAGGGGACCTCAACGAGAGTGTTGATCCCAAGGTGTACATCCTTCCCGATCGCGTGCTGACGCCAGCATATACGCTGCCCTACCTGGGCTATCTGGTGGGCTTCGTGGCGACGCCCCTGGGCTGGGCGCTCCTGGTGGCGCTTCCGGCGACTGCCGTCTGCCTGTTCACGCTTCGAGGCATATGGGCGCCTGCGCGGGAGACGGCGGCTGAGGCTGGCGGCGCATGATGAAGCCGATGGCGGCAAAGGTAGCACTGTCACTAGCGCTGGTGGCGGCGCTGGCCCTGGCGGGGCTCTCCATCAGGGCCACTCTGGCGCTGTTCACCGACACGGCCTCCGTTCCCGCCAACACCTTCACCACCGCCGCTAGCTTCGGCTGCACCGCTGGCGATACGGGCTTGCTGAACCCGACGGCCCAGGCCGCCGACACCGGCGGCGACTGGAACGGCTTCGAGTTCAACCCCACCAACGCCTACGCCGACGGCGGCGGCAACGCCTCCAACTACGACGGCGCCGGCGACCGGCACCGCTACTACAACTACGGCGTCTCCGTTGGCGCCAATTGCGCTATCAAGGGTATCGAGGTGCGGTTGGACTGGTGGCTGGACAGCACCATCTTCAGCACGAGCAGCATGAGCGTGGAGCTCTCCTGGGACGGAGGCACATCCTGGACCGCCGCCAAAACCGACACCCAGGAAACGACCACCGAGCACACCGTCGTACTTGGAGGCTCAACGGATACCTGGGGTCACGCCTGGACGGTGGCGCAGCTGAGCGACGCCAACTTCCGGGTGCGGGTCACCTCCAACAGCGATAGCGGCTTCCGGGACTTCTTCCTGGACTGGGTCCCTGTCAAGGTCTATTACGAGCCACAGGCCCCTTGCGTCGCTGGCGATACGGGCTTGCTGAACCCGACGGCCCAGGTCGCCGACACTGGCGGCGACTGGAACGGCTTCGAGTTCAACCCCACCAACGCCTACGCCGACGGCGGCGGCAACGCCTCCAACTACAATGGCGCCGGCGACCGCCACCGCTACTACAACTACGGCGTCTCCGTTGGCGCTAATTGCGCTATCAAGGGTATCGAGGTGCGCTTGGACTGGTGGCTGGACAGCACCTTCGGCACCAGCAGTATGAGCGTGGAGCTCTCCTGGGACGGCGGCACATCCTGGACCGCCGCCAAGACCGACACCCAGGAAACGACCAGCGAGCACACCGTCGTCCTCGGCGGCTCAACGGACACCTGGGGTCACGCCTGGACCGTGGCGGAGTTGGGCGATGCCAACTTCCGGGTGCGGGTCACCTCCAACAGCGATAGCAGCTTCCGGGACTTCTTCCTGGACTGGGTCCCTGTGAAGGTCTACTACGGACCGCCATCTACCTGCACCACCTACGTGAGCACGGATGTGCCCAAGGCCATACCCGATCTCGGGACGGTGTCCTCCACGCTCACCGTCAGCGACAGCTTCACCATCACTGACGTGAACGTTGGGCCCATTTCAATTACGCACACCTACGACTCAGACCTCGACGTATTTCTGATCTCACCGTCCAGCACCTCGGTGGAGCTGTTCACCGACGTGGGCGGTAGCGGTAACAACTTCACCGACACGATTCTGGACGACGAAGCGGCAAACCCCATCACCAGCGGCTCAGCCCCGTTCACGGGCACCTATCGGCCGGAGGGGCTGCTATCGGCCCTGGATGGGGAGGGTTCGAGCGGCACCTGGGAGTTGAGGATTACTGACGACCAAGGCCTGGACACAGGCACGTTGAATTCGTGGGAACTGCAACTCTGCCAGTAGGTCATTCGGCCCGCAGGTAGTACACGCCGCCGTAGCCCTCATCCCTCCGGCGGCAGCAACTGGTCGCCCAGGCTGTTCAACGTCGCCGCCAGGTTCTCCGCCAGGTCCTTCCGCGACTTCGGCGATAGGCGGTAGCGGGCGCCGACGGCCCGCACCAAGATGTCCAGCCCCTTCATCAGGAGCTGCACGTCCTGCGGACGCTCCTCCGCCGCCCGCTTCAGTCGGACCCGCATCAGGGCGATCTCGTCGTCCAGACCCTCTATCTCCTGCGCCCGCTCCAGGTCCAGTCGATCCGCCTGGTCCAGGGCCTGGCCATAGAAATTGCGCGCGGCGGCTCGGGCGCGCTTAGCAGCGGCGACCACGGCCTGCCCTGAGCTTGTCGAAGGGGCCTGTCCTGCCTGCCCGGCCAGGGGGCCCTGCCGAAGCCTGTCCTGAGCCCTGTCGAAGGGGTGAGCGGGCGTCTCCCCGCGGACGGGCGTCCTCACCCTCCAGCCCGGCCAGCACCTCCAGAAGCCCCTCCACGGCGTCCGGCGGCAGAGCGGCCGCTGCCTCCACCACGCCCACGAGCAGGCAGAGGGAGGCCAGCTCCCACTGCTTTCCTTCTATCGCCACGGCGAGGGTGCTCACGGGTGGGTGTTCTCAGGCCAGTCGGCGGCCAGCAGCCGCCGCAGGATCAGGATGGAGATGAAAGCGGTGGCGGCCAGGGGCAAGACGCGCACCAGGGCCCAGGGGATGGTGGCGGGGGGAGAGCCCGCAGGGAGTACCGTGAGCGAGGCCAGGAAGAACAGGCTCTCCCCCATCGCCGCCAGGGAGACCAGCGCCAGGGCGAAAACAGCCACCGCGCGGGAGGCTGTCTCCTCTCGGTACCGGGCCAGGCGGTAGAGGAAATAGGCGAGGTTGAGGGCGGCGCAGGCTGCGGTCGCGGCGTCCAAGCCGACTGCGGCGGTCCGCCAGGTGCTGGGCAAGGGTGCCTCCCATCATCCGCTCAGAGTACAGCGATCCATTCGTCGCACGGGGGAAGTGTAGAACTTACGTTCGCCTCCCGTCAACGGGGAGGCGTCAGTCTGCCTTAGCGGAGAGTGCGGCTAGCCTTCTGGGCCCAGGAACCGGCCACCCACTATATGCAGGTGCAGGTGGGGAATTGTCATGGCGGCGTGCTCGCCCACGTTAAAGGCCAGTCGGCAGCCGCGGTCCTCCAACCCTTCCTGACGGGCCACCTTGGCGGCGGCAGCGAACAGCCGACCCAGCAGCGGCCCGTGCTCCTCCGTGATGTCCAGCGCCGTGGGGATGTGTTGCTTGGGGATCACCATCACGTGGATCGGGGTCCGCGGATGGATGTCACGGACGGCGAAGACATGGTCGTCCTCGTACAGCTTGTCGACCTGTGTCTTGCCCTGGGCCATATCGCAGAACAGGCAATCGGCCATAACGGCGCCTCCTCACAGGGGTATGACGGGAGTATTGTAGGCGATCAGGGCGAGAGCCGCTAGGGGGCTAGGCTCCGATGACGGCGGGGATGGCGGCGATAGCGAGCAGGATGAGGGCGGCCGCGAAGATTATGATAAAACGTCTCATCCTCTTCGCGTAATAGTGCGGGCGCCCGACATCGCTGTCAAGCGCCCGCACGAGGGGGTATGTGGGCTTGTTCTAGGGACCGCCGAGGAGGGCAAACGGCACCGCGTCCTCGGGCGGATCCGGTATCTCCACTGGCTCGTTGTAGCCCGTGAACAGCATGGAAGCGTCGAACACCATGCTGCCCGTGTCCAGGGCCAGCTCACCGCTCGCCGTCAGCTTGTAGGGCAGGAGGGTGTCTGGCGCCACCCAGGCGTCGAACGTAAGGGGACCGCTCAAGTGCAGCAGGGCCAGGCCGGACGTGGCGCCGAAGGTGTCGCTGAACGTGTCGGAGAGGTCCGCGAAGTCTAGCGTACCGCGATAGTGTTGGTAGGTGCCCCCGTCGACCGTCTCCTCGCCCAGGTCCTCGATGTCGCCGCCCACGCTCCCGATGAGCGCCGCGTAGTCCACGAAGCTGTGGCCACTGACCACCTCCTGGAACGCCTCCGCGTTTACGCCCAAGTCGCCCGCGCCGAGGTCATCCAGGGACAACGCCACCCAGCCTTGGTCTGGGATGTTCACGTAGATGTCAGTGCCCAGCATCAGCACCTCGAACGACCCCAGGCCGGTGACGTCCATCGTCATGTGCATCTGATCCGGGGCCTGGAACGCCATCGCTGAGCTGGAGTCCAGGACGAGGTCGCCCGCGTTCATCGAGAACTCCATCTCCATCTGGAGCGAGTCGACATCCTGCTGGAAGCCCTCCGCCGAGGCGGAGAAGACCTCCTCGGGGGCCGCGGAGACCAGATCCGGCGAGGTGCCGCCGTCCGTAGGGCCTGTGGGCTGGTCCGAGGTCGTCTCGTCGCTCCCGCCGCTGCCGCAGGCGATGGCGAACAGGGAGATGAGCGCCGCCGCCAGCGTCAAGGTCAAAGCTCGTACTAGTGTGCGCATAGTGATCACCTTCACTCTCCTGAGGGTATTTGTACAACTAGTAAGAATCGCCCCAGGGTCGAATTGTTACATGGAGAGGAGGGGAAAGTGGCGATTGGGGTTCGGTCAGACACGCCCTCGGTCTGACCTCTGGTCAGACACCAGAGCCGCCCCGACATCTCGTCGGAGCGGCCCTTGCTTTCGCTCCTGCGATCTACGCTGTAATGGGACCGCAGGCTGAAGCCTGCCCGCCTCAGGCGGGCCAGCGGCACCGACTTCTCCTGATGCCCCAGCCCTGCCTACCGCGTGCCCGCCTCTGGTGGGACAGGCTGGCTTCAGGCGGGGTATCGGATCTTCCCTTATACCTCTAGCTTCTCGGCCACCAACTCCCGGTGGTAGTCGGCGTCGCCCCACATCAGCTCCATCCACTTCTGGCGGCGGAAGTAGAGCTGGATCTTGTACTCCTTGGTGAAGCCGATCCCAGCGTGGATCTGCTGCCCGTGAGCGACGACCCGCCTTGAGGCGTCGGAGGTCCAGGCCTTGGCCATGGACACCATCATGTCGGCGTCCGGCTCGCCTTCCTGGAGCGACCACGCCGCCTTATAGGTGATGAAGCGCGAGCCGTCCACGTCGATGACCGCGTCGGCCAGTTTGTGCTGGATCGCCTGGAAGGAGCCGATGGGGCGGCCGAACTGCACCCGCTCCTTGGCGTAGTTCAGGGTGGTGTCGAAGTCCATCTGCGACAGACCCACCAGGTAGGCGCAGGCGGCCACCGTGGCCACCTTCTTCGTCTTCTCCACGATGGGCCATCCCTTGCCCACCTCGCTGATGACGTTGGCTGCGGGCACCTTCACGTTCTCGAACGCCACCTCGCACTGCTTGTCTGAGCCGATCGTCCTCAGCACCTCGAAGCTGATCCCTGGTGACTTGGAGTCCACCAGGAACAGCGTGATCCCCTCCTCCGGCGTCTTGCCCTCCGCCGTGCGGGCCACCACGATCATCTGGTCAGTGACGTGGGCGTCCGGCACGAACAGCTTGACGCCGTTGAGCACGTAGTCGTTGCCCTCCTTCTTGGCCTCCATTTGCACGCCGTCAGCGTCCCACTTGGCGGAGGGCTCGGTGAGGGCAAGCGTCATGATCACCTCGCCGGCGGCGATCTTGGGCAGGAGCTCCTGCTTCTGCTCGTCGTTGCCGCCTTCCAGGATAGGGACGCCGCCCAGCACTACTGTGGAGATGTAGGGGCCGGGCGCCAGCGCGCGGCCGAACTCCTCCAGCAGCACCGTCAGCTCGCACAGCCCCCAGCCGACGCCGCCGTACTCCTCCGGGATGATGAGTCCCATCCAGCCCTGCTCCGCCATCTTCCCCCACAGGTCCGGCGAGTACCCCTTCTCGTCCTCCTCCATCTCCCGGACGACGGCCTCCGGGCACTCCTTCTCCAGGAAGTCGCGCGCGAAGCTCTTGAGCAACTCCTGCTGTTCGTCTAGGCCTAGGTCCATGGGCGAACCTCCTTCCGGTCTCGTTCTCCCGACAGACGGGGACGTCCCCCTACCCGCGGGGAAGCCCTAGTCCTCTCATTGCTATGATGTTCCTCTGGATCTCCGATGTGCCTCCTCCAACCACCATCGCGATCGCGTACAGGTACGACTTCTGGAAGCGCCCCATCAGGCGCGCCCACTTCGAATCCCGCTGGAGCTGTCCGTACAGCCCCAGAATCTCGATGCCCGCGTTCGTCACCCGCACGTCCATCTCGGTGTTCCACAGCTTGCACACCGCCGCCTCGATGCTGCCCGGCTCCTTTCGCGCCTGCTGTGACACCACCCGATAGACCATGTACCTGCCCACCTCTATCTCGATGGCTATGTCCGCCAGCTTGTGACGGACCAGCGGGTCGTCCAGCAGGCTCGTGCCGTTGACCTTCGTCTCCTTGCAGTAGTCGATGAGGTCGTCCAGGCCGCGCCTGGCCATGGCGACGGCGGCCGCTACCAGGCTCGAGCGCTCGTAGTCCAGCGTCATTGCGGCGATGTACCAGCCCCGGTTCTCCTGACCCAGCAGGGCGCTGTGGGGGACACGCACGTCCTCGAAGAACACCTGGTTGAAGCTGTGGACGTCCGCCATGTTGACAATGGGCTGGACGGTGATCCCCGGCGTCTTCATGTCCACCAGGAAGAAGCTGATGCCCTTGTGCTTGGGCGCCTCCGGGTCCGTGCGGGCCAGGACGATGCACCAGTCCGAGCGATGGGCGTTGCTCGTCCAGATCTTGTCCCCGTTGATCACGTAGTCGTCGCCGTCCCGCACCGCCCGCGTCCGCACTGAAGCCAGGTCGGAGCCCGCCTCCGGCTCCGAGAACCCCTGGCACCACACCGTCTCGCAGCCGCTGATGCCCGGCAGGTGCTCCCTCTTCTGCTCCTCCGTCCCAAAGAAGAGGATGGAGGGCCCGATGTACCCCACGGCCTGGATGATGGACCCGAAGGGCGCTCGGTGGTAGCCCATCTCTTCGTTGTAGACCAACTGAAGCGAGGGCGACGCCTCCATGCCTCCCCACTCCTTCGGCCAGGAAGGCACCGTCCACCCCTTCTGGGCCAGCTTCTTGACGAACGCTCGCCCGGTTCGCCAGGCCTCTTCGTCCTCCTCCAGGAACACGCCCTCCCAGTCCGGAGGGATGTTCTCCTCCAGCCAGACCCGTAGCTCCTGGCGGAAGGCCTCTTCTTCTTCTGAGAAGTGGAAGTCCATCTATCGACCTACGTTCCTACCCTCGCGGCAGCCCCAGCCCCCTCATGGCAATAATATTCCTTTGGATCTCCGGCGTGCCCCCGCCCACGATCATCCCCATCTGCCACAGGTACTGCCGCTCGAACTTGCCGCGCAACTGCGCGTGCTTGGACTGCGGCTCCAACTGCCCGTACAGCCCCATGATCTCGATGCCCGTCTTGGCCAGCCGGAACTGCATGTCCGTGTTGAACAGCTTAGCGATCGACGACTCGTAGTTGGGCACCAGCCCCCGCGACTGCATCGAGGCCACGCGGTACGACAGCAGGCGCCCGACCTCCACCTCCAGCGCCGCGTCCGCCAGCCGCACGCGCACCGGCACCTCGTCCGCCAGCCGCTTCCCGTCGCGTGCCGTCTCTCGGGCGTAGGCCACCAGCTCGTCGAGCATCCGCCGCCCGCCGACAGCGCCGCCGATGGACGACCGCTCGAAGTCCAGCGTCGTCGCCGCCATGTACCAGCCGCGGTTCTCCTCCCCCAGCAGGCACTCCTTGGGCACCCGCACGTTGTCGAAGAACATCTCATTGAAGCCGTGGTTGTCCATCATATCGATGAGGGGCTGCACGGTGACCCCCGGCGTCTTCATGTCCAGCAGGAAGTACGATATCCCCTTGTGCTTGGGCGCCTCCGGGTCCGTACGGGCCAGCATGATGCACCAATCGGCGACGTGGGCCGCGGACGTCCAGATCTTCTGGCCGTCGATCACGTAGTCGTCGCCGTCGCGCACCGCCCTCGTCTGCAGCGAGGCCAGGTCCGAGCCGGCGTTGGGCTCCGAGAACCCCTGGCACCACATCGTCTCCGCGTTGGTGATCGCGCTCAGGTGCTTGCGCTTCTGCTCCTCCGTCCCGTAGACGATGACGGTGGGGCCGACCCAGCCCACGCCGATGCTGATGTAGCCGATCGGCGCCTGGTGGGACGCCATCTCCTCGTTGAAGATGAGCTGCTGGATCACGCTGAGGCCCAGGCCGCCGTACTGCACCGGCCAGGCCGGCGCTACCCACTTCTTCTCCGCCAGCTTCTTGGAGAACGTGCGGTGGATGTTCCACGTCTCCGAGTCGCGGTCGCGCGTGAAGCGGTCCTGCTGCCAGTCTTGGGGCAGGTTCTCCTTCAGCCAGTCACGCACCTCCTGGCGGAAGGCCTCCTCTTCCGGCGAGAGACGAAAGTCCATTGGCGAGCGTCACGATACCATGACGCGCACGTAAGGTGCAAGGGTGGGGGGTTGCCCGTCGCTGTCAGCTGGCCAACGTAACGACTGTGTTGAGAACGGTCGACACCGCTACCACAACGGTCATGACGACAATCCACCACGTATAGCGGACCATTCTCCGAGTGAGCCTATCCATATCCCGTCTGGCTAGTTCGTTCAGATAATGAGCCGTTCCAACAGTCGTGCGCTGCGCATGTTCGTCGTGACGCGTTATGAGTTCGTCATCAGAAAGGGCGCGCAGTTCCTTCAAGGTCTCGGACATGCCGCCCCTTACCCCCTCGGCAGGTCGAGACCTCTCCAGGCGATCACGTTCCGCATGATCTCCGACGTCCCGCCGGCGATCGTGCCACCCACGCTCGTCATGTAGGTCATCGTGAACTCGCCCCGCAGCCGAGTGTACTTCTTGGATTCCGGCCGCACCTGCCCGTACAGGCCCATGATCTGGACGCCTGCCAGGGCCAGCCGCTGGGCAAGCTCCGACAGGTAGACCTTGGCCGCCGAGGCTTCCATGTTCGGCACCTGACCTTTGGCCTGCATGGTGGCCACTCGATAGCTGAGGAAGCGTCCCAGCTCCGTCTCGATGGCGATGTCGGCCAGCCGGTTGCGCACCATCTGGTCGGCGATCAGAGGCTTGCCGTCGCCACCGGTCTCGCGGCAGTAGTTGATGAGCTCGTCCAGACCGCGCCGGGCCATGGCCGCGCTCCCGATCCCGGACCGCTCGAAGTCCAGGAGGGCCGCCCCCACGTACCAGCCGCGGTTCTCGTCCCCGACCAGGTTCGTGGCGGGGATGCGCACGTCCTCGAAGAACACCTCGTTGAACAGGTGAATCCCCGCCATGTTGATGAGGGGTCGGGTGGTGAGGCCGGACGTGTCCATTGGCGCGTAGAGGAAGCTGATGCCCTTGTGCTTGGGGGCATCGGGATCGGTGCGCGCCAGCAGGAATATCCAGTCGGCGCGGTGGGCCACCGACGTCCAGATCTTCTGGCCGTTGATGACGTAGTCGTCGCCGTCCCGCACGGCCCGCGTCTTCAGGGAGGCGAGATCGGAGCCCGCCTCGGGCTCGGAGTACCCCTGACACCACGTCACGTCGGCGGCGGCGATCGGCGGTAGGAGATCTGCCTTCTGTTTGTCGTTGCCGAACATCATGAGCACGGGGCCCAGCATGTTCACGCCGAAGATGTCCGGCTGAGGAGCACGGTGATACGAGGTCTCCTCCTTCATGATCACCTGCTCCATGATGCCCATGTCGGCGCCGCCGTACTGCTTGGGCCAGTGGGGCACCAGCCAGCCGCGGGCGGCCAGCTTCTTCTGGAATTGCCTGATGAAGCTCCACTCCTCGTCCGTGTCTGCCTCCTCCCCAACCTGCCGATCCTCGGGTAGTTCCTCCTTGAGGAACTCCCTGATCTGCTGACGCAAGGCCTCCTGCTCGGCCGTGAAGCGAAACTCCATGGCAACCCTCCTATCGTCAGGCCCGCCTCATCAGGGCGCGTCCATTCTATATCACTCGGGGCGACGGGTGAAAGCTACTGCGGGTGCTGTCCCAGGATGCGAAACGGCTCACCGTCGTTCGGGACGACCCTTGGACAGGCCTAGGGTGGCTGGGTGGAACACCCAGGGTATGCCTACGGCAGGTCCGTCAGGCCCTCCTGCGGGGCGCTCACCAGCGCCCCCATGTTCCCCTCCGGGTGGCGGTTCTCGTGCATCAGTTGGTGGGCCTCGGGGATCTCCTGGAAGGAGAAGACGCGGGAGACGCAGGGGTCGATCTTGCCGTCGATCACCATCTGATTGAAGGCCGCCGCCTGCTCGTCGTTGGCGAAGTGGGAGCCCTGCAGCCGCTTCTGCCGCATCCACAGGTAGCGCAGGTCCACCATGGCGCTGAAGCCGGTGGTGCCGGCGCAGATCACCACCATGCCGCCGTTATCGCAGACCAGGATGGACGTGGGGATCGTGTCCTCCCCCGGATGATCGAAGACGATGGCCGGGCTCCTGCGTTGTCCCACGACGTCCCAGAGCGCCTTGCCGAAGGCGCGGGCGCCCTCCGCCCAGCGGCCGAACTCCGCCGTCTTCTTCCAGTGCGGGGGCACGCCCCAGTGGTCGAACTTCTTGCGGTTAATGCAGCCCTTGGCCCCCAGCTGCTGGCAGAACTCGAACTTGCTCTCGCTGGAGACGACAGCCACCGGGATGGCCCCGGCCTCGCGGGCGATCTGGATGGCCATGGAGCCCAGACCGCCGGATCCGCCCCAGATCAGCACGACATCGCCCTCCTTGACGGTGTTGGGCGGCCAGCCGTGGAGCATCCGGTAGGCCGTCGCGCCGACCAGTGT
>DAOUMF010000223.1:0-13989 GCA_034411955.1 Dehalococcoidia bacterium
GCGATGAACAGCTCGAAGCGCTCCACGAGGCGCGGGTTGTCCGGCTTGCGCTTGGCCAGGGGGGAGAGCTCCACGGGGTAGTCCAGGAGGTAGGTAGGCTGGACGAGGTTGGGCTCCACCTTGACGGAGAGGAGCTCATCGATGAGCTTGCCACGGCCCCACTTCTCGTCGATAGCGACGCCGCAGGAGGCGACGGCCTCCTGCATGGATTCGACGTCCGGGTGCTCCTCGAAGTCGATGCCGGTGTGGTGCTTGATGGCGTCGCGGAGGGTGATGCGGGGCCAGGGAGGGGCGAAATCGATCTGGGTGTCGCCGTGAGCGACGGTGGTGCCGCCGAGGGCCTCGCTGGCGACGGTGGAGACCATCTGCTCCACCATGTCCATGACCTCATTGTAGTCGGCGTAGGCTTGGTAGGACTCCAGCATGGTGAACTCGGGGTTGTACTTGGCGGAGACGCCCTCGTTACGGAAGATGCGGCCGATCTCGTAGACGCGGTCGTAGCCGCCGATGACGAGGCGTTTGAGGTAGAGTTCGAGGGCGATGCGGAGGTAGAGCTGACGGTCGAGGGCGTTGTGGTAGGTGACGAAGGGGCAAGCGGCGGCGCCGCCGGCGGCGGCCTGGAGGACGGGCGTCTCCACCTCCAGGAAGCCTCGCTCGTCGAGGAAGCGGCGTACGGCGCTGATGATGCGGGAGCGGGCGAGGAAGGCATCTCGGACCTGGGGGTTGGCCACGAGGTCCAGGTAGCGCTGGCGGTAGCGCGCCTCGACGTCCTGGAGGCCGTGCCACTTCTCCGGGGGTGCGCGCAGGGCCTTGGCCAGGACGGTGAGCTGCTCCACCTGCACGGTGGGCTCGCCGGTCTTTGTGTGGAACAAGGGCCCGCGGACGCCCAGGAAGTCTCCGAGGTCGAGGTCGCGCAGGGTCTCGTAGGGGTCCGAGCCGAGGACGTCCTCCTTGAGGTAGGTCTGGATGCGGCCGGAGCCGTCGCGGAGGTCGACGAATGTGGCTTTGCCCATGTGGCGGATGGCGGTGATACGCCCGGCAAGGGTGACGGGGTCAGGGAATTCGTCGCGGCCCTGTAGGAGGTCGACGGCCTGCTGGGTGGTGTGGGAGGGGCGGAAGCGGGCTGGATAGGGGTCTATGCCGCGGGAGCGGAGGCGCTCCAGCTTGGCGGTTCGCAGTGCAACGATCTCTTCTTCGCCCATGGATGGCCCTAGGAAGCTTTCAGGCGGGTCCCCGCCAGGGGGCGGGGAGTCCCGCCTGATTTTACCGTTCGCTGCTGCTGGCCGCTAGCTGATGCGGATGATGGTCCAGCGCATGGTGCCGGCGGGGGCTTCCACCTGGACCTCGGTGCCGACGGACTTGCCGAGGAGGGCCCGGCCCACCGGAGACTCATTGCTCACGCGGTGCTCCTTGGGGTCGGCCTCGGCGGAGCCGACGATTGTGAAGCTCTCCATCTCGCCCTTGTGGTTCTGGACGGTGACCTTGGAGCCCAGGTTGACGTGCTGGTGGTCGCGGGCCTCCTCGATGACAACGGCGTTCTGGATGATGGTCTCTAGGGTGAGGATGCGCCCCTCCACCCAGGCCTGCTCATTGCGGGCGTCCTCATATTCGGGGGTGTTCTGGGCGCCGACCATCTCTTTGGCGTCGTGGATGCGCTGGGCGACCTCGGCACGGCGTATGTTGATGAGGTCCTCCAGCTCCTGCTGGAGTTTGGCCAGGCCTTGTTTGGTGAGGGGGACGGGCTTGCTTGCCATGGTTATCACTCCCTGCCACTCTTCGAAAAAAGAGACTGGGGGCTTGAACCCTCAGTCGAGCAGGTGTTCGTGTCGTATCCGGCGATTATTATAGGGCAAGGTCGATGGGTTGTAAAGGGGCAGGGTTGCTCGGCTTTGCTGAGAAGGGGGGCTGTGATACAATCCGCGCGTGACCGCACGGCGAGGCGTATGGATCGCCAGCCGAGACGGTGCAGTAGTCTAAGAGATGCGACGATTCCCGCCCCGCGATCAGCCGCCCAGAGATAGGCCGCCTCGGCGGGACCTGCCGAGGCCGGAAGGCCCGTTCGATCGGCTGCTGCGGGCCAGGACGCAGCGCGACCCGGCCCCCTTCATCATCGGTGGGACGGCGGTGTTCATAGCGCTGGTTATCCTGCTGGTGTTTGTGCTCTCCGGGGTCTTCGGCGGTGACGGCAATGACGGCGGCGACACGATGGGGGGGGAGGCCGTCGGTATCCGGACTCGGTACGGCGAGATGCCGGGGCTGCCGCCAGGGCTGGTGGCCCTGAGCGATTTCGTGCTGTTCGAGACGGACGGCGACGTGCCGGCCACTATCCTCCTGCCCCTGCGCGGCCAGCCGGAGGACGAGTCGGGGCTGGGGTTCTACGCGTACCTGGAGGGCCGCTGGCAGCGGGTGGCGGACGCCCGCCTTACCGACGACGGGCAGCGGGCGGAGGCAGACTTCACGGCGGTGCCGGAGAACCTGGCGGTGCTGAGGGTGGTGGCCCAGGCGTACCAGGTGTCCGGTTCCCTGCCGCCCGGGGGTACGCTGCATCCGGATGCCCAGGTCGGCATCGTTAGCCCCAGAGACTACAAGCCGCAGAGCGATGGCTCCCTGGGGGGGACGGCGACGGATGTTCAGGTCGGGGAGGAAGTCCTCGTGATGCCCACTATCGTTGGCAGCGGGGAGGACACGGCCTCCGTGGTCAACGATATTCTGGCCGACGAGTCGCTGCGGGCGGACCACATCGAGGAGATCCTGCGGCTGGTGGACAACGGGAACTTCGCGGGCGTCGACCTTGAGTACTCGTCGGTGGACCCGGAGCTGCGCTCGGAGTTCACTGCGTTGGTGCAGGATCTGGGGCGGGCGCTGCGGGAGGACGGCCGGCGGTTGAGCCTGACGCTGCCGCCGCCGGGGCCACAACGGGAGGCCTACGACTGGCCACTGCTGGGCGAGGCGGCGGACTTCATCAAGATACTGCCGGTGGCGGATCCGGTGGACTACTGGGAGACGATGCCCAAGGCCCTGGACGAACTGGTCGGGGAAGTGGATCCCGGCAAGGTGATGCTGGTGGTGAGCCCGTTCAGCACCGAGCTCACGGACGGGAACAGCCGGACGCTGGGCTATCTGGAGGCGATGGTCTTGGCCGGGGAGATCAAGATACGGGAGCCCGAGGACCTTAAGCTCATCGAGCCGGAGACGGGGGTGAAGGTGGTGGCGGTGAACCAGGCGCAGTCAGAAGGGGCGACCAGCCTGCGCTGGAGCGACGATGCGGCGGCGCTCTCCTTCTCCTACGGGGCGCCGAGCCAACGGACGGTGTACATCGAGAACGTGTTCAGCGTGGGGTTCAAGCTGGAGCAGGTGCAGGCGTACGCCCTGGGCGGGGTGGCCGTGGCCGACGCTTCGGCGCATAGGGACGTGGCCAATATCTGGCCGGCGGTGAACGACCTACTGGAGGCCGGCACAGTAAGTCTGGTGCGGCCCAACAGCGACGCTCTGGTGCCGCGCTGGGAGGCGCCGGACGGGGGCAGCCTGGACGCCAGCGCCGGGCCTTCCGTTATCTGGCGGGGGGAGGAGGCGGGCACCTACACGCTGCGGATGCTGTTCAGCGATGGTGATCTGCTCTTCGGCCGGGAGATTGAGGTGGAGGTGAAGGAGCCGCCGCAGGGGTCGCCGACGCCGCTGGTGACGTTCCCAGCGCAGGAGCCCACGCCCACGCCTACGCCGACGCGGACGCCGACGCCGGAGCCCACGCCCATCCCTACGCCCACACCGACGCCGGATGTGACGGCGCCGGGGCAAGTGACCGGCGTGACCGCTGGACCTACGGGAGATCCCGGCGAAGTCGTTGTGACCTGGGACCCGAGCCCGGAGCCCGACCTCGCTGGCTACAACATCTACCGCGGTACCACGTCGGGCGGGCCGTACGATGTCTTCGTCAAGTTCGTGCCGGCGGGATCGACCGCATTCATCGAGACAGGCGTTCCGTCAGGCACGTACTATTACATAGTGAGAGCCGAGGATACATCCGGAAACGAAGGGCCGGACTCGGTAGAGGACCCGGCGACGCTTCCCTAGGAGCGCCATGCGGGTGATCGCTGGACGCGCTAAGGGTCACCGCTTGGCTGGGCCCGCCAAAGGCCGGGGGACGCGGCCGACGTCGGATATGGTGCGGGAGGCGTTGTTCTCGGCGCTGGAGGCGATGGGCGCGGACCTGACGCGGACGCTGGACCTGTACGCGGGGAGCGGCGCCCTGGGGATCGAGGCGCTGAGCCGGGGAGGGCAGTGGTGCGACTTCGTCGAGAAGGACCGGCGCGCCTGCGCCTCCATTCGGGAGAATCTGGCGAGGACGGGGTTCGAAGGCCAGGCGCGGGTGTACTGCGCGCCGGTGGAGCGGGCCCTGCCTACCGGCAGGCAGGCCCGTGGCGGGCTGGAGGGGCCGTACACGCTGATTGTGGCTGACCCTCCGTACGCCGACGAGGCGGTGCCGGTACTGGAGCGGCTGACCGGGTCTGGCTTGGTGGAGGGCGGGCGGACGGTCTTGGCTCTGGAGCACAGCTCGCGGGAAGGTGGCCCGGAGGTGGTGGGGGGGCTATCGCGGGTTAAGAGGTTGCGGCACGGCGACAGCGCGGTGTCGATATATCGCTAGGAGGTGCCGATTTGGTGTCAGCGGTCTACCCGGGCAGGTTCGATCCGGCAACGTTGGGACATGTGGACATCGCGCAGAGGGCGGCGACCATGTTCGACCGGGTGGTGGTGGCGGTGTACGACCTGCCGGTGGATGGCTGTCTGTTCAGCACGGAGGAGCGCGTGGCGCTTTTTGCGGAGGCGCTGAGACACATCGAGCACGTGGAGGTGAAGCCGTTCTCAGGCCTGGTGGTGGACTTCGCTCGCAAGGAGCAGGCGAAGGTGCTGGTGCGAGGCATCCGGGCGGTGACGGACTTCGAGGCGGAGTTCGACATGGCACTGATGAACAGCAAGATGGCGCCGGAGATCGAGTCGGTGTACCTGATGGCCAGCCTGGAGCACCTCTTCGTGAGCGGCCACCGGATCCGCGAGGTGGCGAGCCTGGGCTACGATGTGGACGAACTGGTGCCGCCGGGGGTGGCCAAGGCTTTGAAGGAGAAGTTCGGCGGGAAGGCCTAAAGGAGGCCCGCCTGTGGACATCCTGCACCTGATCGACCGGTTGGAGGAGTTGGTGGGAGAGGCGCGCAAGCTGCCGGTGGGCGGCGGCGTCGTCATCTCCCGGCAGCGGCTGCTGGACCTCGTCGACCGTATGCGGGTGGCGGTGCCGAAGGAGGTGTACGACGCCCGAGAGGTCATCGAGAAGCGGGACGAGGTGCTGGCCGATGCCAGCGCCGAGGTGTCGCGCCTGATCGCCCGGGCCCAGGAGGAGGTGGAGACGCGGCTGAAGGAGAAGGAGGTGGTGAAGGCGGCGGAGGAGAGGGCGCGTCAGACGCTGGCCCAGGCGCAGGCGCGGGTGGGCGAGCTTTCGCGGGAGGCGGAGGCGCAGGCAGCGGCGCGGCTGGACGATGCGCAGGCGGCGGCGCGGGAGCAGATGCGGGAGGCGGACGTCTACGCTCTGCAGACGCTGAAGAAGCTGGAGGGGGAACTGAACGGGTTCATCGCCACGGTGCAGCGGGGGATGGAGACGCTGGAGAAGCGGGCGACGGAGCGGCCCAGCTAGCCGGCCGCGGGGCCCTCAGCCTCCGGTTCGTTCTCGTCTTCCGGAGGCTCGAAGAGGGCCTGAAGGGCGTCCAGGGCGCGGGCCAGTCCCTGGCGCTGGTAGCCCGGCCAGATGAAGCGCGTGAACAGCCAGCCGCGCAGGCCGTGGCCGGCGGCGGTGGCGGACAGTGTCACGTTGGTGTGGTCTTCGCCGGCGGGCTCCAGGAGGAAGGACTGCGACTCCAGGGTGATGAGGTAGCGCTTTTCCTGCGGCTCCTGGTGGAGGGGAGCGAAGGCGACGCGCTCCGGGGGTTCCCACTCGCTGATGCGGAAGTCGTGGGCGAGGCCGTCCTCGGTGTGAGCGCGGAAGGCCGTGTCGACGCCCTCGTGCTGCGAGGAGAGGTACTCGACACTCTGCCAGACCTGGTTCCAGCGGGCGGCGGCCTCCAGATCGGTGATGGCGGCCCAGACTTCGGCGCGGGGGGCGGCGATGAGGCGGGACTCGGAGGTGGTGGGCATCAGCGCTACCTCAACGTGTCATGCTGAGCCGAGTGGGGTGGAAGGACGGCGGGGTGGAGGGCGTGAGCATCTGGCGGTAGTTGGCCTGCGAGAACGGTGAGGTAGCCCCTCCCCAGATTCCCCTTCGGCTGCGCTCACGGCAGGCTTCGCGGCTATCGTCGTGCCCCGAGCGGGCGTGGACGCCGCTCAGAATGACAGTGGGTGGCGGGGCGGCGATGAAGCGGGACTCGGAGGTGGTGGGCATGACTCTAGCGCCTGTCAGCGGGGACGCGTCGCATCCTAGTAGGCTGATTCTAGCACGGGGTGTAGCGGGTGGCGAGCTAAAGGTCGCCGGTACATGCGTTTAGGTGGCAGGGCTGAAGTCCCGCCTGCCGGCGGACAGGCCTGCAACGTGGGGCTGCAGCCTAAAGGCTGCGCTGCGGAAGGGTAGAATCACCGCACCACGACGTTGACCAGCTTACCGGGGACGTAGATGACCTTGGCCACCTGCTTCTGGTCGGTGAACTTCTGGACGCGGGGGCTGGCCAGGGCCAACTCCTTGGCGCGCCCCTCGTCGATGTCGGCGGGCGCCTGGATGCGGTCGCGGAGCTTGCCGTTGACCTGGACTACGAGGGTTATCTCCTCCTCGCGGGCCAGTTCGGGGTCCCACGCGGGCCAGGGCTGGGTGTGGACGCTGTAGGGGCGGCCGGTGCGTGCCCACAACTCCTCGCTGATGTGGGGCGCCAGAGGCGCCAGCATGAGCAGCAGCGACTGGATTGCCTCGTCCCAGGCGTCGCGGTCGACGGGGCCAGCGTCGCGGTGGCGGATGAGGCCGTTGGTCAACTCCATGAGGGCGGCGAGGAGGGTGTTGAAGCGGAAGCGCTCCATGTCCTCGGAAGCCTTGCGTATGGTCTGGGGGGTGAGGCGTCGCAGGTGGCGGACGGCGTCGGCGGGGGCGGCGCCGAAGGTTGGCTCGCTGAGGACGAGGCCCCAGAGTCGGTTGAGCCAGCGCCAGAGGCCGGTGATGCCTTCGATGCCGAAGGGGCCGCCCTCGTCCCAGGGGCCGATGAACATCAGGTAGCAGCGGATGGTGTCGGCGCCGTAGCGGGCGACGTACTCGTCGGAGGAGACGACGTTGCCGCGGGATTTGGACATGCGCTGACCGTCGGGCCCCATGATCTGGCCCTGATTGAACAGGCGAAGGAAGGGCTCGTCGCCTTGGATCATGCCCATGTCGCGGATAACCTTCCAGAAGAAGCGGGCGTAGAGGAGGTGCATGACGGCGTGCTCGGCGCCGCCGGTGTACTGGTCGACGGGGAGCCACTTGTCGGCGCGCTGCGGGTCGATGGGCCCAGCGCTGTACTGGGGGCAGAGGTAGCGGACGAAGTACCAGTTGGAGTCCATGAAGGTGTCCATGGTATCGGTCTCGCGGCGGGCGGGGCCGTCGCAGCGGGGGCAGTCGGCGCGGGCGAACCCTTCATGGCTGGCCAGGGGAGACTCGCCGGTGGGCTTGAACTCGGCGTCCTCTGGCAGCAGGACGGGGAGCTGATCCTCGGGTACGGGGACGATGCCGCACTTGTGGCAGTGGATGATGGGTATGGGGGTGCCCCAGTAGCGCTGACGGGAGATGAGCCAGTCGCGGATGCGGTAGGAGACGGTGCGCTTGCCCCAGCCCTTGGACTCGACATAATCGGCGATGGCGATCTTGCCGTCCTCATTGGAGAGGCCGTCGAACTGTGCGGAGTTGACCATGACGCCGGGGTCGAGGTAGGCCTGGTCAAGGGGCTCGCGGTCCCAGTCTGGAGGGGCGATGACGACGCGGACGGGGATGTCGAAGCGGCGGGCGAAGTCGAAGTCGCGCTGGTCGTGGGCGGGGACGCCCATGACGGCGCCGGTGGCGTACCAGAGGAGGGCGTAGTCGGCGACCCAGATGGGGACGTCATCGCCGGAGAGGAGGTTCTTGCAGTAGGCGCCGGTGAAGACGCCGGTCTTCTCCTGTTCGATGGAGAGGCGCTCGATGTCGGTGCGGCGGCGGGCCCGCTCGACGTAGGCGTCGACCTCGGGGCGGCGGTCGGGAGAGGTGATGAGGGGGACGAGGGGGTGCTCCGGCGCCAGGACCATGAAGGTGACGCCGAAGATAGTGTCCGGGCGGGTGGTGAAGACGCGCAGCTCCTTTTGCTCCACACCGGGGGCATCGAGGCCGAAGGCGATCTCGACGCCCTCGGAGCGGCCGATCCAGTTGCGCTGCATGGTGACGACGCGCTCCGGCCAGTCGATACCGGAGAAGTCGAGGAGCTGGTCTGCGTAGTCGGTGATGCGGAAGAACCACTGCTCCAGGTCGCGGTGGGTGACGGCGGTGTCGCAGCGCTCGCAGGTGCCGTCGGGGAGGACCTGCTCGTTGGCGAGGACGGTCTGGCAGGAGGGGCACCAGTTGGCGGGGGCGAGGGCGCGGTAGGCGAGGCCGTTCTCGTAGAGCTTGAGGAAGAACCACTGGTTCCAGCGGTAGTATTCGGGGTCTGAGGTGATGACCTCGCTGGACCAGTCGAACATGGTGCCCATGCTCTTGAACTGGCGGCGCATGCGGTCGATGTTGTCGTAGGTCCACTTGTGGGGGTGGATTCCCTCGCGGATGGCGGCGTTCTCGGCGGGGAGGCCGAAGGCGTCGAAGCCGATGGGGAAGAAGACGTTGAGGCCGCGCATGCGTCGGTAGCGGGCTTGGATGTCGGGGCCTGTGTAGTTGTACCAGTGGCCGATGTGCAGATCGCCGGAGGTGTAGGGGAGCATGGTGAGGAAGTAGAACTTCTGGCGGCCGTCGTCGGGGGTGTGGTAGAGGCCGTCGGCCTCCCATCTCGCCCGCCACTTCTTCTCGATGTCGGCGGGGTTGTAGCGCTCAGTCATCCTGGTCTTTCTTTCGTTCGCGATCGTCCATGTAGCTGGAGGTGATGGCTTGCTCCAGTTCCTCGCTGAGCTCGCGGGTGCGGCGGCGGATCGCGTCGTCGACGCGGCGGGTGATGGGTCGCATCTCCAGCACGGCGAAGACGAGGACGGTGCCCAGGCCGGCGACCAGGTAGAGCTCGCGGCCGATGGCCATGCCGATGGCGGCGGAGGCCCAGATGGTGGCGGCGGTGGTGATGCCGCGCACGGTGTAGCCCTCGCGGAAGATGACGCCGGCGCCCAGGAAGCCGATACCGGTGACGATGCCGGCGGCGACGCGGTCGTCGCCGCCGAGGATCTGGGAGACGTCGGTGAAGAGCATCGCGCCCATGGTGATGAGGGCCATGGTGCGGATGCCGGCGGGGTAGCCGCGGAGTTCGCGCTCCAGGCCGATGAGGCCGCCGAGGACGGCGGCGAAGGCGAGGCGGCCGAGGATGGCGAACTGGTCGTCAACAGGCATGGGATGGTCTCCCTGTGTTGACTGCGTTGACCCTGACTTTCATCACGTCGTCCAAGCTAGCGAGCCCTCCGTCCAGGGACGGAGGCTGAAATATTGAAAATTCCTCCGCCTCAGGGACGGAGGAATTGGGCTCCGCGGTACCACCCTGATTGTCGCCTTAGGCGACCACTCAGTGGCGCTGTAACGGGCGCGTCCGGCGCCGGCTATCCGCCTCAGGCGGGTTCACCGGCGCGGCTCCGGGGCGAGTTGGGGCCCGCTTGCCGGCTCGCACCGTCCGCCGGCTCTCTGGGGTTGGGCCCTACTACTCCCCTTCGCCGCCTTTGCCTGTGCCTCTCTGTCATTCTGAGCGACCGCAGGGAGCGAAGAATCTTTCGTTCGCCAGCGCCAGATTCCTCGTCGCTGCGCTCCTCAGAATGACAAGGAAGAGGGTGGTGGAGCTGAGGGGATTCGAACCCCTGACCTCCTCAATGCCATTGAGGCGCTCTCCCAGCTGAGCTACAGCCCCGCCTGACGTATAGTAGCAGAACGGCGGTTCGCCGACAAGGATGCAGTTGGTGCCGAAGCGAGGTTCGGTTGACAGCGCGGACGGTAGCCTTCGATGATACCGACGCATGCTAGAGAGGGTAATTGGAGATTGGAGGCTGGAGGCTAGAGGTGCCAAGCCCAGTCTCCAACTCCTAACTTCAAACCTCTAGAAGGAGAGGACGCGATGATGCCTCTGGAGGGGATACGGGTGCTGGACCTGACGCGGCTGGCGCCGGGGCCGTTCTGCACGATGCTGTTGGGGGACCTGGGTGCCGACGTGATCGTGGTGGAGGAGGCGCCCGGGGCGGGACGCCGCTTCGACGTGGGCATGGGCGAGCGGGCGCAGGCGTTCAACGCCCTGGGCCGCAACAAGCGGTCGATCGGGCTGGACCTGAAGGACGAGCGGGCGCGGGAGGTGTTCTACCGCCTGCTGGAGGGGGCCGATGTGGTAGTGGAGGGATTCCGGCCGGGGGTGGTGAAGCGGCTGGGGGTGGACTACGAGACGGTGAGCGCCCGCAACCTGCGCGTCGTGTACTGCTCCCTCAGCGGTTACGGGCAGACGGGGCCGTACTCGTCCCTGGTGGGCCACGACATCAACTACATTAGCATCGGGGGAGCGCTGGGGATGATCGGCTGGCCGGGACAGCCGCCGACGATCCCCCTGAACGTCATCGCGGACTTCGCCGGGGGCGGGCTGTACGCCGCCTTCGCCATCCTGGCGGCGGTCATCGCCCGAGAGAAGACGGGTCGCGGCCAGCATGTCGACATGGCGATGAGCGACGGTGTGACCTCGCTGCTAACGTTCATCGCCAACCTGTACTTCGGCGCCGGTCACGTTATACGTCGTGGCGAGGAGATGCTGAACGGCAGCGCACCCTTCTACAACGTGTACGAGACGGCGGACGGCGGGTGGCTGAGCATCGGCTGTCTGGAGCCGTGGTTCTGGCAGGAGCTGTGCCAGGCGCTGGGGTGTGAGGAGTACATCCCCCATCAGAACAACCGGGAGAAGTTCCCGGAGATGCTCGAGTTCCTGCGGCGGAAGTTCCGGGAGAAGACGCGGGATGCCTGGTTCCAGGAGCTGAGGCAGCGGGACATCTGCGTGGCGCCCGTGTACAGTCTGGACGAAGTGTTCGCCGATCCGCACGTGCGGGCGCGGGGGATGATCGCCGAGGTGGAGCACCCGGAGTTCGGCACGGTGCGGCAGGTGGGCGTGGGGCCGAAGTTCTCGGAGACGCCGGGGTCGGTGCGGAGGACGGCGCCGATGAGGGGCGAGCACACTGCGGAGATACTGCGGGAGGCCGGCTACTCGGAGGAGGAGATCGCGGCGCTGAAGGGGGCGAAGGCGGCGGGCTAGTCGAGCGGGGTGGCAGCCTCCGGCGCTGGGGCCGGGCGGGTGGTGTCGGACACCGTCCCTCCGGCGGGGCCCTTGACATCGTCCTGCTGAGGTCTCAGCATCGTCCGCAGAAAGATAGGCAGGGGTCAAGGAAAGGAAGAAGGTGAGAAACATGCAAGAGAAGAAGGAAGGTAAGAAGAAGGGAAAGAAACATGGAAAGAAGACAAGCAGGAAAGGTGGAAGGAAAGACCGTTGATGTCTACGTTCGCTGGGGCACGTCGGCCTGGAGCGAAAGCGACGAGGACGCCCGTGCGCCCGCCACGATTGTGCGCCTGGGCTGACGACTAGCTAGGCTCCGTGCTTCCTCCACCCGGGGCCGCAGGTGTGGCGTTCGATCGCCCTAGGACGGCCTGCATCTGGGCGGTTGCCTTGTTGTTCTCACTGACCCGCCGTTTGACGTTGCCCGGGCGCACGCGGTACTTCCGCCGGTTCTTGCTCGACACTCGCTTGACCATGATTGTCGCTCCATTCGGTACACCCGGTTATTCCAGGTTCACTTCTCTCAGCTAGCCTTCGCCGACGCAGGCGGCTTCTCCACGTATACGCCTATGCCTCGCTCCACAGCCACCGGCCGTCGGCCATGTGTAGCCACTTCACCGCGCCGCGTTCCACGTCTGACCGGCAGTGCCACTTCCGATGCTGGAACGGCTCAAGGCCATTGTACAGGATGAACCGGCGCGGCCGCACGGTGGGCGATCGCTTCACGGAGATGTCCAGGTATCCGGCACCGTGACCGTGGCCGGCTGATCCGATGAGCAGCGGCCCCCGCAAACCTTTGGTGTGAGCGAGCGCTGGAATATGTGCGCCTGGACTGGGTGGGTGTCAATGGGAAGTTGCCGCGTCAGAGGGTAGCGGCGGGTTAGGCGCTAACAGCCGGTGGGGCCATTCCGGGTTCGTGCACCGCGGGCGGATTGACCTACGGGGGTTTCTCAGGTGTGCCTCGTCGTTTTCGGTCGGCGTCTACCTCTGCCTCCCAATGCTTGCGGGCGGCATCTTGATCCGCTTCCGTTTGTGTCCACCCCGAGGGCACGGGCGGGGGTGCTGGTTTCGGTTTCTGTTGACGGCGGAACAGGCGCCTAAGAAATCTCATCATCCGACCTCCTACCTCGCCGCGATTGTGCGCCGCGGCCGGGCAGGTGTCAACGGGACATTATTGGGGCAGCCTGAAATGAAGCCCCGCGAGGGTGCGTTACCGGCGCGGGCCGGTCGGTTTGTCCTTGGAGAAGCAATCGCTGCAGTAGACGGGCCGATCCTGGGTGGGCCGGAAGGGAACTTGGCACGCTGAGCCGCAGCTGGCACAAACCGCGTCGTACATCTGGCGGGGGCCGCCGTAGCCGCCGCCAGCGCGCCGGGCCTGTCGGCAGGAGGGGCAACGCTTGGGGTCTTCGTAGCCGCGGCTGGTGTGGTACTCCTGGTCGTCCTCGCTGAAGGTGAACTCGGAGCCGCACTCGGTACAGGTGAGGGTACGGTCTTCGTAGGTCACTCGATGACCTCCTTGCTGTGCGGCCAGCCCGCCGCGATTGTGCGCCTGAACTGGGCGGGTGTCAATGGGGCGCGCACGCTCTCACGCACGCGGCCACGTGTCGAAGGGAGATGTGGTTGTGTCCAGTCGGCGGGTTAGTCGGCCTGAACCGCGGTGGTGGCCTCCGGCGCTGGGGCCGGCTGCCGTTCGCGCAGGAGGAAGGGCGACCAGAGGGCGAGCAGGGGAAGGCCGAGGACGGCGATAATCGCCCCGCCGGCCCAGAAGGAGGCGGCCAAAGAGACGCGGTCCGCCAGGAGGCCGAGCAGCGGCGCGCTGGGGATCAACACTACGGAGCGGACCAGGTTGGTGAGAGATACCATGGTGGCCCGCTGCTCGGTGGGGACGCGCCGGTTGATGTAGTCGGTGATGCCCGGTTGCGAGAGGAAGATCATAAGGTTCATGAGCGGGAAAGCCACCTGGGCGTAGAGGGAGTCCCAGACGGCCAGCAGGGCGTATGAGGCGACGATGACGGCGGGCATGAGGTAGAAGGTGCGCCGTGGGCCCAGGGCGGCGAGGATGCGGTAGGCGCTCACGGCGCCGATGATGCCGGCCAGGCGGGCGGGGGTCTGCCAGAAGCCTACCTGCCCGATAGCGATGTCGTGGTTCAGGAGGAAGGGCTGGAAGAAGAAGACGGGGGCGATGCTGCCGACGGTGATGAGGCCGTAGAAGAGGATAGAGTAGCGAACCGCGGGGCGGCGGCGCAGGATATCGACGCTGTCGGCGATGATGCGGCCGTAGGTGAGGTGGCGGCCGGAGCGCGCCTCTGGGGCCGGTTCGGTGAAGGTGGCGGCGGCGAGCACGGCCAGGCAAGCGAGGCCGCCGCTCATAACGATGGGGAAGGAGAGGTCGGTGGCGGCGGCCACGGGGGCCCCCAGGAGAGTGCCGGCCAGGGCGGCCGCCGTCACCAGGCCCCATGCGCGACCGTACACTCTGGGATAATCCTCCTCTCTCCCCAGCGCCTTGAGGGTGTCGTAGAGGAAGGCGGACTCGGTGCCGAAG
>DAOUMF010000224.1:0-1727 GCA_034411955.1 Dehalococcoidia bacterium
ACAAGCGCTACGGGCGCGCCCGCATCCTCAAGGTTGACCCCCAGCGCATCGAGCGGGAGCTGGAGCGCGAGAACGTGGTCATCGTCGCCGGCTTCCAGGGGATGACGGAGGAGCTGGACATCACCACCCTGGGTCGCGGCGGCTCCGACACCACCGCCGTCGCCCTGGCGGCGGCCCTGAAGGCCGAGCGCTGCGAGATATACACCGACGTCGACGGCATATACACGGCCGACCACCGCATCGAGCCCAACGCCTTCAAGCTGGAGGCGATTAGCTACGAGGAGATGCTGGAGCTGGCCAGCTACGGCGCCACGGTCATGCACCCGAGGGCGGTGGAGCTGGGCCACGTCTACGAGGTGCCCATCCTGGTGGCCTCCAGCTTCAAGGATGTCCCCGGTACCCTCATCGGAGGTGCGAGCATGATGGAGCAACGCAACAAGGTATCGGGCATAGCCGAGGACAAGGACGTGGCCCGCATCACGATCCGGGGCGTGCCCGACCAACCCGGCATCGCCGCCCGCCTGTTCGAGCCCCTGGCCGACGCCGGCATCAGCGTCGACACCATCGTCCAGAACGCCAGCGTGGAGCGGCTCACGGACGTGACGTTCACGGTCACGCAGGCCAGCCTGGAGCGAGCGATGGAGATCGTGAGGCCAGCGGCGGCGGGGATCGGGGCGCCGGAGGTGCTGGCCGATACGCACCTGGCCAAGGTGAGCATCATCGGCGCCGGCATGCAGTCCGGCCCCGGCTACGCCGGCCGCATGTTCCGCACCCTGTACGAGGCGGGGATCAACATCGAGCTGATCACGACGAGCGAGATCCGCATCACCTGCCTGATCGACGCGGGGCAGGTGCCAAAGGCCGTGCGCGCTCTGCACAAAGCGTTCGCCCTGGAGGAGGCATAAGGGCCGCCGCTCATCGTCGGGGCGGTCTATAATGACCACAGGAGGCCTGTGATGATGGACAGTGAAATCATTTTCGCCGTGACGGAATCGCCAGAAGGAGGCTTTGAAGCACGGGCCCTGGGCCATTCCATCTACACACAGGGCGATACTCTGGAGGAGCTGAAGGCGATGGTCCAGGACGCGGTGCGCTGCCATTTCGATGAGGGCTCGCGGCCCCAGGTCATCCGACTCCATCTGGTTAAGGACGAGGTTATCCCCGTTTGAGGCTGCCGCGGGACCTCACCGGGGCGGAGCTTGCCTCGCTCCTCCGTCGCTACAGGTATGAGACGACCAGGCAGACAGGCAGCCATCTACGACTGACCTCCAGTGCGAAGGGCGCCGACCACCACATCACTGTCCCCATGCACAAGGCTCTGCGGGTCGGCACCCTGAGCGGAATCCTGGCGGACGTGGCGGCGTACCTAGAGATCTCAAAGGACGAGATAGCGGAGGAGCTGTTCGGGAGGTAGACTCCAGCGGGGAAATGTTGTAGGGGCGCAGCGTCCACCGAAGGCGTGCTCCAGAGGCGCATCCGCCTCCGGCGGAGATCAGCCTCTGGCTGAAGCAGCGCCCCTACGGCTGTCCTCCTCCGCTCCGCTCGCTCTCCCTCGCGAAAGTTGACAGGATATCGCGAAAGCGTATAATTGGGCCGCCACGAACGGCGGGATGCCGGAAGGGGGCCACCATGCGATATCTGCGATTTGTTCTGCTGGGCCTGGTGGTGGCGGCGCTGGCTGGAAGAGGGGATCCAGCCCACGCGTGGACGGCCCCCGCCGCCCTCAA